>DATILQ010000227.1:0-38188 GCA_035476235.1 Burkholderiales bacterium
TGGACAACAGGCCCGTCGCGGCGCTGGTGTATGGGCGCCGCCAGCACGTAATCAATCTTTTTGTCTGGCCAGATCGGAGAGACCGCAGTCTGCCGATGCAGAGCCTGTCGAAGCA
The DNA here is from genome assembly GCA_035476235.1 of Burkholderiales bacterium. Lineage (GTDB taxonomy): Bacteria > Pseudomonadota > Gammaproteobacteria > Burkholderiales > SG8-39 > SCGC-AG-212-J23. Next base: position 116 of record DATILQ010000227.1, read on the forward strand.
CGGCTATAACGTTCTGCATTGGATCAATGGAGGCATGGCCTTTTGGGCGATTTCCGATCTCAACGCTACCGAAATGAAAACATTTGCGGAGGCTTACGCCAGCGCTAAATAGGCGTCGGAGCGCAAAAAAAAGAGCGGCACACAACGGCGCCGCTCAAAGGGGACTTGGCGATCAGAACGTGTGCCGCATGCCGAGCAGATAGCCGACGTTCGCCGCGCCGGCAGCGGCACCGATGCCCGCCGCGTTCGCGAACTGGTAGGTTGCGTTGGGATCATTGGCGACGCGAGTGTAAAACCCGTACAAATCGGTCCTCTTCGAGAAAGTGTAGCTGTAGCCGAGCGAGTACTGCCGCGCTCCCAGTCCGCCGGCGAGGCACTCGCCGCCACCGGCCAGGCTGCAGTTTCCGCTCTGGGCCCTGGCGTATAGGCCGCGAAAGGTGCCGGGACCGATTTCGTGGGTTGCCGTGAACGCGTAGGCGTTGCGGCTGTAACTCTGGAACGCGGTGGCGGCTGCGACACTGTTCTGCTGCTCGTACTTCAGCTGCTCGTAGATCACACCCAGGCGAGTCTTGCCGAAGCCGTAGCGCGCCACGACCTTTATTCCGGTATCGCGGGATGAAGCGGCAGGCGAGCCGCCTGACGCGGCGACGGGAATCGCCTGGGCGGCAGGAGCGATAGCCCCGAGGCCGAAATAATCCTTGTGAAGCTCGTAGCCGTAGGCGAGATAGAGCGGCCCCTTGTCGTATTCGAAGTTGGCGCTCCAGATGGAGGGATTGATCTGAGTCAGCGTTGCGGAGCTGGCCGTCTTACCTTCGTTGGTCGAGTACGCAAGCTTCGCGCTGAGGGAATCGAAGCTCGGCGTCCAGTACTGGACGCTGTTGCCCTGGCGCCGTTCAAAGGAAGCATTGGCCGCGTTCGCGAACGCGGTTCCAGCCGCATTGAGGGTCACATTCCCGTTCGTGACCGGACCGACGCCGAATCCCGGCGTGCCTATGATCGCGCCGGTGTATGTGATGCCGGTGAAGTACATTGGATCGACCGCGCCGGAGAGCAATTTGTAAGGCGTGTCCCACTGCCCCAAGAACGCGCTGCCCCAGCTGCCCGCAACGCCGATGTTGGTATTCCGGGTTCCGAAGCCGCCGCCGATGGCGGAGCCATTTGCGGTGTTGGCTCCGAACGTGGCCTGATTGTCGAAGCCCACGGCCGACTCGACCTGGAAAAAAGCCCGCAGACCGCCGCCCAGGTCTTCCGCGCCGCGGAAACCGATGTTCGAAGAGTTCGAGGTCACGCGGTTGCGCGCTGGTGCGTTGACGCCGGTCGGGGTAGCCCCGAGTTGACCAGGAGCGAGCGCGCCGGCCGGAGCGGCGCCGGCTGCCTGAACCCGCTCGTAGTCCGTGTTGATTGTGCCGTAGATCTGGACATTGCCGCTTTCTGCCAGAACGGGGAGCGGCGCTGTAAAGGCGACCGCCACCGCTGATGCAAGCACCCTGCTGTTCATGGATGTCCCCGGAAAAGTTGAAGAGAGCGTGTGTATTCGCACTTACTCCCAAATACTTTTTCCTTGCCGGCGATATTCCCCGTGCGGCCTTAATTTCGCCGCGCGAATAAACGCGTCGGTCAATCGGTACATAAGGGCATTACCGGGGACACTTGTGATGGTTAGGAACTGGGTCATGCGCTTCGGCGCCGCGGTGCTCCCCTCGCCCCTCGGCGCGATTCACAGGGTGCGGCTGGTGACAGGCCTGGTGCTGTTTACTTATATAGCGAGCCACCTCAGCAATCACGCCCTCGGACTGGTCGGGCTAGACGCGATGGAGGCGGGTCGAGGGGTGTTCCTTTCGGTCTGGCGCAACCCCATCTGCATGACCGCGCTGTACGGATCTCTGACGGTTCACCTGGCGCTAGCGCTGTGGGCTCTTTACCAGCGCCGGCATCTCCGCATGCCGTTCTCGGAAACCGCGCAGCTTCTGCTCGGTCTTGCCATTCCGGTGTTTCTCATCACGCACGTCATCGGTACGCACCTCGCGAATCATTTGTACGGGGTGATCGACTCGTACACGCGAATGATGCTGGTCTTCTGGTCGCGGCCCGATATGGGAATCCGGCAGGTGCTGGTGCTGCTGATCGCTTGGACGCACGGTTGCGTGGGACTGCATTTCTGGTTGCGCACTAAACGGTGGTACCCGCGCGCTGCACCCGTTTTCACGGCTCTCGCGCTGCTGGTGCCGCTGCTCGCGCTGCTCGGATTCCTCGAAGCTATGCGGGAGATCACGGAACTGGCGCGACACGCGAGCTGGGTGCAGGAGACGTTGGCTGCAGTAAAGGAGCTCGGTGCCGCGCAGCGCAAAGCGCTCAGCGACATCAACGATCGCGTTCTCGCCGCGTATGCGGCAGGTGTTGGTCTGACCCTGGCTGCGCGCGCGCTGCGCAATTCTCACGAGCGGCGTTACAACTCGATCGCCGTTACTTATCCTGACGGGCGGAAAATACTGGCGCCGAGCGGCTACTCGGTGCTGGAGATCAGCCGCCACGGCGGCGTCCCTCATACCTCGGTGTGCGGCGGACGTGGGCGCTGCTCGACCTGCCGCGTCCGCGTCGGTCGAGGGCTGAAGCATCTGCCCCCGGCCAGCGCCGCCGAGCTGGCAGTGCTGAAAAGAGTCGGCGCAACCGCCAACGTCCGACTTGCCTGTCAGTTGCGGCCGACATGCGACCTGTCGGTCGTCCCGCTGCTCCCTGCAGCCGCCACCACGCTCGATGCCTTTCCTCAAGTTGAGGATTTTGCCAGCCGGGAACTCGAAATTTGCGTGCTGTTTGCCGACTTGCGCGGCTTCACGCGCATTTCGGAGCACAAGCTGCCTTACGACATCATGTTTTTCCTCAACCGATATTCCGAGAGCATGAACCGCGCGGTCGATGAAGCTGGCGGCATAGCCAATCAGTTCACCGGAGATGGTGTGATGGCGCTCTTCGGCGTGGAATCAGGCCCGGCCCAGGGATGTCGCGATGCGCTCAACGCGGCAGGGGCCATGGTCGATGCCCTCGCGAAGATGAGTGTGGAATTCGCCGGAGAGCTGGAGGGTCCCCTGCAAATGGGTATAGGAATCCACGTCGGGCCGGCCGTAGTAGGCAAGATGGGGCGCGGACCGGCAAAGTACCTGACCGCGATCGGCGACACCGTGCACGTGGCAAGCCGCCTGCAGGAGCTCACCAAGCTGTACCAGTGCCAGCTAATAATGTCCCAGCCCGTCGCGGCGCAAGCTGGTCTCGACGTTGCACGTTTTCCGCGTCACGAGCTCACGGTCAGAAATCGAACTGCTCCGATCGCGATTTGCGCCGTCGGGAATGTGGAGTGGCTTGCACTTTCCGGTGCGTAAACGCACTTTCGGCGCTTCAGTGCTTCCCTAAAGTCTGGGTCGTAGCACATGCAACTAACCCAACTTGAAAGGAACCCGATCATGAAAAGCACCGCCGCCGTACTCGCTCTTGCAGCTTTCGCCACTCTTGCCGTAGCCAACGATGCGTACCGCACCGGCGCCGGCCAATCCGAATTGGACAACGTCGTGAAGGTCCAGCTCGGCAGCGCCGACAACACGCAGTACCGCAACCAGGCCGGCGAGCCAGATCTACACCAGCCGCAAGTAGGCTGAATCGCCCCGGCAACGCGACGCGGGCGGGACAGGGACTGTCAGGCCCGCCCGCTCTCTCATTTGAAGGTCACACATTTGAAAGGTCATGCAAACATGAAATCCATTGCTGCGTTTGTTTTGATGCTTGCGCTGACGGGATGCGCAGGATATTCCGGAAGCGGGCTGGTGGCGGGACAGTCGACCGCCGACGAGGTGGAAGCGCTGATGGGGCCGGCGACCGAGACGCGCCGGGACCCCGCAGGCGAGACGGTGCGCTACTACTCGCGGCTGCCATACGGCCGCCAAACGTACGCCGCCCGCATCGGGCCGGACGGCAAATTGCTTGCGCTCGATCAGCGCCTGACCGACGCAAACGTCGGGAAGATCCGGCCCGGTATGTCACGCGCGGAGGAAGTGCGCGTGCTGATGGGCCCGCCGTACCGGGTTGAAACGTTTGGCAACCTCGAGCGCGAGATCTGGAGCTACAAGATGTTCAGCGGATCCTTCCCCAAGGACTTGTACGTTCAGTTGTCGCGCGATGGCATCGTTCGCGAGGTCATTTTGCTCGACGATCCGCAGGTTTCCGCGTGACGTGCCCCCCGATTTAGTACGGAATCGAAGTGGAGTCCGCGGTTAAAGATACGGGGTTTTCCGGTTTTACGCTCACGCTTCCGATCGCATTGCCGGAAGCGTGAGCGTGCCTGAATTCTTCCGGAGTCAGATCATCGAGCGAGCTGTGCGTACGCTCGGTGTTGTACTCGATGCGCCAGGCTTCGATCGTCGAGCGCGCGTGCTGCATGCTCAAGAACCAATGCTCGTTCAGACACTCGTCGCGAAACCGGCCGTTGATTCTCGCCCTCGAGCTCGCGCAGCCGCCGTACATCGGCCACCGTCATGCCGGCGTACTTGGGTTTCCAGTTGTAAAACGTCGCATCCGAAATGCCGTGCTTACGACACAGATCCAGCACCTTCGCGCCGGCCTCGGCTTCCTTCAGCACCGCAATGATTTGCTCTTCACTGAATCGCTTCTTCTTCACGTCCGCCTCTCCTCTGTTGGCGGACTCTACCTCAGCACCGTACTATTTCAGGGGAGCACGTCACGCGCGCGCAACGCCCAAGAGCGGTGCGCGTGGACCAATACTAAGTTCCTGAGAGTTCTATTCCCGGCGCATGAAAAGGCAAAACGCCTGCTCCGGCGAGCGTGCGCGTCGGAATAGGCGCAACGAGCCGTCGGTATTGTGTGATGAATGCCCACATAACAACGGAGAAATCCAAAATGGACACAACTCGCAAGCCATTCGGCTCGAAGCCTCGCCTGAGCGCGCTGACGCTCGCCGTGTTGCTCGCTGGCGCAAGCGCCATTGCACAGAAAGCCGCGGCGCAGGCTGCGCCCGGCAATGCCGTCACGGCAGGGGCCGACAAAGGGTCGTTCAAGCTCCCGGGAACCGACACCTCGGTCACGATCGGCGGATACGTCAAGCTCGATGCGATCTTCAGCGACAAGAGCGCGGGAGTTGATAGCGTCGGGGATCAGCAGCTGAGTGCCAGCCTGATTCCGGTGGGTCCCGCTGCGGGCACGCACAAGAAGGATCAAGTGACGCTTCACGCCCGCCAGACGCGGCTTTCACTCGCGACGAGCACGCCCACGAGCTATGGAGACATGACGACGTACATCGAAGGCGACTTCTTCGGTGATCTGCCCAACGGCAACGAATCCGTGACGAACTCGAACGGATTTCGCATCCGCCACGCCTACGGCACGCTGGGCAATTTTTCCGCAGGACAGTACTGGACGAATTTCTTCAACCAGGACGCTTACGCCGAGACGCTCGACTTCGGCGGCCCTGTCGGCGAGATCTTTATACGCCAGGCCCAGGTACGCTGGACCCAGAAGTTCTCCGCTGGCGATTGGTCGGTCTCGGCAGAAAACCCCGAGTCGGTTCTCGCCGTCCCGGGAAGCGCGACCACCTTCCGCTCAGACAGCGATCACGCTCCCGATTTCACCGGACGGGTGAAATTCGCCGCCGGTCACGGGATTTACTCGGTCGGTCTGCTAGGCCGCAACATCCACGTCGACTCCGCGGCCGCGCCGGCTGCGACGAGCGGCAAATGGGGCGGGGCAGTAGCTGTCACCGGCATCGTTCCATTGGCGGGTAAGGACGACCTGCGTATGAACTTCAATGCCGGTAATGCGATCGGCCGCTATCAGGTCGCAGGATTTTTCCCTGACGGCTATCTCGATTCAGCCGGCCACATCCATCTTGCACAGCAACTAAGCGGTTACGTGGCCTACCGACACTTTTGGACGCCCGTGCTGCGCTCCAACTTCGAGTTGTCCGCTGCCAATTCCAATCCACCCGCCGGAACTTTCAACGGCATCAACAAGGCAGATCAGTCCCAACACCTGAACCTGATCTGGAGTCCGGTGGCGAACGTGAACCTCGGCGCGGAAGTGATTCACGCCAAGCGTATCGTAACCGGGGGCGACTCAGGGACCTTGAACCGGCTCCAGTTCTCCGCGCAGTACAACTTCTGAGCGTAACGAATATGCCTAGCTTTGTTCGGCCCGGGCTCGCTCGGCTGCTGCTCGCCGCGCTGGTCGTTCTGGCTTGTCCGGTGTCAGCGGCCGATGCGAGAGTCTCCATCGCAGCTTTTGCGTTCGGACCGCAGGCGATCAACATAAAAGTGGGCGACAGCGTCACTTGGAGCAACAATGACGGCTCGCCCCACACGGTAAACTTCAAGGATGGCTCCGTCGGCGCCAAGTCCTTGTCGCCCGCGGACACGTTTACCCGGGTATTCGACCAGCCGGGGACTTACGAGTACTTCTGTGCATTCCATCCTTACATGACCGGACGCGTCATCGTGAGTGCGAAGTAGGAACCCGCCGCAAGGTGCGAGTCATCCACTCCCGCGGGATGGTGCTAGCTTCTGCAAGGAGCTTCATCATGCAGGACGCCCTCGCAAGCATCGCAATTTTCGCAGCCGCCCTGCTCGGCGCGTGCGCTACGCCGGATGAGCCGTCCAGGCAGGTCGGCGATGCGCCCTACCGCTACTGCGAGATCAATGGCTTCAAAGCGGGCACGGAGTCGTTCGACCAGTGCTGGGAGGAGGTCGACAAGGCCATGTGGCGCCGCGCCAGGTCGGCTCGCGCGCACCTGTCGTGCACGCCGATGGGCGACAGAATGGTCTGCCAGTGACGCCTAGTCAGTGCATCGATCCTGACAGAACTCGCGCGCTCCGCCGCTGCCCAGGCAATCCTGCAGGCACAGCATGTCCGTCTGCCGCTCGACCTTCCGCGGAGGACCTTGCGCCGCGCATCCAGCCACCAGGCAGGCAGCCAGCAGCAACGCGATGCGAATTCGCGTGCGCATGGTTACCGGGAGATCACCAGCTTGTACTGGTAAAGCGGAAGGCCGCGCGGTGACTGCGACGGCTTGTCCGCGGGCGTCGGAATTTTCTCGATCAGGTCGACTTTCCACCCCTGCCGCAAGATTTCCTCCCGCGTCAGGGCGCCCAGGCCGGAGGTGCACTGGAAGCGCTCGTCCTCGGACGGAAACTCATCGTAGTAGATCGCCGTAACGCAGGACGCAGCCCGGGGAGCCTGGGATGGAACAGAAGCCGCGGCCGTCGGCGCCGGCTGCTGTTGATAGGTGTCGCGGATTTTCTTCCACTCTTCCCAGCTATACCGTTTCCCCTCAACGTAAACCGTATCGCCCATCCGAAATACGAACACCGCCATCGCGGGCGGGGCGGCGACGCAAAGCGCTGCCAGCAGCATTGCAACGCAAACGATGCGCTTCATGACGGAAATCCAAGCCTGAACGGATCGAGGCGGACATCATACGATGCCCGCCTCGAGCTTGCGCTAGCTGACCGGACTTAGAAGTTGTATTGCATCCCGACCGAGAGGCCTTGGATCTTGCCTCCGGGGAAGCAGTGGCCGGCGGCATCGTGGCAGTCGGTCGTGATGCCATGCCCGCTCGCGCCGAGGTCGTAGTGCGCCCCATCCTTGTTATCCTGGCGGGCGTACACCGCATACCAGTTGGCTTGCCGGTTGAAGTGATGCTTGTAGCCGAGGGCCAGCATGTTCGCCTTGTTATCGACCGGTCCGACCCCCGGATCGCCCGGCGTCTTGCCGGCGTGCGCCCAGCCGATGTTCACATCATCGTTCGCCGTGACCTTCTGCGTCGCGGCGAGCCAGAAGCCGCTGCGCTGGCGCTCGTTGGCATTCGGATCCGGCGCGTTGCGGGTCATCCTCTCGACGATGAAGTTGAGCGTCGTTCTGGTCGGCAGCGTGTACTGGACGCCTGCCTTGAACGCGTTTTCATCCACCACGCCCACCGCCCCCGCAGCCGGGAATGGCGGCAACTCGTCGCCGGTGCGATTGACCTGCTTGTGCTTCTCGTAAGCGGCGATCAGGTACAGGGGCCCGGCCTCGTAGATGGCGGCGATGCTGTACGCATTGCCGAAGGAGCCGTCGGTGCAAACGCCGGTCGGATCGTTGGGAGCGGGGGTGTTGCCGCCGGTGCAGCTCGGCTCCCCGCTCGCGACCGTCGAATTATCCGAGGACCGGTTCTGGCCGGGGGCGTAAAGCGCATTGACCCTGAAGCCGCCCATGTTCGGCGACTCGTACCACGCCGCATGCGAGATTCTCGTGTCGAACTCGGCGCGGTTGTCGCCGCCGGTATTGCCCATGATGCTGTTGTAGTCGCCGATGGTGGCCGAAAACGGATCCATCCGCGCAGTGGACAACTTATAGGGCGCATCGGTCTTGCCCAGCTTGAACGCGCCCCAGCCGCCGGCGAGCCCCAGGAAGCTGTTGCGCGACGCGAGGGCGCCCTTGACCTGGTTGTCCTGGCTCGATGACGACAGGCTCCCGCCCGGAGTCGCTGACACATCGATCTGCGTCTCGAACTGAAATACCGCTCTCAGCCCGGGGGCCACCTCGGTCCCGCCGCGAATCCCGACATAGGACAGATTGCTCGAGATATCGTCCTGGTAGCCCAGCTTGCCCGTCGCCGTGTTACCGCCGCTGGTCTTTCCGGAGATGCCTTTGGTGAGGGTGTCGATCGACAGGTCAAGGTGGCCGTAGATCTGGACCGAGCTCTCCGCCGTCACGGGAGCGGCGGCCTGTTGCCCGAGCGCGCTGCCGCCTGCCATGGCGAGCGCCACTGCAACTGCGATGCGATTCAACTTCATGGTTGTCTCTCGCTCCTCTTTCAGCTTGGTGTGCGTCTAAGAAACGTCGCCCGCTGCGGGGCGACCCCGCGGGAAGAATGAGCGAACCGGTCTGCGCCAGTCCAGAGGAAACTTCGCCGATCAGGCTGATGTCAGCGCGGTGCAAGGACGTGTTGCGTCCGTGCGCTGACTCCAGGTTGACGGCGAACTGACTGCGAGCTGACTTGCGGCGCTCAATCCTGCTCGTCGGGCGCGCCGCCGGCGCTGGCGAGGTCTGCCTGCTTCACTTTGTCGGTATTGAACTTGCCGGCGCGCTCGCGCATCGTCTTCAGCACTTCCTCGAGCAGCGGCGGCTCGCCCTGGGTCCAGCGCAGCGGGTTGATGCGCGCGATGACGAAAGCGCGCAGATACGGGCTGACGAAACCGCGCGCCTTCAGCCTGGCGATGACCGCGGCGACGCGCTCGTCGAGCTCCATCAGCGATCCTGCATGCTTCTCATGGATGTGGATGGCCTTATTCAGAGGTTCGGGAGAAAAGTTCTCGAGGCGCCGCACGATCGGGTTATAGGAAGCGCCGGCGAATTTTGGATTGCGCTCGTAGCACACGCCCAGCGTGACGAGCGAAGCTTCCTCGAGATAGAACGAGAAGCCGGACTCGGCGCGCTTCGCGTCCTCGTCGATCAGCCCGCGGTAGATGCGGATGACTTCCAGCGCGCGCTCGCGCAGGTTGTGCGCCTTCTCGGTGTTGAGCGCGAGGATCTGCCAGGCGATCTCGCGCTTGGGCACGACCAGCGCGGTGATCGCCCGCGCCCCGAGGCGCCGCATCGCCTCGAGCCGGTGCCGGCCATTCGGCGTCCAGAAGCCCTTGCCCGGCGCGGTGACCGCGATCACCGGGTCGAGGAACAGGCCGGTGCGGTCGATGACGTCGGCGAGCTTGCGGTGATGCGTCTGCGACAGATCGCGCTGGAACGGCGTCGGCTCGATGGAATCGACCGGCAGGATCGCGAGGATCAGCGGGTTCTTGCCGAGCGGGTCGCTGTACCAGCCCAGCACGATCCCGCCCTCGCCTTCGACGCGGCGCTTCGCTTCCGCGCCGTCGCCCGACAGCGACTCGAGGCGGCATTCGAGCGGCGTCAGGCCGCGCGATCCGGCTTTTGCTTTGCGCGGCCTGCGGCGCGCCTTTGCTTTTGCCACGTCTTATTATTGCGTATGCGGTGTAATCCCGCGCTCTGGCTGCTTCTGGCCGCTGCATTCCAGGCGCAGGCGGGCGGCGGGCCGCTCGGCATCGATCACCGCCTCGGCTACGACAACAGCGGAATCTGGAAGCGCAGCAACCAGACCTTTCTCGAATACGGCACGCTCGCCGTCGTGATCGGCGGCGCCCTGTGGGAAGGAGGCGAGACGCGCCTGGGCCGGACCTATTGGCAGGCGCTGGATTCCGTCGCCATCGGGGCCGTGAGCACCACGCTCCTCAAAGAGGTCTTCACCCGGCCGCGGCCGAGCGAAGTCAACGACCCCAACCAGTGGTTCAAAGGCCATGGCCATCGCAGCTTCCCGTCGGGCGAGGTGACGCTGGCCAGCGCGGCGGTGACGCCCTTCGTCCTGGAGTACGGAAAGGATCATCCGGCCGTGTATGCGCTGGAGGCGCTTCCAATGTATGACGCGATCGCGCGGATGAAGCTGCAAGCCCATTGGCAGAGCGACGTGATCGCCGGGTTTGCCATCGGCGCCGCGGCCGGCTATTACGCGTCCCATCGCGATACGCCGCTCATCCTCGGCGTGATGCCGCAGCAGGTGACGGTTGGATTGAAGAAGCGATTCTGAGTACCATCCTTTTTTCGCGGAGGAGCCCATGATCGATCTCTATGCCGCCGGCACCTCGAACGGCATGCGTGCGCGCATCGCCGTCGAGGAATGCGGCCTCGCCTACCGCTTCCACCCAATCGACCTGCAGAAAGGCGAGCACAAGCTGCCCGGGTTTCTCGCCATGAACCCGATGGGGCAGATCCCGGTGCTCGTCGACGACGAAGGCCCGGGCGGCAAGCCGCTGACGCTGTCGCAGTCGACCGCGATCCTGGTGTATTGCGCGGAGAAGTCGGGCAGGTTCCTGCCGCGCGACCCGGCGGCGCGCGCGGCGATGCTGCAGGCACTGATGAGCGCATCTACCGACGTCACGCCGATGCTCGGCGCGCTGTTCACCGTGATCCGCTCCAAGGACCCGCACGGCCCGACCGCGGACCTGTTCCGCAGCCGCGTGCGCGGCTACTTCAAGGTGTGGGACGACTATCTCGGCGCGCACAAGTACTGCGCGGGAAGCGAGATGACGATCGCCGACCTGTCGCTTTACGCGGGCTACGCGCGCGCGAAAGGCGCGGTGCCGGAAACCTGCGAAGGGCTGCCCAACCTGGAGCGCTGGGCGAAGGAGCTGGGCGGGCGGCCGGCCATTCAGCGGGCCACCAAGTTCTGAGCCCCCAGGGGGGCTTTCACAAGTCTTTTCAAGCTCCTACCGCCCAAGCCGGCGGCCGGAAGCGGCGCTTCGTGTGATAAACTTCACGGTTCACTCAAAGGCATTCATGGACAAGCGCAAGGCATGGCGAGAGCAGGAGCAGCGTCTGGTGGAGCGCTGGAACCTCGCCGCGGAGCGCTATAAGCGGGTCCACGAGGAGATCTCGCGCCTGCAGGCCGCGGCCGGCGGCGCGCTCAGCGAGGACCTGATGCAGCAGGCGCAGACGGCGCGCGCCGAGATGGAAGCCGTGCGGCGCGCAGTCGCGCGGGTCAAGGTGGAATTCAACTCTGGAAAGCGATATTGACCTCATGAGAATCCCGGTGGTGGAACGCAAGCGGTTCATGGTCGGCAAGTACGAAGTGCTGGCGCAGCCGATTCCGTACTCGACGCACATGCTGCGCTACACGGTGTTCGTCGGCGGCAAGCGCATCGGCGCGCTGGCTAGCATGCCGACCGAGTCCGACTGCCGCTTCCTCGAGAGCCCGCCGCCAGTGCCGCCGGTGAAGATCTTCCAGGTCGTGTACCGCCCGGGCCGGCCGAAAAAAGGCGCCCCCCCCGCCGCAAGGACGGAAGAAAACACCTAGCAGTCGCGGTCCGGCGTGCCGCAGCAGTCCTTCGCCGCCCTGCGCCATCCGGGCTACCGCGCCTATTTCATCGGCTCGGCGCTCGCCATGATGGCGGACAGCATCGAGCACGTCATCAGCTACTGGATCATCTTCCAGAAGTTTCATTCGCCGGCGCTCGGCGGCTTCGCGGTGCTGTCGCACTGGCTGCCGTTCCTGTTCTTCTCGATGTACTCGGGCGCGCTCGCCGACCGCTTCGACCCGCGGCGCATCATCCAGCTCGGCATGCTGCTGTTCATGGCGGCCTCGCTCGGCTGGGGGCTGCTGTTCCTGACCGGCTCGCTCGAGATGTGGCATGCCGCGGCGCTGCTCGTCGTGCACGGCTTCGCCGGCGTGCTGTGGGCGCCGGCGGCGCAGCTGCTGATCCACGACATCGTCGGCGAAAAGGACCTGCATAGCGCGATCCGGCTCATGGCCACCGGCCGCTACCTGGGGCTGCTGCTCGGCCCGGCGATCGGCGGCCTGATCCTGCTCGCAATGGGGCCCGCCCACGGGATCCTGTTCAACATGCTGATCTACCTGCCGCTCATTGCGTGGCTTTGGAAGGCGCCATACGGCGGGCGGAAACCAGCGGCGGCCTCGCGCGGCTTCGCTGAACTGCTGCCGATGATCCGGAACGCGGCGCAGAGCCGCGTGATCGTTTCGATGACGCTCCTCGCGGGCGGCGCGTCGCTGCTGGTGGGCAATGCCTACCAGGCGCAGATGCCCGAGTTCGCGCGCGACCTCGGCCACGGCGACGCCGACCTCACCTACAGCATGCTGCTCGCGGCCGACGCCGCCGGCGCGCTGGTGGCCGGCCTGGTGCTCGAGAGCCGCGGCCTGCTGCCGCCCCACCCGCGCACCGCATTCCTGCTGGCGATGCTGTGGTGCGTCGCCATCGGCAGCTTCGCTGCGGCGACGTCCTACCCGCTCGCGCTCGCGCTGCTGTTTACCGCGGGATTTTTCGAGCTGTCGTTCAACGCCATGGCGCAGACCCTGGTGCAGGTGCACGCGCCGTCCGAAGTCCGCGGCCGCGTCATCGGCCTGTTCGCCATGGCGAGCCTCGGGCTGCGCGCCTTCAGCGGCGTGACCGTAGGCCTCGGCGGCAGCCTCATCGGCATCCACTGGTCGCTCGCCGCGAGCGCTGCGGCGCTGCTTCTTCTTACCATGGCGCTGCTCACGTTTACATGGCAGAGATCCCAATGAAAGGAGTGATCGTGAACGATCAATGGAATACCGGGCTGATGGCGCACCTCGGGATGCGCATCCTGGAGGTGGGGGCGGAGCGCGTGGTCGGCGAGCTGGAGATCGGCGAGCACCTGAAGACGACCACCGGGGCGGTCCATGGCGGCACGCTGATGGCGTTCGCCGACACGATCGGCGCCGTCGGCACCTCGGCGCTGGGCCTGAAGACGGCTACGCTCGAATCGAAGACCAACTTCTTCGCGGCGGCGACCGCGGGCAGGCTGCGCGCCGAATCGACCGCCCTCCACAGGGGCAAGCGCACGCATGTCTGGCAGACGCGCGTCACCGATGACTCGGGCAGGCTGCTGTCGCTCACTATCCAGACGCAGATGATCCTGTGAAATACGCGCTCTACTACTGGCCTTCCATTCAAGGCCGCGGCGAGTTCGTCCGCCTCGCGCTCGAGGACGCGGGCGCCGATTACGTCGACGTTGCGCGCAGTGCGAGCGGCATGCGGGCGATGGAGGACATGCTCGAGAGCGCTTCGATCAGGCGGGCGCCTTTCGCGCCGCCGTTCCTGCGCGCGGGCGAGCTGCTGATCGCCCAGACCGCGAACATCCTCTCCTACCTCGGGCCCCGCCTGGGCCTTGCGCCCAGGGGCGAGGCCGGCCGGCTATGGCTGCACCAGCTGCAGCTCACGATCGCCGACTGGCTGGTCGAGGTGCATGACACCCATCACCCGATCGGCAGCGGCCTTTATTACGAGGACCAGAGGCCCGAGGCAAAGCGGCGCGCGGCGGACTTCAGGACCGAGCGCCTGCCGAAGTTCCTGCGGTACTTCGAGAAAATGGACCGCAGGGCCTTTTCCTACGTCGATCTCTCCCTCTTCCAGATGATCGAGGGGCTGCGCTACGCCTTCCCGCGGACGATGAGCGGCCTGGAAAAACAGGTCCCCCGTCTGGTCGAGCTGCACGACCGTGTCGCCGAGCGGCCAAGACTCGCGAAATACCTGCGCTCGAAGCGCCGCATTGCGTTCAACCAGCAGGGGATCTTCCGCAGCTACCCCGAGCTGGACGCCGCTTGAGCATCATCGCCGCGGTACCATCGCGTTCCTGCCCATGCCCCCGGTCACCCAGGCGCTGATCGTCGTCAACGTAGCCGTCTTCCTCCTGCAGACGGCGACCGACCTGCCGCTCATCGAGTGGTTCGCCCTCTGGCCGGCGGGCTCCGGCCTGGAGGCCGGCCCCGGCTTCGAGCCCTGGCAACTCATCAGCTACAGCTTCCTGCACGGCGGCGTCGCGCACATCCTCTTCAACATGTTCGCGCTCTACATGTTCGGCGGCGAGATCGAGCGGCTGTTCGGCTCGCGCTTCTACCTCGCGTACTACTTCGCCTGCGTGCTCTCCGCGGCGGTCACGCACCTGATCGTCACGGGCTGGATGGGAGGCACGCCCTACCCGACGGTGGGCGCCTCGGGCGGGATCTACGGCCTGCTGCTCGCGTTCGGCCTGTACTTCCCCGATCGCCGGGTGATCCTGCTGTTTCCGCCGATTCCCATGTCGGCGCGCACCTTTGTCTTCGGCTTCGCGGCCCTGGAGCTGTTTTTCGGCATCACCGGAACGGCAGCCGGCATCGCCCATTTCGCCCATCTGGGAGGCATGCTGGGCGGCTGGCTGCTGATCCAGTACCGGCGCGGTCGCTTTCCCTTCAGAAAATAAACTGCACGCTATTTGCCCTTCGCGACGGCGTCGATGAAGCCGTGCTTCACGAGGCGCAGCTTGTCGTCGCGCACCAGGCCGATGCCGGGCGCGTGAAACTTGTACTCGCTCAGACCCAGATCGAGTGCCGAGCTCTCCTTTACGCGCATGCATCGCTGGAACGTCCCGGCCGGCGTCTTGCAGGTGTCGCTGAGGCTGAGGATCTCGGCGCGGTCCATCGCCACCCCGGGGGCGATCTCCTGGTAGAACTTCATCTTCGTCTTCGGGCTGCCGGGCATCATCAGGCCGGCCCGGTTGCCCTTTCCCGCCAGCCAGGAGCCGTCGGTCTTGGTGACCTTGCCGTTCTCGTAGAAAGCGACGTCTTCGCCGAAATAGAACACGTCCTTCGTCTGCTCGCAGATGGCAAAGTAGTTTCTGGCGACCTCGTAGAGCTGCCCGTCCTTCCATTCCCTTTCCTCGACCACCCGCGTCAGGACGCCGTCCACCATCTGTGTCTCGTTAAGCACCGTCTTTTGCAGCTTCACGTCGCCGCCTTGCAGGACGAGCTGGTGGCCCGGCTCGAGGATGAAGTACTCATTGCGCCCGGTGGTCTGCAGGGTGCAGCCTGAAATGCCGAACTCCTCCTGCCACTCGGGCTTGGCCTTGCCCTGCCCCGCGGCCAGTGAAACCGTCAGGATCGCCGTCACGGCGAACGCGCATTGCAGTGCCTGTTTCTTCATGAAATCCTCCTTGTCAGCTCAGTAGAAAAATTTCGCCACCAGCGCGAAGGCGTTGTTGGCGCGGCGAATGCTCGGCTGCACGTCGGTGCCCTCGTCCCGGTTGAATGCCTTGCCGGGGAAGAACCATCCCATGCGCAGGTCGAGGCCCAGGCGACGCACGCCGAACAGGTTGCGAAACCCCAGGACGATATCGACTGCCTGTCCCACCTGCTTGCTCTGCTGCCCGGGCACCTGGTTCATCAACGCCGTGAGCGCCCATGACCGGCTTTCGTCCGCGATCTTGTCCAGGCGGTAGCGATGAAACACGAAATCCAGGGAGGTGCTGTGATCGGGACGGAAGCCGAGGCCGACGGTGGCGACATGAAGGTTGCTGAGCTCGGCTTCGATGGCCTCGCCGTAGATGTTGAACAGGGCGACGCCGCCGAAGCGGCTCTCGTTCGACTGCAGACCGGTCTGGCGGAACTCCGTGTTGGTCTTGTCGTTCGGATTGTCGTCGCCGCTGCCGAAGGCATACCCGAGCGTGAAGTTCGGCTTGAACGGCAGGCTGTTGAACCGGTAGGTACCGCCCAGGTCGAACGCATGCCCTTTGAGCCGGTGCGAGGCCTCGTCCTTGCCGCGCACCGTCGCCAGCTCGCTCCAGTAGCTGAGGCTCTCCGACGGCGTGCCTTGCAGCCGTACCCCGATAAGCGTGGGGCGCCCCTCGCTCTTGGCGCGGTCGTCGCGGGTAATCCAATAGGCGCCGAGCCGGTGGTTTTCGAAGCCACGATAATCGGCATACAGCATGTAGGTGTCGATGCGGTCCTTTGCCTGCTGGACGTGCGGGGCAAGGTCGAGATCCGTCCAGATCTCGCGTCCGAAGGAGGCTTCCGCCCGAAACCTGCCTTGGCGGTAACCCGCGCTGACCATGTCCATGGACGTGTCATAAAGCCAGTGCCGGTCGTCCTCGTAGTTGCGGCGCCCGACGCTCAGCGAAAACGGCGAGCCGGGGCGCCTGAAAGTGACGAAGCCCTGGTCGACGAGCAGCGACACGTGCCGCTTGCGGGGCGAGAGCTCGGCCGGCTCCCTGATCGGGATTTCGCGCTCGAGGACCATCTCGAGCGTCGCCTCCAGCGAATCGGTCGGCCGGTAGACGATGATGCCGTTCACCTGGGGCTTCACCAGGCTGACGTTGTCCCGTACCCGCCGGTCGAGGTCCGGGTCGCGGCGGTAGGTCGCTTCCGCCTCGCCGCTGTAGGAATATTGGTAAGTCAGCCGCTGCGGCGGCGCGGCCTGCCCCGTTCCCGGCAGCCGAAAGAGCAAAGGTGAGGGCGCTGCCGGCTGCGTGCCGTAGCGGCGCTGCTCGCGCGTCTCCTCGGGCGCGCCGGGCCGATCGGCGCCGGTGTCTATCTGCGCCGCGACCGAGGAAGGGCCCGAGCCCAGCGCCAGGGAAAAAGCCGCGCAGCATGCCTTGCCGATCTTCCGCGGCATTCGTCCAGGGCCGCTGCTAATTCGCGAGTCCCAGCCCGGGTTCGCGCTGCGCCGGCGCGCCGGCAGCGAGGTACAGCGCCGGCAACACGAACAGCGTCATCAGCGTCGAAGCGACCAGGCCGCCGAGCATCACGATCGCGGTGGGCTGCACGATCTCCAGGCCGGGAATCTGCCCCCGGACCACGAGCGGCAGAAGCGCGGCGAGGATCGCGGCCGAGCTCGTCAGGATGGCCGCCAGGCGCTCCCGCGCGCCGCGGATCACGAGTTCCTCTCCGAACTGCAGGCCTTCCTGCACCTCAAGCGACTGGTAATGGCGGATCAGCAGAAGCCCGTTGCGCACCGCCATGCCGAGCACCGCCAGAAAGCCGACGATCGAGCCGAGCGAAATGCTGCCGCCGCTGGCGAGCGCCGCGAGAACGCCGCCCGCCATGGCCGCCGGCAGCGCAAGGAAGGCGATGAGCGCGAGGCGCCAACTCGCGAAGCAGGCTTGCAGCAGCAGGAATATGCCGATCGCGACCGCGACAGCGATCCAGAGCATGCGCTGCTCGGCGTGCTGCCGCTCGGCGTACTCGCCGAGAAGCTTCGGGTTGTGCTCCAGCGGAAACTGCATTTTGTCGAGCCGGTCGTCGATCTCTTCGGCGACCGAGCCCAGATCCCGCCCGGCGACGTTGGCGACCACGTCCACGTAAGGCGCGATGGCCTCGTGCCTGAGCAAGGTCGGCGTGGGAACGATCCGCACTTCGGCGACGTCGCCGAGGCGCACATTCTGCCGGTCCGACTTGCCGACCCAGAGCTCGCGCAGATCGGTGAGGCTCTGGCGCGTTTCGGGCGCGCCCCAGACCACGACGTCGTAGATCTTCTGCTCCTCGAACAGGAAGCCGACGGTGAGCCCCGAAAATATGGTGGCCGAAGCGCGCCGCACGTCCCCGGGCTTGACGCCCGCCTTGCCGGCGGCATCGAGGTTCACCCTGACCTGCACGTGCGGCTCCTCGACCTGGTCCTCGGCGCGCAGATCGGCGATGCCGCGAATGCCGGCAAGCTCGGCTCTCACTTCCTCGGCCGTCTGGCGCAGGATGTCGCGGTTCGGGCCGTACAGGCGCACGACGATCGCCGTGCTCGCGCCCGTGAGCACTTCGCTCACCTTGTCGCGCAGGTAGGTGTGCATGCTGCGCTCGCTGCCCGGATAGCCCTCGATGGTCTCCCGGACGGCGGCCACCGTCTTGTCGTAGTCCGCCGCGGGATCGATGCCGACCCAGATCTGGCTCGAATTGATGCCGACGACCTGGTCGCCGGTCACCGCGCGCCCGACGTGCGCGCCGACGTTGCGCACTCCTGGAATCGTCTTCAGCTCGCGGCTCACGCGCGAAGTGATCCGATAGGTCTCGGCATACGAAGTTCCAGGCGCGGTGGTCCAGTTCACCAGCAGCTCGCGCTCCTTCAAGGCGGGCAGCAGCGACTGCCCGAGCAAGGGCCACAGGGCAATACCGCCCACGACAGCGACCGCCGCGGCGAGAAACAGCTTGCGCCGCGCCGCGATCGCCCTCCGCAGAACATCTTCGTAGCGGCCGCTCAGCCTGGACAGCAGGGGCGGCTTGCCCGCAGCGCGCCCGCCCTTGCCGAGCAGCATCACGCTCAGCGCCGGCGTGACGGTCAACGCCACCAGCATCGATGCGGCGACCGCGAGCAGGTACGACAGCGCGAAGGGCTCGAAGAACGAGCCCGAAACTCCGCCCATGAAGAAGATCGGGATGACGGCGAGCATGACGATCAACATGGCGTACAGCGACGCGCTGCGGGTTTCCAGCGTGGTCTGGAAGATGATGTCAGCGATCGATGCGCCGGACCCGTCGTGGTGCGCCTGCAGGCGGTGCATGATCCTTTCAGCGTCGACCACGGCATCGTCGATGACGACGCCGAGGGCGACGATCATGCCGGCCAGGATCATGCTGTTGAGGGTCGCGCCGGCGAGCTGCAGGGCCAGCAGCGCCGCGAGCAGCGAAAGCGGGATGGCGATGGCCGCGACGAGCGCGGTGCGCCAGTTGTAGAGAAACACGCCGATGACCGCGACGACGAGGAACGCCGCGGCAGCCAGCGCGTACGCGAGATTGGCAATCGATTCCTCGATGTAGGAAGCCAGCCGGAACACCGTGCTGTCGACCTTCACGCCGGGCAGTCCCCGCCTCAGTTCGGCGAGCGCCTGCTCCACCCCGCGCGTCACCTCCAGCGTGTTCGCGGAAGGAAACTTCTCGATGACCAGCATGAGCCCGCTGCCATTGTTGACGAATGCGTCCCCGATCAGGGGCGGGTGCGCAAAGGTCACCTCGGCGACGTCGCCCAGCGCCATGGTCTTGCCCGTCATGACCAGGTGCTGCGCGCCGAGCACCACCTTAGCCATGTCCTCCGGCGAATTGATCGGCATCTGATGATGCACGCCGAGCCTCTGGTTCGCATTGTCGATCCAGCCTCCCGTGCCGGGGGCCGAGCCTTTCAGGAAAGTCAGCGGCGAGACCCATAGCGCGTCTCCCGCGGCGGCAATGACGTCGTCCTGCAGCACCCGCGCGTCGCGCAGCCGTTGCGGATCGATGTGCACCTGCAGCTGGCGCAGGCGCTGCCCCCAGATCGCCACGTTCGCGACGCCGGGCACGCCCAGCAGCTTCGGCTTGATGGTCCAGCGCGCGAGCAGCGAGAGCTCCGTCGGCTCGACCTTGTCCGAGGAAATCCCGACCATCATGAAGCGGCTGGTCGCGGAGAGAGGCTGCAGAATGACCGGCGGCGTGGCGACGTTGGGCAGCGTGTAGGCGAGGGTCAGGCGTTCCTGGATCATCTGGCGCGCCTTGACGATGTCGGTGCCGCGCTTGAACGTCATCACGATCGACGACAGTCCGGTGACCGACTTGGAGCGGATCGACTCGAGCCAGGGCACCCCGCTCAGCAGCTCTTCCAGGTTCAGCGTGATGAGGCTTTCCACTTCCCTGGCCGAGAGCCCGATCGCTTCGGTCTGCACCTCGACGACCGGCGCCGCGAACTCGGGGAAAACGTCCACCGGCATCCTGTAGAGCCGCTCGGTTCCGAACGCAATCAGCGCCGCGGCAATGCCCAGCATCACGAGGCGGAACTGCAGGCTCGAGGCGATCATCCAGCGAAACATGGTCCGATCTCCCTTCTATGCGTCGGCGCGCCGGCTCATTTGCCGAAGCTCATTTGCCGAAACTCATTTGCCGAAGATCTCCACGCCGTAGAGCAGCGCGGCGCCCACCGTCACGACCGAAGTGCCGGGCGCGGGTCCGTCGGTCAGCACCGCCACATCGCCCACCACGCGATCGACCCGGACGCTTTGCCGCTCGAAGACGAGCGGCTCCTTGCTGACGTAAACCCAGGCTGCGCCGCGCGCGTCGTAGAACAGCGCGCCGTACGGGATGACTTTCTGGCTGTCCTCCGCGCCGGCGAGCTGCAGCTCGACGCGCATGCGCTGGTTGACGGCCAGCCCGTGGTCCTTGCCGTTGACGACGTAGTAGGTCGTGAGCATGCTGCGCTTCAAGTCCTCGGCGGGCGGCATCCCGGAGGGCTCGGCCAGCAATTTGGTGGCGGGCTGCTCGCGGGTGGCCAGCGCATAGAGGCGCGCCGGCTTGTCCTTGGCGAGCCGATCCCATTCCGCGGGCGACAGGGCAACGGCGATCCAGGCCTCCTCGCCGCCCGCGGCCGCTTTGCGCAGCGCCGGTTGCGCGGCCGGCTGAATGGGCTTGCCTGCCACCTGTTGGGCAAAGGCGCCGAAGCCTCCCGGGCCGCCGAAGGCGAGCTTGGGCGCCGGCGCGGCTTCCGGCGAGGCCATCACCAGGCCGCTCACCATCTGCCTGCGCACGATGGGCTGCTCTTCCACCTTGCCGGTCTCGATGCCCAGGCGCGCCGCCGCCTTCGCCGAAAGGATCACGCGCTTTGCCGCCGAGCCTGGAATCGCCTCGAGCTTCGCCGCGGCGCTTTTCGTGGCCGCCGCAACACTGGGATCGGCCGCCTGCGCCTGCGCAAACACGCCGAGGATCGCTCCTGCTGCAAGCGCAACGAGTTGTGCATTCATGCTTTTTCTCCTTCGTATCGAGAAGCGTTGCTCAAAGCGGCGGCACGATGCCGTCCTTGCCGACGAAGACGAATACCGCCGCATAGCCGCCGCCGCCCGCGTTCTGGGCGCCGACGAGCACGCGCGCGCCGGCCTTGAGGAGCGCTTTGTCGCCGAGCGACATCTTGAGAACCGGGGTGTCGCGCGAGATTTCCACGTCGGTCTCCTCCTGGTCGGTGGGGCCGTACTTGATCGAGATGACACGGTCCTCGAGGTCGTCGACCCAGCCGTGGGTGATCACGGCGTTCGGCGTCAGGTCCCACTTGGTGTGCCCGACGGCGATGCCGCGCAACGGCTCGTCGATGATGCGCAGTTCGAAGCCCTTGTGCAGCCAGCTGAGCGAGTCGCGATAGATGGGGCTGAAGGTGTCTCCCATCCTTTCGGAGACCGCCCCGACGTACAGGCCGAAATCGACGTCGGCGAAGCTGGCCTTGGACAGGGCGAATACCGCGAAGCCCTCCGGCAGCGCGAAGTTCAGCGCCTTGCCCTCGCCGGTCCTGATCGCCACCGAGGATGCGTCCACGCGCGTGATGACACCGCGGAAGCGCTCGGGCTCGCCGGGGTTGTTCTGCGCGCTGGCGGGCACGCCGAGCGCCGCAGCGATGAGCGCGGCCGCCGCGAGGCGATGCAGGCTGATCAATCCGGGCCGTCCATAGTGACGCGTCATGCGGCCTCCATGGCGGTGCGGCCATCGGGTGCGCCAAACCGCAGGTAAAGAATCGGGATGACGAAAAGGCTGAGCAGGGTGGAGGTGACGAGGCCGCCCAGGATGACCACCGCCATCGGGTGCTCGATCTCGTAGCCCGGGATGCTGCCGGCGACGATGAGCGGCAGCAGCGCGAGCCCGGTGCAAAGCGTGGTCATCAGGATCGGCGAAAGGCGTTCGCTCGCCCCGCGCAGCACCAGCTCCACGCCGAAGGGCTGTCCTTCCACGCGCTCCAGATTGCGGTAATGGTGGATGAGCAGGATGCCGTTGCGCGCGGCGATCCCCAGCACGGTGATGATGCCGACCAGGGAGCCCAGCGAGATGACGCGATCGCCGGCGAACGCCGCGAGCACTCCGCCTACGAGGGCGGCGGGCAGCGCGAGAAATATCAGCCCGGCGAGCCGCCAGTCGCGCAGCGAAACGTGCAGGACGAGCAGGATCGCCACCGCGACCAGCAGAGAGAAATGGAGCAGGTTGCTCTGGGCGGCCTGCCGCTCCTTGTACTCTCCGAGCAAGTGCGGGTAGTAGCCGATGGGAAAGCTCACTTTGGCGAGGCCGGATTCCACGTTCTGGGCGACCGAGGCGAGGTCGCGCCCCTTCACGTTGGCGTGCACGTCGATGCGCCGGGAGTTGTTCTCCCGTCGGATCTTGTTGGGCGTGGGGACGAGCTCGATATCGGCGACCTCGCCCAGCCGCACCCGGCCGCCATAGGGCGTATCGATCAGGAACTCGCCCACGCTTTCGATGCTGCCGCGCAACGACGCGGGCGAGGCCACGAAGATGTCGTAGACCTTGCCGTCACGGTGGATGTCGGTGACTTCGATGCCTGACATCATGGTCGCCGCGACGCGGCGCACGTCGCCGGGCTTCAGGCCGTGGCGCCCGGCCACGTCGAGCTTCACCTTGACCTGGATCTGCGGCACTTCCACCTGCTGCTCGACATGCAGATCGATGAGCCCGGGGATGTCCTTCAGCGCCCGCTGCACGTCCTCGGCTTTTTCGCGCAGCACCGGAAGCTCGGGCCCGAAGATGCGCACCACGATCGACTCGCCCGCTCCGGTCAGCACCTCCTTGATGCGCTCGCGAAGGTAGGTTTGCACGTCGCGGTACAGCCCCGGGTAGCCTTCGACCACCGCTTCGATGGCCGCGCGGGTGCGGTCGTAATCCGCCTTCGCATCGACGCTCACCCAGTTCTCGGTGAAGTTGATGCCGTAGGGCTCGTCGCCGCCGATGGCGCGCCCGAGATGCGCGCCGAAATTGCGCACGCCCGGAATGGCGCGCAGCTCCTTGCTCGCGCGCTGCGCGATGCGGAAGGTTTCCTGATGCGAGGTGCCTTCCGGCGGCACCCAGTGCATGAGGAAGTCGCGCTCCTTGAACGCGGGAAGCAGCGAGTGCCCCATCAGCGGCCAGACGCCCACGCCGGCGGCGACGATGACCAGTACTCCGATGAAAGTAGCGCGCGGCGCCCGGACGGCTCGCGACAGAGCCGCGATGTAAAGACGCTTGAGCCACGGCACGAGCGGAGACTCGTGCCGCTCGACGGCGGCGTTGTTGAGCAGGATCAGGCACAGGGCGGGCGTCACGGTCGTGGCCACCACCATCGACGCGAGCATCGCCAGGATGAAGGCGAGCGCGAGCGGCTCGAAGAACGGGCCGGACAGCCCGCCCATGAAGAACACCGGCGTGACGGCCAGGGCGATGATCAGCGTCGCGTGCAGGATGGGCGGCCGCACCTCGAGCGACGCCTGCAGAATGATCTGCGCGGTCGATTTGGTGCTGCCGCCCCTGCGGTGCTCGCGCAGCCGGCGCACGATGTTCTCGACATAGATCACCGCATCGTCCACCACCGAGCCCAGCGCCACGACGAACCCGGCCAGCACCATGGTGTTGATCGTGGCGCCCATGAAGTAGAGAACCAGGCCCGCCGCCACGAGCGACAGCGGAATCGCGACCAGGCTGATCAGCGCCACGCGCCATTCGTAAAGGAAGGCGCCGAGGATGAGGACGACCAGGATCGAGGCAACGATCAGCGCCACGTTGAGGTTCGAGATCGACATCTCGATGAAGGTGGCGGGCCGGAAGATCGTGGAATCGATCTCGACCCCGGGCAGCCCGGGGCGCAGGTCGGCAAGCACCTTCTCGACGCCGCGGGTCACGTCGAGCGTGTTGGCCCATGGCAGCTTCTCCACGATCATCATCAGGCCGCGGCCCTCGTTGATCACCGCGTCGCCGACCATCGGCCAGGTGTCCCAGGTGATGTGGGCGACGTCTTTCAGCCGCGGCTGGTCCGCGCGGCGCTTGTTCTTCAGCGCGATCGGGACTTCGGCGAGGTGCTCCGGCCCGAACACCGGCGACTCGAAATGGATCACCAGCCTCTGGTTGGGCGTATCGAGCATGCCGTCGACCCGGGTCTTGGCGGCCGAGGTGTACCGGAGCAGGCCGAAGTCGAGGGCCTCCGAGGTGGTCTCCATGACTTCGTCCAGCGTGACGTCGTGGGCGCGCATCAGGCTCGGCTCGACCTGCACCTGCAGCGACTTGATGCGGTCGCCCCACATCGGCACGTTGGCCACGCCGGGGACGGACATCAGGCGGAACTTGATCGTCCAGTAGGCGATCATCGACAGGTCCATCATGTCGAAGGTCTTCGACGTGAGCCCGATCTTCATGACGCGGCTGGTCGATGACAGCGGCTGCAGCATCACCGGCATGCCGGCGGACTGCGGCAGCTCGGCAATGGCGATTTTGAGGCGCTCCTGCACGCGCTGCCGGGCGACCAGGAGGTCGGTGCCCGGCTTGAAAAGCATCACCACCTGCGACAGCGCGCCGCCGGAGGAAGAGCGGATGACGTCGATGCCCGGGATGCCGCGCAGCGAGTCCTCCATGGGGATCGTGATCAGCTCCTCCACCTCGGAGGAGGTCATGCCCGGGCCTTCGGTCTGGATTTCGATCTTCGGCGGCGCAAACTCCGGGAACACGTCGACCGGCATCTTGCGCAGCTGCTGCGAGCCGAAGGCGAGCAGAGCCGCCGCCGCGGCGACGACTAGAAAGCGGAACTGCAGACTGGAGCCGATGATCCAGCGAAACACGGCGCTATCGCGGTGACGATGAGCTTTATTAGATGGGCTTGAATTAGACCTTCGCCAGTGGGGATGTTGATGCGTGTGAGAGGCCGCTCACAATGGGCTATTCGGAGCAGACTATTTGCGTGGCTACGTAGAATCCCGTAGCGCAAATGGTAGTAGTTTGCCCCAGTCGCGTGCGGGCGCCCCGAGACAGCCGCTTCAGCGCTTGTCGTGATGCTGGGCGCGCGAAGCGGCGCCGCGGCGCTCCAGCATGAAGACCTCGCGCACGATCTGATCGGAAGAGAGCCGCACGTAGAGCGTCAGCGGCCGCTGGACGCCTTCGAGTTGGTATTCCCATACTTCGCGCTCTTCGCCCGGCAGGCGATAGCTGCGGTGCGGCGGCCCCAGCAGATCGCGCACATCCTCTGCGCTCGAGGCGTCGGGGGGCAGCTTGGCGATATTCGCATCACTGAGGCGCTGCTCGAGGGAAATCAGCCGGCCGTCAGGGGCTATGCGCGCGGCGTAGTTTCCGCGCCCGTAGGCGCTGTCGGGAACCTCGCGCGAGTACCACAGGACGGTCTCGCCGTCGGCGCCTCGCCGGGTCTCCACCGGCTTGCCCATCACCGCCCTGACGTCCGCTTCGGTCGAGCTGCCCGGAGCGAGAGCAGACCCTGCCGAGCAGCCTGTGAGGAGTGCCGCGGCAAGAGCGCCAAGCCAGTCGCAACGCATGAACCATGGTCGGGCGGCCGCCCGGCGCGGTCAAGTCGACAGCCTCGCGTCCTTGATGGCAAACGCAGTGAGAGCGGCGGTGTTGTGCAGGCCGAGCTTCGTCATGAGATTCGCGCGGTGCTTCTCCACCGTCTTTACGCTCAAGGAGAGGTGCCCGGCGATCTCACGGTTGCGCCGCCCCGCGGCGATCAGCTTGAGAACCTGCCTTTCGCGCGGCGTGAGCACATCGGACGAGCGCCCGCCGGCCTGCCCCGGGTCGGCGCTGAGGTAGCCCGTGACGATGCACTCGGCCACCGCCGGGCTGACGTATTTCCTGCCTTGCGCGACGCTGTGGATCGCGAGCGTGAGCTCGGCCGCGCTGGCGTCTTTCACGATGTAACCCCAAGCCCCTGCCATCAGGGAAGCGCGGACGTGTTCTTCCGTCTTGTGCACGGTAAGCACCACGGTGCGGGTTGGCACCGCGCGGCGCGCGAACTCGCGGATCGCGCTCAGGCCGCCCATCTGCGGCATCGACAATTCCATCACCGCGAGCTCCGGCTGCAGGGCAACCGCCAGGCGCACTGCGTCGCGCCCGTTGTCCACTGCGGCGACGACTTCGAGGCTGTCATCGCTGCGCAGCAGCGCGCACACTCCTTCGCGCACGATCGCGTTATCGTCGGCGATCAGCACGCGGTACTTCGCGCCCTGGTTGCGCGACAGCATGTCCGCAACCTGCTGCTCGGCCGTCGCGAGCACGGCTACGGCGTGCGCTAGGGCATAATCGTCGAACACCTCCGGGATCAGAACGCCGATGAACAGCACGCCTGCCGCTGCGCCGATCCCGAACATCACCCCTGCCCTGACCATTCCTGTCCCCCTGTCGTGTTTTGGAGACAGTCTAGCTCTGTTTTGCGCTCAGCAGGTAAAACGGATAAAAGCGCTAAAACAGATAGGGCACCATCCGCTTCGTTCCCTTCGCGTAAGCCCGATACCCTGGGTAACGGTCGATGAGAAGCCGCTCCTCCGCGAAGATCCGGATCACTGCCCCGCTCAGAAGCAGCACCCCGGCAGCAAGTGGCATGAGCGCGAAATTGGCCAGGACTCCTGCCCAGCAGAACACGCACGCGGCCGTGTAGATCGGATGGCGGATGAAGCGATAGGGGCCCGTTGTGACGAGCTCACCGCCGGCAACGTCCGCGGCAGGATGGAAACTGCGCCGACCCAAAGCGAGGCGCGCCCATATCACGAGCGCGACAGCGGCCACCTGGACCGCGACAACGGCTGGCGAGCGGGAAAAGAGCGCGTGCATGAAGACCAGGCCGACAAGCGCGCTCACCATAAGGAGAAACCCGGCAAGAGAGGCAATCCTCATCACGCCCTCCTATGCCATCTTGTCCGCTACCCACGCGACGCCATACGCCAGCGCAATCGCTAGAATGAAGCTGGCAACGAAGAACGCGATGGTGGAGATGATGATGCTCAGCACTGGCCCGGTAGTTTAATGGCCGAGCCGCGCCGGCACTGGTATTCGATCCTGTACGTGCAGGTGCTGGTGGCGATCGCGATCGGCGTCACGATCGGCTATTTCTATCCAAAGACCGGCGCGGCATTGAAGCCGCTGGGCGACGCGTTCATCCAGCTCATCAAGATGATGATCGGCCCGGTCATTTTCTGCACCGTGGTGCACGGCATCGCCTCGATGCGCGACATGGCGAAGGTCGGCCGGGTCGGCGTCAAGGCGCTGGTGTACTTCGAGGTGGTCTCGACGCTGGCCCTCGCCATCGGCCTGATCGTGGGCGAGCTGGCGAGGCCCGGCGCCGGGTTCAACATCGACCCGGCGACGCTCGACCCCAAGGCGGTGTCGGGCTACGTCACGCGCGCGAAGGAGGAAGGCATCGTCCACCACCTCCTCGCCATCATCCCGAACACCTTCGTCGACGCCTTCGCCAAGGGCGACCTGCTGCAGATCCTGCTCATCTCCGTGCTCACCGGGTTCGCCGTCGCCCGCATGGGAACGGCCGGCGAGAAGGTGGCCTCCGCGATCGAGACCATGGGCCAGGTGTTCTTCCGCATGATCGGCATCATCGTGCGCGCAGCGCCGATCGGCGCGCTGGGCGCGATGGCGTTCACGGTGGGCGCCTACGGCATCGGCTCGCTCATCAACCTCGGCGAGCTGATTCTCACCTTCTACGTCACCTCGATCCTGTTCGTGCTGGTGGTGCTCGGCGCCATCGCGCGGCTGGCCGGCTTCTCGATCCTGCGCTTCGTCGCGTACATCAGGGACGAGCTGCTGATCGTGCTGGGCACCAGCTCGTCGGAAACGGTGCTGCCGCACATGATGCTGAAGATGGAGCGCGCCGGCGCCTCGCGCTCGGTGGTGGGGCTGGTGATCCCGATGGGCTACAGCTTCAATCTCGACGGCACCAACATCTACATGACGCTGGCGTCGCTGTTCCTCGCGCAGGCCACCAATACGCAGCTCGGCCTCGGCCAGGAGCTGACCATCCTCGCCATCGCCATGCTGACCTCGAAAGGAGCATCGGGGGTCACCGGCGCCGGCTTCGTCACCCTCGCCGCGACGCTTTCCATCGTGCCCGACATCCCGATCCAGTCGCTCGCGCTGCTGGTCGGCATCGACAAGTTCATGAGCGAATGCCGCGCGCTGACCAATCTGGTCGGCAACGGCGTGGCGACGCTGGTCATCAGCCGCTGGGAGCGCGAGCTCGATCTGCCGCGGCTGCAGGAGGTGATGGAGCGCCCAACCGAGATCGACCGAGTCACCGCGTGAAGAAGCTGTTCCTCGTGCTCGCGGCGCTGGCCCTGCCCTGGACATCGCATGGACAGGAGTACCCTTCCAGACCCATCCGCATCGTGGTGCCGTATGTCGCCGGCGGCGCGGCCGACATCTTCGCCCGCACGCTCGGGCAGAAGCTGAGCGAATCGTTCAGGCAGGGCTTCGTGGTCGAGAACAAGCCCGGCGCCAACGGCGGCATCGGCGCTGATTTCGTCGCCAAGTCGGCGCCCGACGGCTACACGCTGCTCGCCACCGCGAGCGGCCCGATCGTCGTCAACCCGGTGTTGTACGCCAAAGTGCCTTACGACCCGGTCAGGGATTTCGTCCCGGTCGCGCAGGCGACCGTCTACCAATACGTCCTGGTCGCGCTCGCCAGCTCTCCGCTGCGCGGCATCGACGACGTCGTCGCCGCGGCGCGCGCCAGGCCCGGCGCGATCACTTACGGCTCGACGGGTTTTGGCGGCGGCAACCACCTGGCGGGCGAACTTTTTGCCCTGAAGACAAATACCCGGCTCACGCATGTGCCTTACAAAGGCAGTGCCGCGGCGCTGGCCGATCTGCTGGGCGGGCAGCTGTCGATCATGTTCGACACGGTCATCACGTCGGTGCCGCAGATCCGCGCCGGGAAGCTGCGCGCCTTCGCCGTCTCGAGCAGCAAGCGCGCGCCGGCGCTCGCCGAGGTGCCGACGATGCAGGAGGCCGGCATCGCGGGGTTCGACATTTCTCAATGGCAGGGCTTTCTCGCCCCCGCCGGCACGCCGCGCCCGATCGTCGAGCGGCTGAACGCCGAGATCGCAAGAGCGCTGCGCGCGCCCGATGTGCGCGAGCGGCTGGCGACGCAGGGCGGCAACGAGATCGTCACCGGCGCGCCGGAGGACTTTGCCGCCCTCATCCGGGCCGACCTGCAGAGCTACGCCAGGCTGATCAAGGCGGCGAACATCCCGGCACAGTAGCCAGCCCAGCATCGGTCATCTGCCCTCCAAGCCTTCCAGATGCGAGGGCGAGGGCGCGAGCTCGCCGCGCTCCACGCGCGTCACGATCTCGGCGAGCCTGGCATGGCTCGGCGCAGGCACGCCGACCTCGGCGCCCTTGCGCGCGATGTAGCCGTTCATGGCGTCGATCTCGGTGCGCCGGCCCTTGAGGATGTCCTGCGCCATCGAGGGCCGCTGGATGGCGTCGCGCGGGTTGGCGCCGGCCTTCGGCACGATGAGGGCCTCCACCTCGGCGAGCGCGGCGGCGTCGCCCTCGGAGGCGCGCGCGAGGCGCTCGGGATCGGCGCCCCTGATCTTCTCGAGCGTATAGCCAAGCGCCTGGCCGACGCGCACCGCTTCGCCGGCGAGCCGGATCTGGAAGCGGCGGATCCTGGCGTTGCGCAGGCAGTCGCCCGAGGTCAGCCCGGTCGCCGCGGTCACGCCGTTGCCCATGCTGTTCTGGACGAGCTTCGACCAGCGCTCGCCCCACAGGTTGGTCGTCGCCTTCGAGCTGTCGATGCCGCGGAACCACTCGACCAGCTCCTCGACGCGCGGCGTGACGCGCCCGTGCGGCTCGCCGATGCGGAAGACGGTGTAAGCGTCGCCGCCCTTCGGCACGGTCCTGCGGATGCGGCCGGCCTCGTACAGGTCCACCGAGATCATCGAGGCGACCGCGCCGACCGTTCGTCCCCAGCCGACCACGCCGGCGATGGTTTCCTCGTTGAGGCAGTTCTGCAGCGAAACGACGAAGCCTGCCGCGGACAGATAGGGCTTGATCAACGCGCTCGCCCACAGCGTGTCGTAGGACTTGACCGCGACGATCGCGACGTCGACCGGCCGCCTGGCGAGCGACTGGACTTCGGTCAGGTGCATGGTTTTGGCGCTCTTCACCGTGAAGCGCTCCGCGGGCGTCATGCCGTCGAGCTCCAGGCCGCGCGCCCGGATGGTCTCGATCTGCTCGGGCCACGCGTCGATCAGCGTCACGTCGTGCCCGAGATGCGCGAGCGTGCCGCCGACATAGCCGCCGAGCGCTCCCGCGCCGACGATGGCGATGCGTTTTGTCATAAACTTGCCCGATGATAATCGAGCCGCTCGCCGGTGCGCTCGGAGCCGAGATCCGCGGCGTGTCGCTCCCCGGGCTGGACGAGGACGCCTGGGGCGAGCTCCGCCGCGCGTTCCTCGAGTACGCGGTGCTCGTGTTCCGCGGCCAGGCGCTCGAGCCCGCCGACCTGATGCGCGTCGGCGCGCGCTTCGGCGAGCCGTGCTTCTATCCCTTCGTCACCGGAATGGACGGCTACCCGCACATCTTCGAGGTGGTGAAGGCAGAGAGCGAGGAGACCAATTTCGGCGGCAACTGGCACAGCGACACCACCTATCTCGAGCAGCCGCCGCTCGCCACGCTGCTGTACGCCGTCGAGACGCCTTCGCGCGGCGGCGACACGCTCTTCACGAGCACTCGCGCCGCCTACGACGCGCTCTCCGAAGGCATGCGCCGGCTGGTCGACGGGCTCGTCGGCGTCAACAGCGCCGGGCTGAAGCACGGCGGCGGACGAAGCGCGATGCACAAGAAGATCGGCGGCATGAAGGTCCGCGACACCGACACCGCCGACCGGTACGAAGCCGAGCATCCGGTCGCGCGCACGCATCCCGAGACCGGCCGCAAGGCGCTGTATGTCAGCCGCAGCCACACCATCCGCTTCAAGGACATGAGCGAGGACGAGAGCCGCCCGCTGATCGAATGGCTTCAGGCGCACCAGACGCGGCCCGAATTCACCTGCCGCGTCCGCTGGGCGCCCGGCACCCTGACGATCTGGGACAACCGCTGCACGCAGCACAACGCGATCAACGACTATCACGGCCAGCGCCGCCGCATGCGGCGGCTCACGGTCGGAGCGCAGGCGCCGCGGTAGGACTCCCGCTCCATCAATCCAGCTTCGCCCCGCTCTGCTTGACGAGCTGCGCCCATTTGGCGAGGTCGGCAAGCATGAACTGACGGAACTCCCCGGGCGTGCTGCCGATCGGCTCCGAGCCGTCCGCCACGATCCGCTCGCGTACCTCGGGCTGGCCGAGTACCTTCACGAACTCCGCATGCAGCCGAGTGAGGATCGGGCCGGGCAGATTGGCCGGCCCGATCACGCCGTACCAGCCGACGACGTCGAACCCGGGCAGCATTTCCGCAACCGCGGGCAGGTCGGGCAACGCGGCGAGGCGCCTGGGTGCGGTGATCGCGAGCGCGCGCAGTTTCCCCGATCGCACCAGGGTCTGCGCCCCCTGGATGCCGGCGAAATTGTAGTGGTACTGCCCGGCCACCAGATCCATCATCGCCGGACCCGAGCCTTTGTACGGGATGTGCTCGGCCTTCACGCCGGCCATCAGCTTGTAGAGCTCGCCGGCAAGATGCCCGCCGCTGCCGTTGCCGGCCGACCCGTAGTTGAGCGGCCCCGCGTAATTCCTGGTCCAGTTCACGAACTCCTCCAGGTTCCTCACCGGCGTCGACGGGTTCACGACCAGCATCAGCCCCGCGGACGTGAGTTGCGTGATCGCCGTGAAGCTGTTCACCGGGTGGTAAGGCAAGCTGGGATTCAGCGCCGCGTTGATCGTGTGCTGGTGATAAGCGAGCAACAACGTATAGCCGTCTGGCGGCGCATTCGCGGTCAGCTCCCCGGCGATCACGCCTGCTGCGCCCGCACGGTTGTCCACCACGACCTGCTGCTTGAACACCTCCGCCAGGCGGGCGCCGAAGACGCGCGCCAGGAGATCGGTCGTGCCGCCTTGGGCGGCCGGCGTGATCAGGCGGATCGGCCGGCTCGGATAGTCCTGCTGCGCGAGCGCCTGCGCCCCGAGGGCGAGACCCAGGAACACAAAACAAAAGGCGCGGGACACGGCGCATTACCCCTACTGGACGAGACTGCCCGAAAGTCTAATATGTTCTGTCCGGGAGGAGCCAATGATCGATCATCGCACCGCGCCCTATGCGGCGCTGTTTCTTCGGCTGAGTCTTTCGTTCCTGTTCTTCGCTCACCTCTACCGAAAGTTCGCCATCATCGGGTTTGACTCCTGGTGGAGCGGATTGCAGAAGGCCGGCTATGCCGACTGGATGCTTTCTTATACGCTGGTGGCCGAATTCGCCGGGGCCTTCCTGCTCCTGCTGGGCGTCTACTCAAGGTACGTAAGCCTTTTTGCAATGCCGGTAATGATCGCGCTCGTTTACCACTGGGCGATTCGCAAAGGCTTCTGGTTTTCTGACGGCGGACTGGAGTTCGTATTGGCGTGGCTGATGATGCTGATCGCGCAGGCCTTGCTGGGCGACGGCGCTTACGCTCTGCGAGTGCCGGCCTTGCCTTGGGAGCGCAGAGGACAGCAGCAGCCGCTTACAGCATAGCTGACCTGGCATGCTCCGCGCCCTCGCTTTTCTCGCCGCCTGCGCGCTTGCGCTCGAAGCCGGAGCGCAGGCCTTTCCCGCGAAGCCGCTGCGCCTTGTCGTCGGCTACCCGCCCGGCGGCTCGGGGGATTTCCTCACGCGCCTGATCGCCGACGAGATGTCGAAGGACCTCGGCGCGGCGGTCATCGTCGACAACCGCCCCGGCGCCGGCGGCAACATCGCCGCCGAGATGGTCGCCAGGGCGCCCGCCGACGGCTACACCATCCTCAACGGGAACAACCACGCGATCAACCGGGCGCTTTACAGATCGCTTCCCTATGACGACAAGGATTTCGTCCCGGTCACCAAGGTCGCCACCGGGCCGACGGTCATCGTCGTCAACAACAACTCGCCCGTGACGAGCCTGAAGGAGCTGATCGCGCTCGCCAAAACCAACCCCGGCGGGCTGTTCAACGCCGGCGCGGGCTACGGCTCGGCGCCGCACCTCGCCGCGGTGCTGTTCGAATCCGTCGCCGGAGTGAAATTCACCTCGGTGCAGTTCAAGGGGGGCGGCCCGGCCGCGCAATCGCTGCTCGCCGGCGACACTCAGGTGATGTTCGCGACTTCGCCGACCGTGATGGGATTCGTGCGAAGTGGGCGCCTGCGCGCGCTGGCGGTGTCGATGCGCGACGGCTCGCCGGCGGTGCCCGGAATTCCCGGCAGCGCGGAGGCCGGTCTGCCCGCATACGAATATACGTTCTGGTTCGGCCTCTACGTGCCCGCGGCAACGCCCGCCCCCATCGTGAAGCGCCTGTACGCGGCCGCGGTCAAGGGACTGGGCAAGCAGGAGGTGAGGGAGAAAATTGCGGCGCAGGGCATGGACGCCACGCCCTCGGCCTCGCCCGAGGCGTTCGAGGCGGACATCAAAGCCGAAGCGCCGATGCTGGAGCGCGTTGTGCGCGACTCCGGGGCAAAAGTGGAATAGGCGGACACATCCTGTTACACACTGAGACGGACGCCGCGCCAACGCGGGACTAGGCTTACGCATTAATACGACTATGCGCACCCTCCTCCTCGCCCTCTGCCTCCTGCTTCCGCTCGCGCCCGCACACGCGCAGTCGAGGCTGTACTCGCAGCCCGAGCTCGACGCGCTGCTCGCGCCGATCGCCCTCTACCCCGATCCGCTCCTCTCCCAGATCCTCACTGCCGCGGTCTACCCCGACCAGGTAGCGCAGGCTGCGGACTGGTCGCGCCGCAATCCCGGCGTGAGCGGCGACGACGCAGTGCAGATGGTGCAAGGCCAGCCGTGGGAGCCGAGCGTGAAGGCGCTCGTCGCGTATCCCGACGTGCTCGCGCGGATGGGCGAGAGCCCGCAGTGGACCTCCGATCTGGGCAACGCCTTCCTCGGCCAGCAGACGCAGACCATGGCCACGGTGCAGGCCCTGCGGCAGCGCGCGCAGGCCTCCGGGTACCTGCGCAGCGACGGCGAGCAGTACGTCTACCAGCAGGACCAGGCGATCGCCGTGCAGCCGGTCTATCCGCAATACATGTACGTGCGCTACTACGATCCGCTGGTGGTGTATGGACCGTGGTGGTGGCCCGCGTACCGCCCGGTGTTCTGGCGGCCCTGGGCGCCGCGCGTCGTATTCGTCAACCACGTGAATATCGTCTCGCGCCCCGTCTTCGTTACGCGCGCTCGCGTCTGGTCGCGCCCCTGGCGCGATGTTCCGGAATCCCAGCGCCAGCCGATCATCCAGAGCAGCCCGCGTCCGCTGCTGCGCTCTGATTTCCGGCAACCCGTTCCCGAGGCGCAGCGCCAGCCGATCATCCAGAGCACTCCGCGCCCGCAGTGGCGCTCGGATGTGCCGCGTCCGCAATGGCGTGCCGAAGCGCCGCGCCCGCAATGGCGTCCCGCAGCGCGCCTTGAGCGGCCCGTCGCGCTGGCCTCCCCGTCGAGAAGCTTTCAACCGCGGCAGCAGGCGTTCCAGCAATCGCAGCACCAGGCCCGCGGCCGGCGCAGCTGAAACGCGCTAGACTTTCCTCGAACACCCGTCGAGGAAGTCCAATGATTATCGAGAAGCAGGAAGATGTCACGCGCGCGGTGCTGGAGGAAATGCACCGCACGCCCGATGCGCGCGCCCATGAACTCCTGTCCTCTCTGGTGAGCCACCTGCATGCCTTCATCCGCGAAGTGAAGCTCACCGAGCGCGAATTCCAGGCGGCGATCGGCTACATCAACGCGATCGGGCAGAACACCACGCCGAGCCACAACGAGGCGATGCTGATGGCGGGCGCGCTCGGGGTCTCGAACCTGATCTGCCTGCTCAACAACGGCCTGAAAGGAACCCGGCCGACGCAGGCGAACAACCTCGGGCCCTTCTACCGGGCCGGCGCGCCGCGCTGCCAGAGCGGCGCATCGATCGTGCGCTCGCCGACGCCCGGTCCGGCGCTCCATTTCCGCGGCTCGGTGCGCGACCTGGACGGCGGGGCGATCGCCGGCGCCGAAGTGGACGTCTGGCATTCCTCGCCGGTCGGGCTGTACGAGAACCAGGATGCGACGCAGGCGGAGATGAACCTGCGCGGCAGGTTCACCACGGACGCGCACGGCGCCTTCAGCTTCCGCAGCGTCAAGCCGGCGGGCTATCCGGTGCCGACCGAGGGGCCGACCGGCGCGCTGCTGCGTGCCCAGAAGCGGCACAACTTCCGCCCGGCGCACCTCCACTTCCTGATCCACAAGCCGGGCTTCAAGACCATCGCCTCGCAGGTCTACGACCCGGGCGATCCGCATCTCGAGACCGACAGCCAGTTCGGCGTCACCCGGGCCCTGATCGGAAACTTCCGGAAGAACGGCGACGAATATTCGCTCGAATTCACGTTCACCCTCGAGCCGGGCGAGAGCTGGCTGCCCAAGGCGCCGATCACCGAGAAAGTCGCGGCGTAATGCCGCGCATCATTCGCGAGACGCTGGTCTCGGCGCGCGACCTGGCCCTGACGTGGGGCCCGTTCCTGCTCCTCGGCTTGGGGCTGCTGGTGGCCGCCTACCTGCTGCTCGACCCGGCGCCGCCGCGGCGCGTCGTGCTCGCCACCGGCCCCGAGCAGAGCGCGTACGCGGCCTTCGGCAAGCGCTACCAGGCCGAGCTGCGGCGCTATGGCATCCAGGTGGAGCTGCGCCCCACCCTGGGCTCGCGCGACAACCTGCGCCTGCTGCGCGACGAGAAGCAGCACGTCGACCTGGCGTTCGTGCAGGGCGGGTCGAGCGAGGCGACGCGCCTCGTCGATGAAGACAAGAGCGGCGTGCCGCTTGCGTCGCTCGGCA
This sequence comes from Burkholderiales bacterium, assembly GCA_035476235.1. GTDB lineage: Bacteria > Pseudomonadota > Gammaproteobacteria > Burkholderiales > SG8-39 > SCGC-AG-212-J23. The sequence continues at coordinate 36,148 of DATILQ010000227.1, forward strand.
GCCTTTTCTACGAACCGGTCTGGATTTACTACCGGGGCAAGATGGCGAACATCGCCGATCTGCGCGGCAGGCGCGTGAACACCGGCGCGCGCGGCAGCGGCTCGCCGGGGCTTTTCTCCAAGCTGCTCGCCGCCAACCACATCGAGCGCGAGGAGCTGAAGCGCAGCAACCTCGAGGAAACCCCGGCGGTCATCGCGCTGCTGGGCAACGAGCTGGACGCGCTGGTGCTGGTCTCGGCGCCGGAATCGCTCATGGTGCAGATGCTGCTGCAGACGCCCGGCATCCAGCTCTACGAGTTCACGCAGGCCGAGGCGTATGCGCGGCGCTATCCGTTCATCAGCCCCGTCACCCTGCCGCGCGGCGTCGCCGATCTCGCGCGCGACGTGCCGCCGCGCGACCTGCCGCTCATCGCGACGACCACCTCGCTCGTCGCTCGCGAGCAGACTCACCCGGCGCTGATCCAGCTCTTCGTCCAGGCGGCGTCGCGCATTCACGGCGGCGCCGGCTGGATCGCCCAGGCCGGCCGGTTCCCGACGCCGCAGCACAGCGAGTTCGCGATCGCGCGCGAAGCCGAGCGCTTCTACCGCGCCGGGCCGCCCTTCCTGCAGCGCTACCTGCCGTTCTCGCTCGCCAACCTCATCGACCGCATGTGGGTGGCGCTGTTCTCCATCGTCGCGGTGCTGATTCCGGTGTCGCGGTGGGTGCCGCCGCTCTACCAGTTCCGCGTGCGCTCGCGCATCTTCCGCTGGTACCGCGTCCTGCGGCAGCTCGAGGACAGGATGGAGCGCAAGGCGGAACCCGCGGATGCGCTCCTTGCCGAGCTCGACAAGCTGGATGCCAGGGCCGCCCGCGTCCGCGTCCCGCTCGGCTATGCCGACCAGCTCTACGCGCTGCGCGGCCACATCGACCTGGTGCGCGACCGGCTGCGGAAGGCCAATTCGGCGGCGTAGAATGGCGCAGCCCGTCCAATCACGGGCGGGTCAAAGAAGAAGGAGGAGGAGAAACCATGAGCAAGTCAGCCGGGGTCTTGGCAGGGCTGCTTATCCCTGCAATCTTTATCGCGGTTCCCGCGATGGCGCAGGAAAAAAAGGCGGCGCAGCGCACACAGAAGGTGTTCATCGACACCGACAAGGTGCGCGTGACGGAGACTACGTTCAAGCCGGGCGAAGTCAGCCCGAGCATCGAGCGGCCCTACCGCATCACGCGCGTTCTGAAGGGCGGCACCACCGTACGGACGTACGCTGACGGCACAACGCGAACGGTGGAGTTCAAGACGGGAGATGTGTTCGCGGCCGGGCCGGACAAGCCCTATTCGTCGAAGAGCACCAGCAAATCCGACATCGTCCTCTACAGCGTCAATCTAAAGAAGGCGAAAGGCACGACCCAGGACAAAAGGCCGCAAGCCACGCCGCGGGATCCCAAGAAGGCGACCGTGAGCGTGCGGCTGGAGAACGACGCGGTCCGCGTGTATGAAGCCAGCATCCCGGCAGGGGCGGAGGCCGCGAACATTCCCCGGCCCTACCGCATCGGCCGCGCCTTGCAGGGCGCGACGATCCAGCGCATCTACGCCGACGGCAAGACCGAAACGGTGCAATGGAAAGCAGGCGAAGTGAAGGCGCTCGGGCCCGACCGGCAGTACAAGCCCAAGAACATCGGCAAAACCGATTTCCTCATCTACGTAGTCGAGATCAAGTAGCTCGGCGGCCAGACTACTGCTTAAGCATGCCGATGCGGCGCAGGATGTCGGTGTGCAGGCGGTATTCGCGCCACAGGTCGGCGCGCAGCGTTTCGCCCGGGCGGTAATCGACGTCGATGCCGCGCGCCGCCATCGTGCCCGCGAACTGCGGGTCTTCGATGGCGGCTTTCGCCGCGTCGTGCAGGTACTTCACCACCTGCGGCGGCGTCTTCCTCGGCGCCATGAGGAGGTACCACACGCCGTTGGCCACGTCCCAGCCCAGCTCCTTAGCCGTCGGCACGTCGGGGAACACCGGGTGGCGCTGGGGCTGGAACGCAACTAGTACTCGCATGCGCTTGCCATCGA
>DATILQ010000228.1:0-1724 GCA_035476235.1 Burkholderiales bacterium
ATGGCCATGCGCGGATGATAGCCGCGCTCCAGCATGGTCGGCAGCATGAGGCTGCCGAGCAGCGCCGTGGTGGCGATGGTCGATCCCGAGATGGCGGAGAACACCGTGCCGGCCACGATGGCGATGACGGCGAGGCGGCCGGGCACGCGGCGGATCAGCGCCGCGATGGCGTCGATCGCTTTGAGTGCCACGCCGGAGTGGAACAGGACCTCGCCCATCAGCACGAAGAACGGGATCGGCGTGAGCGCGAAGCTGGTGATCGACTGCACGGCATTGCGCGCGAGCTGCGCCAGGCCGGGCTCGCCGCCGAGAAAGAGCGCGGCGCCGACGACATTGATCGCCAGGAACGCGAAGGCGACCGGGACGCCAAGCCCCATGACGGCAACAAGGCCGCCGAACAGGACGAGCGCGGCTTCGATCCAGCCCATCAGCTCACCGAGGTCGCTTCGTGGCGGCGCGCTCGCTCGCCGAGCAGGCGACGGAAGCGAAACACGAACTCGATCGCCAGCAGGGCAAACGTGACGGGCAGCGGCGCCAGCAGCCACCATTCGGGGAAGACGAGGTTCTTGATGGTGATCGAGCCGCTGCGCCAGCTGTCATAGGTCATGACGGCGCCATAGCGCACCAGCACCAGGCAGGCCGCGAAGCCGACGGCGTCGGCCGCCGCCTCCACCAGCCACACCTGCGGCGTCGGCAGCATGGCCAGAACGAGATCCAGCCGGATGTGCTGGCCGCGGCGCAACAGCCACGGCGCCGTGAGCAGGGTCATCAAATAGAGGGCGTATTCAGAGATTTCATTCGCCCATACGAAGCCGCCGCGGCCGAGGTTGCGCAACGCGATGTCGGCCGTCACCAAGGCCACCATGGCGAGCAGCATCAGGGCGGCGAGCGCGGCCAAGACCTCGAACAGGCGGCCGAAGGCAGCGGAGAGCTTGGTCATGACATCGTTCGTAGGGTGGGCAAAGGCGCGTGGCGCCGTGCTGTCAAAAAATGATGCGGTAGGAACGTGCCGTGCCCACCGGTGAGCTCATCGGTTCAAGACGCGTGGGCACGGCGCGCAAGAGCGCGCCTTTGCCCACCCTACGGCGCATCAATTTCCGGCGACCTCGCGCAGTTTCGGACCGAGCTCGGGCGCGCGCTTGATCACCGTGTCCCAGGCGACCTCGTAGGCGCGATCCAGGAACTTCTTCGCTTCGGCCTGGCCGAAGTCGAGCTGCTGGATGCCGGCCTTGGCCTGGCGCTCGCGCTCGGCGTTGTTGACGGCGACGTTCTCGGCATCGAGGCCTTCCAGCCACAGCGCGGAGGCGACCAGGATTTTCCGCTGGTTTTCGTTCAGGCCGTTCCACACGTCGAGATTGATCAGCACGTTCACCTCGACGCTGTAGAAGCCAGGTTCCATCCGATACTTGGTGACCTTGTCCCAGCCGAGATCGAAGATGCCGCTCACCGGCCAGCCATAGCCGTCGACCACGCCACGCTCGAGCGCCGTATAGACCTCGCCCGGCGCCGTGTTGATCGGGGTGCCGCCCAGCGCCTGCACGATGTCGCGATAGACCGGCGTCACGCGGATCTTGAGGCCGGTGAAGTCGATCGCGTCGATCTTCTTGTTGAGATAGATGTGGAACGGAACGTTGTGGAACTGGCGCGCCAGGTACCACGCGTTGAGCTTGCGGTTATGCAGCTCGTTGAGATAGTCCCAGGTGCCGTTGCGGCGCTGCTCGCTC
>DATILQ010000229.1:0-5642 GCA_035476235.1 Burkholderiales bacterium
CACCTCGGTCATCGCCATGATCTTCTTCGCCTCGCCAACCAGGTCTGGCTCCGCCAGCGATTTTCCGATCGGTCTGCCGGCTGCGAGCAGAAAAGTATTGGCGATGCCGCCGCCGACGATCAGGTGGTCGACCTTTTTCGCCAAGTCAGCGAGCGCGGCGAGCTTCGTCGACACCTTCGCGCCGCCGACTACCGCGGCGAGCGGACGCTTCGGCTGCGCGAGCGCGCGGCCCAACGCATCGAGTTCTGCCGCCATCAGCGGCCCGGCGCAGGCAACCCGCGCGAACCGCGCAACAGCGTGCGTGGTCGCTTCCGCGCGATGCGCGGCGCCGAAGGCGTCGTTCACATAGACGTCGCACAGCGCGGCGATTTTCCGCGCCAGGGCTGCGTCGTCCTCCTTTTCGCCTTTGTTAAACCGGCAGTTTTCCAGGAGCACCACCCGACCCAATGCCGTGCCACCTGCGTTTGGCACATCTACCCAGTGCCGAATCAGCGGAACCTCGATGCCCAGGAGCGCCGAAAGATGTCTTGCTATGGGCGCAAGCGATGCCTTCTCGTCAAACTGTCCTTCCCTCGGTCGACCCAGATGCGATGTGACCATGACCGCCGCGGCGCCCTGCTTAAGCGCGTATTGGATCGCCTGCAGCGAGGCGCGAATGCGCGTGTCGTCGATGATCCTGCCGTTCTCGATCGGCACGTTGAGATCGGCGCGGATGAAGACCCGCTTGCCGGCCAGCGGCACTTCGCTCATGCGCTTGAAGCGCACGGCCCTACTTCGCGTTCATCAGCGCCACGGCGGCGTCGAGCATGCGGTTAGAGAAGCCCCACTCGTTGTCGTACCAGGCGCAGACTTTCACCAGCGTGCCCTCGGACACGCGGGTCAGGCCGGCGTCGAGGATGGCGCTCGCCGGGTGGTGGTTGAAGTCCGAGGATACCAGCGGCTCGCTCGTGTACTCGAGCAGGCCCTTCAGGTCCGTCTCGGAGGCCTGTTTCACCGCCTTGTTGACCTCGTCGACGCTGGTCGGCCTTTTCGCGACGAACGAAAGATCGACGAGCGAGACGTTGATCGTCGGCACCCGTATCGAGAAGCCGTCGAGCTTGCCGTTCAGGTGCGGCAGCACCAGGCCGACCGCGGCGGCGGCGCCGGTCTTCGTCGGGATCATGTTGTGGGTCGCCGAGCGCGCCCGGCGCAGGTCCTTGTGGTAGACGTCGGTCAGGACCTGGTCGTTGGTGTACGCGTGCACCGTGTTCATCAGGCCCGACAGTATGCCGATGCGATCGTCGAGTGCCTTGACGAGCGTGGCGAGGCAGTTCGTCGTGCACGACGCATTCGAGATCACCGTGTCCGAGCCCTGCAGCGACTTGTGGTTCACGCCGTAGACGATGGTGCGGTCGACGTCGCTTTCGCCCGGCGCCGAAATGATCACCTTCCTTGCGCCCGCCTGCAGGTGCGCGCCCGCCCTGGCCTTGCTGGTGAATAGCCCCGTGCATTCGAGCACCACGTCGACGCCGAGCTGTTTCCACGGCAGCTTCGCGGGATCGCGCTCCGCCACCACGCGAATGCGGTCGTCGTTGACCACCATGCTCTCCCCATCCACGCGCACGCTGCCCGGGAAGCGGCCATGCGCCGTGTCGTACTTCAGCAGGTGGGCGTTGGTCTGGGCGTCGCCCAGGTCGTTGATGGCCAGGAACTGCAGGCCGTGCTTCTTGCCGTCCTCGTAGTGGGCGCGCAGCACCATGCGCCCGATCCGGCCGAAGCCGTTGATGGCTGCCTTAATCGTCATTTCAGTACGCTCCTAACTGCCTTGGCCACGTTTTCCGGAGTGAAACCGAAGAACTTGAAGAGATCGCCCGCCGGCGCGGATTCGCCGAAGCGGTCGATGCCGACCACGGCGCCTTCCGGGCCGACGTACTTTCTCCAGTAGTCGGTGACGCCGGCCTCGACAGCAACGCGCGGCAGGCCTGGTGGCAGCACCGACTTGCGATAATCCTCGCTCTGCCGGTCGAACACGCTGGTCGAAGGCATCGATACCACGCGCACCGCGATGCCTTCGGCAGCGAGCAGCGCCTGAGCGCCGACCGCGAGGTGGACTTCGGATCCGGTCGCGATCACCAGGGCGCGAGGCTGCCCGGGATCCGAAACCACGTAGCCGCCGCGCTCGATGTCGTTCGCCGAATTCCTTTTCACGAATGGAACGTTCTGGCGCGTCAACAAAAGGGCGGTCGGCCCGTTCTTCCTGCGCAAGGCCGCCGCCCAGGCGACCGCCGTCTCGGCGCCGTCGCAGGGTCGCCAGACCTCCATGTTCGGCATCAGGCGCAGGCTGGCCGCGTGCTCGATCGGCTGGTGCGTGGGCCCGTCCTCGCCCAGCCCGATCGAGTCGTGCGAGAAAACGTAGGTAACGCGAATACCCATCAGCGCCGCCAGCCGCAGCGCGTTTCGCGCGTAGTCCGAGAAGACCAGGAAGGTGCCGCCGTACGGGATCAGGCCCCCATGCAGAGACACGCCGTTCATCGTCGCGCACATGCCGAACTCGCGCACGCCGTAGAACACGTAATTGCCGCCGCCCTCGCGTCCGACGACCCTGGAGGCCTTTACCATCGTGAGGTTCGACCCGGTGAGGTCGGCCGAGCCGCCGAGCAGCTCCGGCAGCGCGGGCACCAGCACCTCGAGCACCCCCTGCGAGGCCTTGCGGGTCGCCATGGTCTCGGCCTTCTCGCTCGCTTCCTTCAGGAGCGACGCAAGCTTCGCGTCGAAATCACCGGGCAGCTGGCCTGCCATCCGGCGCTTGAATTCCGCGGCCTCGGCCGGGTACTGCTTCTCGTACGCGGCAAACAGCCGGTTCCAGCGCCGCTCGGCGCGCTTGCCTGCTTCGCGGGCGTCCCAGCCTCGGTACACGTTGTCGGGAATCTCGAAAGGGGGATAGCTCCAGCCGAGCGCCTGCCGGGTGGCGGCAACCTCCTTGTCGCCAAGGGGCGCGCCGTGCGCCGCGCCGGTGCTGGCCTTGGTCGGAGCGCCTTTCGCGATGACGGTCCTGGCGCAGATCAGCGTCGGGCGCGACTTTTCGCGCTTCGCCCTGCGCAGTGCGCGGTCGACCGCCTCCAGGTCGTGGCCGTCGACGTCCGGGATCACCTGCCAGCCGTACGCCTCGAAGCGCCGCCGCACGTCGTCGGTGAACCACTGCTTGATCTGGCCCTTGTCCGAGTCGATCGAGATGCCGTTGTCGTCGTAAACGGCGATCAGCTTGCCCAGCCCGAGAGTGCCGGCGAGCGAGCAGGCCTCGTGCGAGAGGCCTTCCATCATGCAGCCGTCGCCCATGAAGACATAGGTGCGGTGGTCGACGATCGCGTGGCCCGGCCGGTTGAACTCGGCAGCCATCAGGCGCTCGGCCAGCGCCATGCCGACGGCGTTCGCGATTCCCTGCCCGAGCGGCCCGGTGGTGGTTTCGACCCCCGGCGCCAGGCCACGCTCCGGATGGCCCGGCGTCCTGGAATGGAGCTGCCGGAAGCGCCGCAGCTCGTCCATGGGCAGGGCGTAGCCTGTGAGATGCAGCAGGCTGTACAGCAGCATCGAGCCGTGTCCGTTGGACAGCACGAAGCGATCGCGATCGGGCCAGGCGGGGTTGGCCGGGTTGTGGCGCAGGTGGCGCTTCCAGAGCGCCACCGCGATCTCCGCCATTCCCATGGGCATGCCGGGATGGCCGGACTTCGCCGCCTCCACGGCATCCATCGCGAGCGCGCGAATCGAGTTGGCGAGCTCGCCTTCAGATGCAGGGGGATTCATCGGAGGCCGCAAATTATACTCGGCGCATGATGCTGCTCCCGTTCAGCCGCCCGGTGGATTACGAGCCCCTGGTTTCGGCGCAGGCGCCGGGCGGCGGACACTGGTTCGTGTTCCGCGGCAGCGACCTGCTGGTCGAGCTGGGGCCGCCCGATCCGCGCCCGAGCGACGATCCGCGGGTGCGGCAGCGGCCGTCGTGGGCCCGGCTGCCGTTGCAGAAAAACCACAACTGGTTGGGGGCCCCGCCGCTCAGAACCCTATATCTAGGCCGGTTGCGGGGAGTCGACTGCTGGGCCGCCGAGGCGGCGCCCGAGGCCGCGGCGCCCGCAGGAATGGCCTGGGAGGGACTGCGGACGTTGTTCTCGGTGCTCGACGATGCGCACTTCGCGCTGGCCGGCCGGGCGCTGCAGCTCGTCGAATGGGACCGCACGCACCAGTACTGCGGGCGCTGCGGCACGCCCACCGAGCCCAGGCGCGACGAGCGCGTGCGCGTCTGTCCCGCCTGCAAGCTGGCTGCCTATCCCAGAGTGGCGCCCGCGGTGATGGCGCTGGTGCGCCGCGGCCGCGAGCTGCTCCTCGCGCGCAGCCCGCATTTCCCGCCCGGCCTGTACAGCGCGCTGGCGGGCTTCGTCGAGCCCGGCGAGTCGCTGGAGCAGTGTCTGGCGCGCGAAGTCGCCGAGGAAGTCGGGGTGCAGATAAGCAACATCCGCTACTTCGCGAGCCAGCCGTGGCCGTTCCCGCATTCGCTGATGATCGCCTTCGTCTGCGAATGGGCGAGCGGCGAGATCCGGCTGCAGCCGGCGGAAATTGCCGACGCAAAGTGGTTCGAAGTATTGCAATTGCCTAAACTTCCAAGCAAAATCTCGATCGCTCGCAGATTGATCGATGCAATTGTCAAGGAGTTAGTCGATCAAGGCGGCAAAACGAACGACGTTTAGGAGGTTTTGCACGAGTTGAGCGCGATCGAAGAGCGCTGTGCGCCGCAAGGCGCGGATGGGAGGCGTGGCCTAGACTCCGCAGGCTGCGCCTTCGCATTTTGGGGGGGACGTAGATGAACGGTCTGCATCTTATCGGCGACCTGACCGGCTGCCGCTGCGATCCGCAGCTCCTTCTCGAGGGCGAGAAATTCCGCGCCAAGTGCGTCGAGCTGGTGGAGGCGTCCGGTCTCACCACCGTCGGCGTGAGCTTCCATCAGTTCGAGGGCTCGGGCTTCACGGGCTGCCTGATGCTCGCCGAGTCCCACCTCGCGATCCATACCTGGCCCGAGCGCCAGGGGCTGACGCTCGACGTCTACGTCTGCAACTACAGCGCCGACAATTCCGCCAAGGCGAGAAAGCTGTTCGACTCGATCATCGCGTACTTCAAGCCGACCGACGTGGCGCGGCACGAGGTCGACCGCGGCGAGCACCTGCTGACCGAGCCGCTCAATGCCTCCACCGGCTTCTACATCAAGGCATCGCGTCAGCTCGGCGAATGGCAGACGCGCTTCCAGAAGATGCAGATCTACGACACGCCGCACTACGGCAAGCTCTTCAGGCTCGACGGGTTCAACATGACCTCCGAGAAAGAGGAGTTCGTCTATCACGAGAACCTCGTGCATCCCGCTCTCACCGCTCACGCCGCGCCCAGGCGCGTGCTGATCATCGGCGGCGGCGACGGCGGATCCTCCGAGGAGGCGCTCAAGCATCCCTCGGTCGAGCAGGTGACGATGGTCGAGATTGATGCCGACGTCATCGACGTGGCGAAACAGCACTTTCAGGCGGTGCACAACGGCGTGTTCGGCAATCCGAAGCTGCGCGTGCTGGTCGAGGACGGGATGAAGTTCGTCCGCGACACGCAGGAGAAGTTCGACCTCGTCACGCTGG
>DATILQ010000230.1:0-8796 GCA_035476235.1 Burkholderiales bacterium
AAAAGGTACCCTTCGGGGTGCCTTTTTTTTTGCTTGGGGGTGGAAAAGGTATGACCGAACTGACCATTCTCATGCCTTGCCTCAATGAGGCCGCGACCGTCGGTAGCTGCGTTGCCAAGGCGCGGGGCTTTCTCCAGCGCGCGGGGATTGACGGCGAAGTGCTGATCGCCGACAACGGCTCCGACGACGGCTCCCGGATGCTGGCGGAGCGCGCCGGGGCGCGCGTCATCGAGGTGGCCGAGCGCGGCTACGGCGCCGCCCTGGCGGGAGGAATCGCTGCCGCGCGCGGCCGCTCCATCATCATGGGCGACGCCGACGACAGCTACGACTTCGCCCGGCTCGACGGCTTCGTCGCCAAGCTGCGCGAAGGCTATCCGCTGGTCATGGGCAATCGCTTCCGCGGCGGCATCCAGAAAGGCGCCATGCCTTTGCTGCACCGATATCTGGGCAACCCGGTGCTGAGCTTCGTCGGTCGGCTGCTGTTTCGCGCGAAGGTGGGCGACTTTCACTGCGGGTTGCGGGGCTTCGATCGTGAAGCGGTCAGGTCGCTTCACCTGAGGACTCCCGGAATGGAGTTCGCGAGCGAGCTGGTGGTGAAGGCATCGCTGGCGGGATGGCGAATCGCGGAAGTCCCGACTACGCTCCAGCGGGACGGCCGCGCGCGGCCGCCGCATCTGCGAAGCTGGCGCGACGGCTGGCGGCATCTGCGGTTTCTGCTGCTCTTCAGCCCGCGCTGGCTGTTTCTCTATCCAGGGCTCGCATTGCTGGCCGTGGGCATCGCCTTGACGACGGCGCTGTATTTCGCCCCGCTGCGTTTCCTGGGAGCAGGGCTCGATATTCACAGCATGCTCTACAGTTCGGCCGCAGCCCTGCTCGGCCTGCAGCTGTGCCTGTTTGCCTTGTTCGCCCGGGTCTCGGCGCAAAACGCCGGCCTGCTGCCCAGGCGACGGAGTCTCGACAGGCTGCTCAGGACTCTTACGCTCGAGCGAGGCCTGCTGCTCGGCCTGTCGGTCGCGCTGTGCGGCCTCTTCTGGAGCGGCGCGGCTTTCTGGCAGTGGCGCGAAGCCGGCTTCGGCGCATTGGATCCCAGGGTCGTGATGCGCGACACGATTCCGGCGGCGGCGCTGATGGTCGGTGGCATGGAGATCATGCTCGCCTCGTTCCTGCTGAGCATCCTGAGCTTGCAGGACAGCGATTGAGGCCGCTGAGGATCGGGCTGGGCTGCATAGCGCTGCTCACCCTGGCGATGTTCCTCGACACGCTCATCGCACCGGGTTCGCGCGTGCTCGGCGATTCCCGGGACGACCTGGCGCTGCATTTTCTCTGGTGGAGAGAATTCGGCTTCGGCGAGCTGGCGAGGGGCAACCTCGCCTTGTGGAATCCGCACATTTTTGCCGGGGCGCCGTTTTTTGGCGGCATGCAGTCGGCGCTGCTGTATCCGCCCAACTGGCTGTTCCTCTCTCTGCCCCTGGCGCTGGCGACAAACTGGAGCATTGCGCTGAACGTGTGGCTCCTCGGAGCGTTCATGTACCTCTGGGCTTGGCGGCGCGGGCTGCATCCCTTCGCGGCATTCGTGTGCGCCGCACTGCTGATGTTCTGCGCGCCGTACTTTCTCCATGTGCCTGCCGGGCACCTCACCAACCTTTCCGCCATGCCGTGGATTCCGTTGCTGTTTCTCGCTCTCGACGAGTGGCTGGCGTCGCGCCGGCTGATTTGGTGCCTGATCGGCATGCTGGCGGTTGCAATGCAAATTTTTTCCGGCCAGCCGCAATACGTCTATTTCACCGCCCTCGTGGCGGGGAGCTACGCATTGCTGAGGCTGATGGAGCGGCGCAATGACCGACTCGCGGCCGCGGCCGGACTGCTGAGCTTCTATGTCGGCGCGGCGCTATTGGCGGCGGTCCAGCTGTCGGCCAGCCAGCAGGCCGTGGCGGAGACGATTCGCTCGCAGGCGCTGCCGTTCCAGTTCGCCGCGTCCTTCAACTTTCCTCCGGAAAATCTGCTTACGCTGGTGGCGCCGGGCTTTTTCGGCGACGTAACGAACCAGCCGTACTGGGGCCGGTGGTACCTGTGGGAGGCCTGCGCCTTCATCGGCGTTGCCGGGCTCGCTCTTGCGGCCTACGGGATGGCGGCGGACAGGATCGCCGGCAAGAAAGCGCTTCTCGCCACAGCCGCTATCAGCCTGCTTCTCGCGCTCGGGGACAACACGCCGCTGTTTCGCATCCTGTTCGACTGGCTCCCGCTCTTCGACAGATTTCGCGGCACCGGGAAATTCATCTTTACAACGGCGCTCCTCCTCGTGCTCTTCGCGGGATACGGACTGGACCGCGTCCTGCGCGAGCGCACCGTGTCGATGCGTGCGGTCTGGGCGGGCTGCGCGATCACCATTGCGCTATGGGTCGCGGCTGCCGCGATCCGGGGGGCCGACTGGGGCCTGGTGACGCAGGCGGTGCTTGCCAGCGGCCAGAGCTACGCGGATCGCCCGGCTCTTCGGGCCAGCCAGGCCTTCAGCTCATTGGGATTGTTGCTCGCCGGCTTGACCCTTGCCGCAGCCGTTTGCCTGGCGCTCTGGACGCGCCGCGAGCACCGCGCGGCCTTTTTGCTTGGAGCGCTTGCGGTCGGCGAAGTATTTGCGTTTGCGCGCATGGAGCGCACAACATTCGACAGCGCGCAGGTCGTCATCCCGCAGTTGCGCGAGTTTCTCGCCGCCCATCCCGGCGAGTACCGCATTCTCAACTTGTGGATTCCCAATACCGCGATGTCGATGCGAGCGTTCGACGCCTGGGGCTACGACCCCGGCGTCACGCGCCGCTATGCCGAGCTCATCGAATGGAGCGAAGGCGGGGATCCGGACCGGGCAACGAACTATGTGACGTTTCGGCGCTTTCACCCTTTGCTTGCGATGCTGCGCGTGAAGTACATCGTGGTCATGGACAATAGCGTGATGACGATCCATCCCGGTGCAGTACCGCCGCTGCGCCGGCTGGAGCTCGTCGGCGCCTACCAGATCCATGGGCAGCGGGCCGACATTCTGCGCGCCATGGGAGAAGCGTCGTTCGATCCCCGAAAAGAGGTGATTCTGGAGCAGCAGCCGGATCCAGCGCCCGTCGCCGCGGATACCCAGGGCGAGGCGAGAATCGTCCGCGAGGGAACCGATTTCATGGAGGTCGATGCGGAGGTGGCGAGTCCATCGATTCTGCTGGTGACCGACGCCTGGGCGCGTGGCTGGCGTGCCGCGCCGCTGGAGGGAAGCAGCCAGAAGAGCTACGAGCTGATGCCGGCGAACTATGCGCTGCGCGCCGTTGCGCTGGACCGGGGCAAGCACCGGCTGCGCTTGGAATATGCGCCGCTCGCGTTCCACGCCGGCGCGGTTGTCTCGGTCATGGCGTGGGCCGCATGGATCGCCGCCGCGGTCCTCCTCTGGCGTCGCGAAAGGGGGCTGGCGCGTGCCTGAGCTTTCCGTCGTCGTTCCGGCGTTCCGCGAGCGCGAGAACATTCCGGCGCTGCTGCGCGCGCTCGAGCAGGCGCTCGCCGGGCTCGACTGGGAAACCATCGTCGTGGTCGATGACGCCTTCGACGGCTCCGAAGACTTGGTGCGCGAACGCGCGCAGCGCGATCCGCGCGTTCGCTGCATTCAGCGTATCGGCAGGCGCGGTCTCGCTTCGGCGTGCATCGAGGGAATGCTGGCGAGCTCCGCGCCGTATCTTGCGGTGATCGACGCGGACCTCCAGCACGATGAGACGCTGGTGCCGCAGCTCCTCGCGAAGGCGCGGCGGGAGGAAGCCGACGTCGCGGTGGCGAGCCGCTATATGGCGGGCGGCAGCACCGGCGAGCTTGCTCCCCAAAGAGTGCGTCTCAGCCGCCTGGCCGCCACTTTGAGCGCGACCCTGTGCAAAGGCCTGACCGACCCGATGAGCGGGTTCTTCGTCGTGCGCAGGACGTTTCTCGATCGGGTGGTGCGTAACCTCTATGGCCGCGGCTTCAAGATCCTGCTCGATCTGATTGCCGCCGCGCGCGGCGAAATACGGATCGTCGAGCTGCCCTATCGGATGCGAGGCCGGGCCTACGGGGAAAGCAAGCTCGGCGCGCGGGTGGTCGCCGAGTTCTTCATGCTGCTCCTTTATCATTTTATGGGCCGGCTGCTGCCAGCGCGCTTCTTCCTCTTTGCGGCGGTGGGCGTGACCGGCGTGGGCGTGCATCTCTGCGTGCTCTGGCCGCTTTTCGCGCTGACCGGGAATTTCGCGCTCAGCCAGGCCGTCGCGACCTGGGCGGCCATGACGAGCAATTTCTTCCTCAACAACGTCTTCACCTACGGCGATCAGCGGCTGCGGGGGCGGCGGATGTGGCGCGGCCTGCTCGGCTTCTACGCGGCCTGCGGCATCGGCGCGCTCATCAACCTCGCGATCGCCGAATGGCTGTTCCTCAAATCCTTGCCCTACTGGGTCGCCGGGCTCGGCGGCGCCTCGATCGCCGCGCTATGGAATTTCTTCACCACGGCCTCCTTCACCTGGGGCGGCTCGACCGCCCCAAGGCGCTGATGCTGCCCGCTGAGCCTTTCCGGCCGAAGCGGGCAGACTGGCTGCAGGCCGCGGTCGTCGCCGCAGCCCTCTTTGCACTCTATGCAGCTACGGCTCCCCGCACTGTGGCGCTGGAGGACGATGGGCTTTTCATCCTGTCGAGCTACTTCCTCGGCATCGAACACCCTCCGGGCTATCCGCTTTTCACGCTGATCGGTCATCTCTTTACGTACTTGCCGTTTGGCTCCGTCGCCTACCGCGTGCATCTCGCGAGCGCGTTGTTCGGCGCCCTCACCGGGGGCGCCGCCTGGCTCTGCGCGCGCACCCTGATCGGCGGGCGGCTGCCGGCTTATCTCGCGGCTTTCGCGCTCGGCGTTTCGCCCGTGTTCTGGTCGCAGGCGATCATCGCCGAGGTCTACACCCTCAATACGTTCTTCTTCCTGGTTCTGGTCTTCATGGGGCTGCAGGCCTGCCCGCCATCCACCCCCGTGCCGGCGAGCCCGGGTCGCAGCCGGATGCTGCCATGGATGGCGCTTGTTTTCGGGCTGAGCCTGAGCAACCACTATCCGCTGATGCTGCTCGTCGCGCCGGCCTTGGTCATCCTGCTATGGCCGCTACGCCGGGAGCTGCTCAGCCGCTTCGGTGTTCTCTCCTGGCTCGTGATTCTCGGCCTGCTTCCTTATGCGTGGATGGTGCGCCGCTCGTGGCAGGCGTTGCCGATCAGCTTCGACGGCCCCCTGGAAAGCATTCAAGAAGTCCTGTTCTTCATCGGCCGTAGGGGATACGCCGGCATCGATCACTCGATGTCGGCCGGCTGGCTCGACCGGATCCGGTTTTTCGAATTTTTCGGCGGCGAGCTGCTGCGGCAGTTCGCTTTGGTCGGCACGCTGCTGGCCGTGGCCGGATTAGTAGTGCAGTGGCGCGTGCTCGGGCGGCGGGTGGGGGCGTTCCTGACCGTTGCTTTCCTGATGCCCTCGGCGGTCCTGCTGCTGCTCCTGGGCTTCGACTACGACTCGTTTCGCGCGCACGTGTTTCACGTCTATCCGCTTCCAGCCTATGCGATCTGCGCGCTCTGGATGGGACTGGGATTCGCGTGGGCGGTGCAGCGTTACGCCCGGCGGCCATCGCACGCGGCGCTCGCGGGAGCCGGGTTGCTCGCGCTGATCTTTGCGTTCGGCGCTCGAATCAACCTGCTCGCAAACGACGATTGGGGTGCGCGCTACGCGCAGGCAGTACTAAAGGCCTTGCCGAAGAACGCGGTGGTCGTCGTCACGGGAGATCCGGACCTTGCGCCCATGGCTTATTTCCACATGATCGAGAACTGGCGGCCGGACATCACGCTGTACGAGCCGAAGGGCTTGATTCTTGGAAATCGCCTGTTCCATCCGCTGAGGACCGACGAGGCCACCGTGCAGCGCATCCTGCACGAGATGATCGACGCGCAGAGCGCCCCGGTGGTGTTCACGCTGGATACCTATCCGCGCTATGCGCAGCGCGATCGCTGGCTCTATGTCGAGGTCGACAAATCGTCGACCGACCCGGAACAGGTCAGCGTCGACATCCCCGAGGAGGCGGTGCGGTTCTTCGAGGAGTCGATCCTTGGGGTTGACGACACCAGCGCCTGGGTGGCCTTCATTCAGGGCGAGCTGCGCCGCCATTACGCGATGCTCCTCGCCCGCGCGCTGCCGCGCGGCCAAACGCTCGACGAGCGCACGCGGCGCGATGTCGATCTCCTCGAGAAGAATTTCTACGGCGCGCTGGGGATCGCGGAAGGCCTGATGGCGAACAAGGATGGCTACCCGGCAGGCGTCGTGGGCGGTTTCCTGGACAGGGCGAGGGACGCGATGCCTTCCGATGTGCCCAAGGAGAACTTGTCGCGCTTCTTCTACATCCGCGGAATCCTGCGCAGTAACCTGCGCGACAGCCCGGGTGCGGCCCGGGACCTTGAGACCGCAGTGTCCGTCTGGCCGGCGCCCAGCAACCCGGCCTTCAAGGCGCTCCAGGATCACTATCGCCAGAGCGGGGACGAGGCAGCGGCGGCCGCCGTCGAGGAGCGGGTGAAGCAACTCAAGCGCCGCAGGGGCGGGTAGCAAGGCGCGTGGGACGCACGTCGCCATGGCTGGTCTTCGGCCTGCCGGCCGCGATTTGCGCGGCGTGGACGGTGTACGCCGGCAAGGATGTCAACTGGGACCAGCTCAACTACCACTACTACCTTCCTTTCGAGCTGCTGGCCGGCCGGCTCGGGCACGATTTCTTCGCGGCGAGCGCCCAAAGCTACCTGAACCCGATCGGCTACTTGCCGTTTTACCTGATGGTCAGCTCCGGCTGGCACAGCGTCGCGGTGTCGATCGTGCTGGCTGCGGCGCACAGCCTGAGCATCGGCCTTCTCTACCTCGTCGCCCGCACGCTCTTTGCGGAGCTGCCGCCGCGCGATCGAGGCGTCTTCTCATTGCTTGCGGCGGCGCTGGGCGCCGCCACCGGGGTGTATTGGATGACGGTGGGCGGCAGCTTCCTCGATCCGCTGCTCGTGCCGCCGATGCTTGCGGCGCTGCTCTTGCTGCTGCGCGAGGACCGGCACGCCGGGCGCCGCGCGGCGCTGGCGGGCGCGCTATTCGGCGCTGCGGCGGCGCTCAAGTATTCGAATGCGGTCTATGCCCTGGCGGCGCTGCCGTTAGCGCTTGCAATGCCGGGGCTCGCCGGCGCTTCGCGCCTGCGCGCGTGCTTTGCGTACATGCTGGGCGCGGCGGTGGCGGTCGGCCTGCTCGCCGGGCCATGGTTTGCGCTGCTGACGCGCGAGTTCGGCAATCCGGCGTTTCCGCTGCTCAACGCATGGTTCCGCTCGCCGCACGCGCTCCCAATCAATCTTATCGGCGAGCGCTTCGCGTTGAGAGACCCGATCGCGCTGCTCGCCTTTCCCTTCCGCATGCTGTCCCTCGACCCCAATCTCTATTCGGAAAACTTCGCCCCGGACATCCGCTTCGCCGCGCTGTTCGTGACCGTGGCGGGCCTGGTAGCGCTCGCGGCCAGGCGAGGCACGCCCGCAGCGGGCGCCCTGCGGGGCGCCGACTGGCGCGTGCTCGCGTTCTTTGCCTCTGCGCTGGCCCTTTGGCTGGCGAGCTCGGCCAACGGCCGCTACGGCATGGTCGTGCTGCTGCTCGCCGGCGTATGTCTTGCGCGAGCCGTGGAGCGGCTGCTGCCAGCGCATGCCGCGCGCGTTGCGCTCGCCGTGCTCCTGGCGGTGCAGGCCGGCATCAGCGTGATTGCATCGCCGCCGCGCTGGTTCATTGCGGAGGAATGGTCCAGGCGCTGGTTTCCCTTTGAAGTGCCGGAGCGCGCTCTTCGCGACCCGGCTCTCTACCTGACGGTCGAGATTCTTCCCATGGCGGTGGTCGCGCCTTTTGTGCATCCCGCCTCTTCATTCGTGAATTTTCGCGGGCAGCACAGCCTTCCCACCGATTCCCCGAGGCTGACGGCGTTGCTCGAACGCCATCGCGGACACGTGCGGGTCCTCGGCCGCGAGCTCGAGCTGGTCGAAGGCAGGCCGGCCGAACACCAGGTGAGGACCTATGATGCGAGATTGCGGCGCACCGGGTACCGCGTCGACCCGGCGGACTGCTTCGCGATTCCATGGCGGCCCGACGATGATGACGTGTTCTCGCGAGCCGCAAACTCGCTTGCGGGTGGTCCAAGGCCGCACGAGCCGCTGTCGGTCGTGAGCTGTGGGCTGCGAACCGCGACGCGCGATCGCGCCGACATCGAACGGGAACGGGAGGTTTCCATACTTTTCGACCGGATGGAAAAGAGCTGTCCCGGGCTGTTTCGCGGTCAAACCTCCGTTACCGAGTCGCTCGGTTCGGGATGGTCACGCTACTATGCGGGCCTCGACGCCCGTCTCGAAACCTACGGCGGCAGGGTTACCCTGAATCGCTATCGTGCCGACGTGCAAATCGATCTCGGCTTGCTCTCCGACTGGGACCGGGCCGAGGCGACGCTGCCTCCGGCATGCCGATGAAGAAGGTCGCCATCGTGCAGTCGAACTACATCCCCTGGAAGGGCTACTTCGACCTGATTGCCGCTGTGGACGAGTTCATCCTCTACGACGAGGTGCAATTCACCAAGAATGACTGGCGCAACCGGAACAGGATCAAGACGCCCCGCGGCCTGCAGTGGCTCACGATCCCGATCGGGCCGCACATTCACCAGCGGATACGCGACGTCGAACTGCCGGACGCGAGATGGCAGGCGAAGCACTGGAAGACGCTCGAGGCCAACTACGGTC
>DATILQ010000231.1:0-5131 GCA_035476235.1 Burkholderiales bacterium
GAGTATGCTTCTCCAGGTAAAGGCGTTTCAGAAAACTCCAAGATGCTGCGTGACCAGATCCGGGTCGCCGCGGACCCGGGCCACCGGGCCGCTGAAGGCGATGCGGCCGGTATTCAGGATGACGACGTCGTCGGCCAGCTCGAAGGCGAGCTTGATGTTCTGCTCGACGAGCAGGATCGACTGGCCTTCGGCCTTCAGGCGGGCGATGGTGCGCCCGACCTCGGCGACGATGAGCGGCGCGAGGCCCTCGGAGGGCTCGTCCATCAGGAGCACGCGCGGATTGCCCATCAGCGCCCGCGCGATGGCGAGCATCTGCTGCTCGCCGCCGGAGAGCGAGCCCGCGACCTGCCCGGCGCGCTCCTCGAGCTGCGGGAACAGCTCGAAGACGCGGGCCAGATTCCAGGTCGAGGCGGCGCTCCTTCTCTCCGATACCCGCAGGTTCTCCCGCACCGTCAGCGTGGAGAAGATGCGCCGGCCCTGCGGCACGAAGCCGACGCCTTTGCGCGCGATGGCCTCCGGCGCGAGCCCGGCGATCGGCTCGCCGAACAGGCGGATCGCGCCCCTGCGCGGCGGCAGGAAGCCGATGATCGCGCTCATGCAGGTGGTCTTGCCGGCGCCGTTCCTGCCGAGCAGCGCGAGAACTCTCCCCGCTCCTACGGCAAATGAGATGCCGTGCAACACGTGACTGTCGCCGTAGAGCGCGTCGACCCCCTGCAACGTGAGCGCCTCAGTGGCCAAGATAGACCTCCCGCGTCTTCGGGTCGGAGACGACCTCGGCGCGGGTCCCTTCGACGATCACCCGGCCGTAATGCAGCACGGTGATGCGCTCGGCCATGTCGAGCGCGGTGTCCATGTCGTGTTCGATCATCACCACGGTCACCTCGCGCGGGATGCCGGCGATCAGCTGCTTCACCGTGGCGCGCTCCTCGCGCGACAGCCCGGCGAGCGGCTCGTCGAGCAGCAGCACGCGCGGCTTCTGCGCCAGCGCCATCGCGATCTCGACGCGCCGCTTGTCGCCGTAGGCG
This sequence comes from Burkholderiales bacterium, assembly GCA_035476235.1. GTDB lineage: Bacteria > Pseudomonadota > Gammaproteobacteria > Burkholderiales > SG8-39 > SCGC-AG-212-J23. Next base: position 1,026 of record DATILQ010000231.1, read on the forward strand.
ACCTCGGCGATCCCTCTCTTCGCCAGGTGCTCCAGCCCCACGCGCGCCAGGACCGCCCTGGCTTCCACGTAGAGGTCCTCATCGAAAGACCGGAAAGCGTTCCAGCGCAGCTTCGACAGGCCGAGCAGGGAAAGCGCGATGTTGTGCTCCAGCGTGTCCTTCGGGAACAGGGTGATGATCTGGTAGGTGCGGGCAAGGCCGCGGTGCACGCGCAGATGCGGCGCGAGGCGGGTCACGTCCTTTCCGAACAGGACGATGCTCCCGGCATCGCGCGGCAGGTCGCCGGTGACCAGGTTGAACAGCGTGGTCTTGCCGGCGCCGTTCGGGCCGATGATCAGGCGCCGCTCGCCCGGCGCCACCTCCAGGGAGACGTCGCTGATGGCCGGCAGGCCGCCGAACGACTTCCTCAGGTTCTGGAGGCGAAGCGCAGCCACAGCCTTTTCACCCCGGGAACGACGCCCTCCGGCATGAACACCACGATGAGGACGAAAACCAGGCCGAGCAGCGTGTTCCAGCGCTCGATGTACGCCGAGACGTAGTTCTTGAGGAGCATGACGATCGCGGCGCCGACCACCGGCCCGGCCAGCGTCCCCGAGCCGCCGGCGATCACCGCGAGAAGGCCCTCGGCCGAATTGGTGAGGGACAGCGATATGGGATGAATATATTTGTGGTAGTACACGAACAGCAGCCCCGACACCGCGCCCCAGAAGCCGGCGTACACGAAGGTGATCCAGCGGATCAGCCAGACATGGTGGCCGAGCGCGCTCATGCGGCGCGGCTGGTCGCGCGTGCCGCGCAGCGCGGCGCCGAACGGCGAGCCGACGAAGCGCGCCATCAGCCACAGCGACGCCGCGGTCGCCGCCAGGGCGAAATAGTAGAACGACGCGGCATCGTCCAGGTGAAACGGGCGGCTCAGGCCGCGCAGGCCGTTGTCGCCATCGGTGAGCGCCACCCAGCGGTAGGCCGTGCCCCATAGTACTTGCGACAGGGCGAGCGTCAGCATGAGGAAGCCCAGGCCGGTCGCGCGCAGCGCGATCAGGCCGAACAGGCACGCCATCAGGGTGGTGGCGAGGAGAGCCGCCGGCGCGGCGAGCCAGTGCCCCAGCCCGAGCTTCAGCCCGAGCAGCGCCGAGGTATACGCCGCGACGCCGAGATACGACGCGTGGCCGAGCGTCGCCAGCCCGCCGTAGCCGAGCAGCAGGTTGATGCTCGCCGCGAAGATGGCGAAGATGAAGATCTGGCTGGCGAGGTTGACGTAGAACTCGCCTCCCACCAGGGGAAAGCTCACCAGGAGGCAGGCCAGGGCAGCGAGCTTCACGCTGCAAACTTTCCAAACAATCCCCGTGGGCGGAAGGCCATTACGAAAATCATGGGCAGAAAAAGAATTACGTAGGCGAGCTGCGGGAAGAGCGCGACGCCGAAGGTATAGACGAAGCCGGTGATGAAGCTGCCGGCGAAGGCGCCGGCGAGGCTGCCGACGCCGCCGAGGATCACCACGATCAGCGCGAGCGGCAGCATGTCGGCGTCGAGGCCCGGGTAGGCCGACATGATCGGCCCGCCGATGACCCCGCCCGCCCCGGCCAGCCCGGCGCCGAGGCAGAACACCAGCGTGAACAGCCTCGACACCGGGATGCCGACCGCGCGCGCCATCTGCATGTCGTCGACTCCGGCGCGGATCATGGCGCCCAGCCGCGTGCGCTCCATCAGCAGGTGAAGCGCGATTCCCACCAGGACCGACAGCACCACCACGGCGACGCGGTAGGCGGGAAAGGCGAACCCCGCGACGCGCAGCGGCTGCTGCAGGAACTGCGGCGTCGGGATCGGGATCGGATCGCCGCCCCAGATGACCAGGCACAGGTCGGCGATGATGTAGGCGAAGCCGAGCGTCACCAGCACCTGGCCGAGGATATTGCCGGCGAGCTTGCGCAGGATGAATCTTTCCAGCAGGCCGCCGAAGGCTGCGACCGCGAGCCCGCCGAGCAGCGCCGCCACCCAGAGGTTCGGCACCACCTTCAAGATGCTCACGCCGAGGTAGGCGCCGAGCATGAAGAGCGCGCCGTGGGTCAGGTTGGCGATCCGCATCAGCCCGAAGATGAGCGAAAAGCCCGCCGCCAGCAGGAACAGCAGCCCGCCCAGCGCCAGGCTGTTCAGCGTCTGGATGACCCAGAACTGCAGCTTAGGGCTCCAGGTTCTTCGCCGGCGGGAAGTCGCGCGAGTACACCGGGTTCTTCAGGAACTCCTTCGGCTCGTAGATCCAGAACTGGCTCACGTCCGGGTAGGTGTGAATCACGCTGTTCACCAGCCGCCCGTCCTTGCGCTCCACCTTGCGGATGTAGACGTTGCCGACGACGTTGCCGTACGGGTCGAACCTGACCTGGCCGCGCGCGGTGTCCACCTTGAGGCCGCGCACCGTCTTCATGAAGGCCTCCTTGTCCTCGACCCTGCCCTGGATGGCGTTCAGCGTCGCCTCGAGCACGGCGGCCTCGACGTAGGTGGCGGCGGCGTAGAAGCCGGGGTCGTACTTGAATTCCGCGCGGAACCCGGCGGCGAATTTGCGGTTGATCGGATTGTCGAGCTCGGCCGAGTACCAGCACGAGGTGACGATGCCGAGCGCCTCATCGCCCATGTTGCGCAGGACCGCCTCGTCCAGCGCCGTCATGCCGCCCACCGGCGTCACCTTGCCGCGCAGCCCGTACTCGTTGAACTGGCGCAGGTAGCGGAAGCCGTTCGAGCCGGCGAAGCCGAGGAAGATGCCGTCGATGTTGGTCTTGAGCTGCGCGAGGTAAGTGCCGTAGTCGGGTACCGTGAGCGGCGGAAATGTCTTCTGCACGATCTTGCCGCCGAGGTCCTCGAGCACGCGCTGGAAGCCGGCGCACATCTCGTGGCCGTAGGGAATGTCGTCGGCGATCACCGCCATCCGGCGCATCTTGAGCTGCTTGTAGCAGTAGTCGGCGAGCGGCTGGGCGCATTGCGAAGACGTCGACGTGCCGCGCGTGAACCACGGATTGGGCTTGCGCTGCGTCATGTCCTCGGCGGCGGCGACCGACAGCGTCAGCAGCTGCTGCTGCCGGATGTAGTCGTCCGCCGCGAGAGCCTCGGCGGTGGCGAGCGGCCCGATCATCACCTGGATGTGCTCCCTTTCGACCAGCTCCTGGATCTTGGTGCGCGCCTGCGCCGGCACACCGCCCGAATCGCCGACGAACAGCTCGATCTTGCGGCCGGCGAGCGTGCCGTTGCGCTCGCGCAGGTACATGACCAGCGCGCGCTCCATGTCGATGCCGCCGGACGCGAGGGGCCCTGTCTTCACCGTCATCAGTCCGAGGCGGATCGGATTTGTCTGTGCTTTTAACGGCAGTGAGAATCCAGCTGCAGCGGCCCCGGCCGCCTGAACGAACCGCCTGCGGGTGAACCTCATGAGTGCTTCTCCTTCAGTTTTTGAAAGAACTGGTCGTTGGTCAGGACCCAGCCGAGGCAGCGCGCGACGTTCTGCAGCCCCAGCACGTGCAGGTCGTCGCCGTACATGCTCGCCACGCAGTCGGACAGCACGACCACGCGGTAATCGAAATTGAACGCGGTGAAGGCGGTGTTGAGCACGCAGGTGTTGGTGTTGATGCCCATCAGCACCACGCTCCTGACGCTCAAGGCGTCCAGCAGCTGGCGCAGGTCGGTGCCGTAGAAGCAGTCGAGCCGCTTCTTGTTGTCGATGACGTAATCGGCCTCGCGGTAGAGCTCCGGGATGATCTGCGTGCCGGGCGAGCCTTCGATGTTGTGCTCGCGCACGGTGCTCTTCCGCCCCGGCGTCAGCCGGTCCGTCTCGGCCTGGGCCGCGTGCATCGCCTTCCAGTAGGGCGACAGCATGCCTTCGCTGCCGATATTCCTTATTTTTCTATAAACCAGAATTACGTGGATCACGGGGATCTCCCGGGCGCGCGCGAAATCGAGCGCCGCTCGCGCGCTCTTGATGACGCGCTTCGCGTCCTCGGGCCTGGCCGGCATCGTCGCCACGTCCATGTCGAGGTGGCCGCGGTGCATGTCGATGGCGATGATCGCCGGCCTCTCCAACTTCAATTGCTGGTAGAGCCCTTTGATGAGGCTCGAGCGATCGA
>DATILQ010000232.1:0-2968 GCA_035476235.1 Burkholderiales bacterium
TTCGCCGGCAGCGGACCAAAAGCCGGGGGAAGGACATCGGCGGCGGTATTCGATCAGCGCGGGTGGTCCCCGCCTCGGTCTATGCTTATTCCCAGCGAGCCCGGTGAGGCTAGCCCCGGGGCATCGGCGGTTCTGCCTTGCGTACGTGCTGGCAGCTTCGAATTGAGATTTTCGCTCCGAATGCCGAAAATGATCCTGGCCGCGCTTCAATCCACTCTTTGAAAGACCGGTGAGGAAAAAATGGCCTACAAGCCGATCGAGTCCTACGGCGTCATCGGCGACCTGCACACGGTCGCGCTGGTGGGCATGGACGGCTCGATCGACTGGTGCTGCCTGCCGCATTTCGACTCGCCAAGCATCTTCGCCGCCATTCTAGACGAGCGCAAAGGAGGCTTCTTCAAGATCGCCAGTCTCTACGAGACCCAGCACAAGCAGATGTACCTGCCCGACAGCAACGTCCTGGTGACGCGGTTCCTCAGCCGCGAGGGGGTCGGCGAAGTGGTTGACTTCATGCCGGTCGAGGACCCGAGCCGCGGCAAGAAGACTCACCAGATCGTGCGCGTCGTGCGGGCGGTGCGCGGGGCCGTGCGCTTCCGGCTGGAATGCCAACCCGCTTTCGACTACGCGCGACGGCCGCATCAGGTCACCTTGGAAGGCCGCGGCGCGGTGTTTGAATGCTCCGGCATCCGGTTGTCGCTGATCAGCCGCTTTCCGCTGGCGCGCCAGGGCACTGGGTCGCCACCGAGTTCCTGCTGAACCCCGGCGAACCGTCGACGTTCATCCTGCGCCAGGTCGAAGGCGATGGTGACTCTGGGCTGTTGGAGGCGCGGACCGTCGGCACCGAGCTGCTGGCGCAGAGCCTCGAGTTCTGGCGGCGGTGGCTGCGCAAGTGCAGTTACCATGGTCGCTGGCGCGAGATGGTCAACCGCTCAGCCCTGATGCTGAAGCTGCTGACCTTCGCGCCGACAGGGGCGATCGTCGCGGCACCAACCTGCAGCCTCCCCGAAGAGATCGGCGGGGTGCGCAACTGGGACTACCGCTACACCTGGGTCCGCGACGCGGCGTTTACCCTCTACGCCTTCCTGCGCCTGGGGTTGACGAGCGAGGCCGAGCAGTTCATGGGCTGGTTGGAGCAGCGCGCCATCGAAGGAGCCCGTCTTGGCCCGTTGCAGATCATGTACGGCATCGACGGTCGCCACCAGATGCCTGAGCAGACTCTCGACCATCTGGAGGGCTACCGCGGCTCGCGCCCGGTGCGCGTCGGCAACGGCGCTTGCGAGCAGCTCCAGCTCGACATCTACGGCGAACTGATGGATTCGGTCTACCTGTACGACAAGTACGGTTCACCGATCGCGTATGACTCGTGGTCCCGCGTCCGCCGCGCGATCGAATGGGTTGCCGATAACTGGATGAGGCCCGACGATGGCATCTGGGAGGTGCGCGGCGGACAACAGCAGTTCATCTACTCAAAGGTGCAGTGTTGGGTAGCACTCGACCGTGCGATCAGGCTGGCGACGAAGCGCAGTCTGCCGCTGGATCATGCCCGCTTGCTCGCGGAGCGCGACCGCATCTACGAGGCGGTGATGACGCAGGGTTGGGATGCGGAGCGGCGGACGTTCGTCCAGTATTTCGGCACCGACGCGCTGGACGCGGCCAACCTCATCATGCCCTTGGTGTTCTTCATCTCGCCGACCGACCCGCGCATGATTGGCACCATCAACCGCACGATGGCGGAGCTGGTTTCCGACAGCTTGGTGCATCGATATGAGATGGGTAAGGGCGCGGGCGACGGGCTGACCGGCAGCGAGGGGACATTCAACATGTGTACGTTCTGGCTCGTCGAGGCGCTGACGCGCGCCGGCCGGCTGGAGGAGGCGCGGTTCATTTACGAGAAGATGCTGACCTATGCCAACCACCTGGGGCTATACGCCGAGGAGACGGGACCCTCCGGCGAGGCACTGGGCAATTTCCCGCAAGCGTTCACGCACATGGGATTGATCAGCGCCGCGTTCAACCTGGACCGTCGGCTAGACGGCACGGCCTGACGCGCCACGGGGAGAGCATGGTCGGGGAGCCGTCGTATCTGGGAGTTGCGACCGGCGACTGGGTCGCAGCACTGAAGAGCAGCGATCCGCTCGAGCGGCGCCTGGCCGCGCACGCGCTGGCGGAGATTGGACCCGCGGCGCGCGAGGCAGTCCCCGCGCTCACCAACGCGCTGCGCGACCCGGAGAGCTTCGTGCGCATGTGGGCGGCCGCTGCGCTGGCGCGAGTCGAAACGGAGAACCCCGACGCCATCCCCGTTCTGGTCGCGGGGACGCGCGATGGGATATACTTCGTTCGCAGTCTGGCTGCGTGGCACCTGGGGCGCCTCGGGCCGGGACACCCTGCAATCGAGGTCGCGATACCGGAGCTGCGCGAGCTGCTCAATGACAATGACCCGAGCGTGCGCGCCGAGGCGCTGGTGGCGCTGGGGAACCTCCGAGGCAAGGGCGCTCCGCCGGCGGAACTGAAGTCTCTGTCGCCCCCGGTTGATCAGATGCCGTCATTGCGCAGCCTCTAACCGGCTCGCCCAATACCTGCACGAGATCACTGTGTTCCCGAACGGCAGGCATGACGACCAGGTCGATTCGACTGCGCAGTTCCTCGACTGGTTCAAAAAACCTTTCCCGGGTCAGGGTGTCTACGAGTACTACCGCCGGCGCGCCCAAGAGCTCGAGGAGCAGCGCAAGCCAAAACCCGTCAAGACCGTATGGGCGGTCGGCTCCATGGAATGGCAAGCCGAGCAGGATAAAGCGGCCCAAGCCGCGGCGTCCCTATGCCTCGCAGGCGACCCAGCGGCAGGGCGCGACAACTGAGCTCGGAGCTGGGCAGACCAGGAATTTGAAGCCCGCCCCTTCACCGGGAGTGGGGCGAACTTGGAAAACTGGCGAGAACTGCTTGTAACCGCGACCACAGCGAAATGCCGTCT
>DATILQ010000233.1:0-2022 GCA_035476235.1 Burkholderiales bacterium
CGACCAGCACGGGAATCGCGCGCATGGAGTCGATGTAAAGGACGACGACCGGCTTCAGCCAGCGCGGACCGTAGAGCCGCAGCATCGCGACCCCGAAGCCGGACACGATGCTCGTCAGGCCGGACACCACAGAAAGCGCGATGGTGATAGCGATGCCGTAAGCGAGGAACCGGGCTTGGTCCCCGATGACCGAAAAGTCGAGCTCCATATGCCGTCCGGGCGACGCCCCGCTTTATTTCATCGTATTGACGACGCGCGCCTCGTCCGCCTTGAGCTTGGGCTCCATTTCCGTTTCGACGGCGCGCAGCCATTGCAAGAATGCCGGCTGGTTCTTGTCGATCGCCATGCCCACCGGCGCCGCCTTCTCCTTGCTGTTCTGGCAGTTGTTGTCCTTGGGCAGCACCGCAAGCTGCTTCAGCTTGCGTCCCATCGCGACCCAGGGCACGCGATTGATCGGCGCGGCGTCGGCGCGCTTCGCCATCACTTCCTCGATGGGCGCCACCCCCGACCCCGCGACACCTCGCAGGTGCGCTTTGGGGAAGCGCTCCTTCACCCAGCCTTCCTCGCCGCCGCCGGTGTAGTACGCGATGGTGATGCCCGCCTTGTTGAGATCGTCGACCGACTTCGCAGCGGTGAATTTTGGATTCGAAGACAAGCCGAACATGCACACGCTCGTGCTCGAGTAGATGATGAAGTCGACGACCTTGAGGCGCTCGGCCGTTTCGGCGAGCGGCGTGATCGAGATATCGACCTGGTTCGAGGCGAGTACTGGCACCTTCGTTTCATGGCTCACGGGGATCGGTTCCAGCTTGACGTTGAGGCGCCGCGCATATTCCTGCGCAAGCATCCAGGCCGGGCCGCTCCACGCTTCGCCCTGGCCCGACATGTTCTCGATCAGCCAAGGCGGGTTGGCGAGCACGCCGACGCGAAGCGCGCCGGCCTTCCGGATGGCGTCGACACGCGAACTGGCGCCTGGCGCTCCTGTTGCCACCTGCGCCATGGCAGCGCTTGCCGCGAGGACAGAAGCAGTTCCGGCGAGCGTCAATAGCCCCTTTTTCATTGCATTCGATTTCATGATTCCTCCTCTGCTGATGTGAACGTTATCCCTCCATCGATCACCGCTGCTTACGTTGCCATCCGCGGCGGCGGACGCTCATCGGCCGGATCCGCCCAATTCTGATTCGGCACCATCGGATACCAGTCGGGGCGGCCGGGATCGCGGTCATAGGGATAGCTGCCCAGCCGGCGATAGAGCGCCGCGTACAGTTCGAGCTTGTCGCGGTCAAGCGAAATGCCGAGGCCGGCGCTCTCGGGGACTGCGATCGCGCCGTTGCGATAAGCGAGCTTGCCGCCGACGATGATGTCGTCGACGAGATGGTGGTAATGCGCGTCGGCCGCGTAGGTCAGGTTGGGCAGCACGGCGCCGAGATGGAGCATGGTCGCGAGCTGGATGCCGAGCTCGCCGGAGGAATGGACGGCCACGCCGAGCTGAAACGTCTCGCACACCCCCGCGGCCTTGACGCACGTGCGAATGCCGCCCCAGAAGGTGGTGTCCAGCAGAACCACATCGAAGGCTCGATGATGAATGTTGGTGGCGAGTTGCTCGAAGTTGATGACTGCAGTGTTGGTGGCGAGCGGTATGTCGACATAGCGGCGTAGCTGCCGTGCGCCGTCGAGTCCCCAGGTTGGATCTTCGAAGTAATCGTTGTTGAGATCCCGGATGCCTTTGCCAAAGCGGATGGCCTGTTCAAGGGACAAAGCGCAATTCGGGTCGTAGCGCAGGCGATCGCCAGGCAGGGCATCGGCGAGCGATTGGTAGCAGGCGAGCTCATACTCCGGCGGGAAGACGCCGCCCTTCAGCTTGTGCGTAGTGAAGCCGTGCTCGCGCTTCAGCGCACGCGCATGCGCCACGAGCTGCTCGGCTGTGCGCACTTCGCCGCCGCGCTGGGCGTCGGCGTAGCGGAAGAAAAGGTAAGACGCAAAGGGCACGGCGTCTCTCAGCTTGCCCCCAAGCAGCGCATG
>DATILQ010000234.1:0-13577 GCA_035476235.1 Burkholderiales bacterium
CGGTTCTGCACGTCCTGATAGCCGCTGCCGTAGTAGCGCTCGGCGGTGGTGCGCTTGATCCTGACCTTGCGCGCGCTGTCGCGGTACTCGGGGTAATCGAGGGCCAGGTCGACCATCGTCCGCGCCAGCTCGCGCACCGACAGGTTGTTGCGCGGATTGCCGATGTTGTAGATCTTTCCCGAGGCGATGCCGTCGCGGTTGGCGATGATCGTCATCAGCGCGTCGATGCCGTCGTCGATATAGGTGAAGGCGCGCTTCTGCCTGCCGCCGTCGACCAGCTGGATGCGCTCGCCGCGCACGATGTGGCCGAAGAACTGCGTCACGACGCGCGAGCTGCCCTCCTTCGCGGTGCCGATCGAGTCCAGGCCGGCGCCGATCCAGTTGAACGGCCGGAACAGCGTGAAATCCAGCCCTTCCTGCTGGCCGTAGGCCCAGATCACGCGGTCCATCAGCTGCTTCGAGCAGGCGTAGATCCAGCGCTGCCGGTGGATCGGGCCGTACACCAGCGGCGAAGCGTCCGGGTCGAAGTCGCGGTCGGGCGACATGCCGTACACCTCGGAGGTCGAAGGGAACACGAGGCGCTTGCCGTGGCGCACGCAGGCGCGCACGATCGGCAGGTTGGCCTCGAAGTCGAGCTCGAACACCCGCAACGGCTGCTTCACGTAGGTCGCCGGCGTGGCGATGGCGACCAGCGGTACCACGGTATCGCATTTGCGGATGTGATACTCGATCCACTCCTTGTTGATGGTGATGTCGCCCTCGAAGAAATGGAAGCGCCGCTCGCCGAGCAGCTCCTCGACGCGGTCGGACTGCATGTCCATGCCGTAGATCTCCCAGTCGGTCGCGGCGAGCACGCGCTGGGACAGGTGGTGGCCGATGAAGCCGTTGACGCCGAGAATCAGGATCCTTTTCATTCTTTGGGCTCGACCTCGAGGAGGCGCAGGACTTTACCATCGCCGCACACCGCGAACCATTCGTCGCCCTCTCTATAGGGCCCGGTCCTGCCATGAGGGGCCCTTCGATTCTCGACGCGGGTGCGCAAGATCTTCATCCGGTCGGTGAAAGCGCCTGGGTAGGGAGGCGCGACGGCGCGCACCAGGTTGTGGATCTCGAGGGCGCTTTTCGACCAGTCGATGCGGCCGTCCTCGGGCCTGCGCGCGCCGAAATAGCTTCCTTTGGACAAATCCTGCTCGCGCAGGCGGGCCGTTCCGGCCAGCAGGCCATGGATACTGCGTTTGAGAACGATTTCCGCCGCGGCGGTCACCTTGCGGAACACCTCGACGGCAAGATCGTCGGGACCGATCGGCACGCGCTCCTGGTCGACGATGCGGCCCGCATCGGGCTTGGCAACCATCTCGTGCAGCGTGGCGCCGGTTTCGCTCTCCCCCTTCAAGATCGCCCAGTTCACGGGGGCGCGGCCGCGGTATTTCGGCAGCAGCGAGCCGTGCATGTTGAAGGCGCCCTTCCTGGCGAGCGCCAGCACTTCGGGCGGCAGCATGCGGCGGTAGTAGAAGGAAAACATGAATTCCGGCGAAATCTCGCTGATCCGCTCCCCGAGATGATTCATGTCCTCGGAAACCAAAGTCTCGATGCCGTGAATTTGGGCGACTCGGGCCACGCTTTCGAACCAGATGCGCTCGTGCGGATCGTCGCGGTGGGTGACGACGAGCGGCACCGCGACGCCGGCGTCGAGCAGCACGCGCAGGCAGCGCGCGCCTACGTCGTGGTAGCCGAAGACGACGGCTTGGACTGCCACGACGACGCCGGCTGCTGCCGCTCGAGGACCGCTTCCACCAGGTAACGGGGACGGTGACGGACTTGCTGGTAAATGCGGCCGACGTATTCGCCGACCAGGCCGACGCCGAACAATACGATGCCGGTAAGAAAGAACTGCAGGATGTCGCGATCCCACAGGATCTCCAGGTACGGCTGACCGGCGAGGAGGCGCTTGATCATCACCACCAGGTAGACGACCACCGAGACGATCGAAACCGCGATCCCGAACAGCGAGAACAGCTGCAGCGGCACCACGGAAAATGCGGTCACCAGGTCGAAATTGAGGCGCACCAGGCGGTAGTAGGAATATTTCGAGGTGCCTGCGGCGCGCTCCTCGTGCGCGACCTCGATCTCGGCCGGGTTCCTGGCGAAGGTGTAGGCGAGGGCGGGAATGAAAGTGTTCAGCTCGCGGCACTCGTTGATCGCCTGGACGATGTCGCGGCTGTAAGCGCGCAGCATGCATCCCTGGTCGGTCATGCGGATGCGCGTAATGCGCTCGCGCAGGTGGTTCATGGCGCGCGAAAGCATGCGCCTTAGCGCCGGGTCGCGGCGCGAGCCGCGGACGCCGCCGACGTAGTCGTAGCCTTCGTCCATCTTCGCCAGCAGCTTGCCGATCTCCTCCGGTGGATTCTGCAGGTCCGCATCCAGCGTGACCACGCGCTCGCCGCGGCAGCGCTCGAAGCCCGCCATGATCGCCATGTGCTGGCCGAAATTGCCGTTCAGCAGGATCACGCGGGTGGCGTCCGGGCGCCGCGCGAACTGCTCGCGCAGCAGCGCCGCCGAGCGGTCGCGGCTGCCGTCGTTGACGAAGATCACCTCGTAGTCGATGCCGAGATTGTCCAGCGCCGGATACAGGCGCCCGAAAAGCGCCGGCAGCCCGGCTTCTTCGTTGTACACGGGAATGACGACCGAAAGCCTCATGCCAGCGCCTTGCGCGCCGCTTCGCACACGCGGGACACGTCGGACTCGGTCATCGCGGGGAACAGCGGCAGCGTCACGATCGAGCCGCCGATCCGCTCGGCATGCGGGAACTGGCCTGCGCGCCAGCCGAGCGAGCGGTACAGCGCGAACAGGTGCATCGCCGGGTAATGCACTCCGACGCCGATGCCCTGCTCGCGCATCGCGGCGATGAACCGGGCGCGGTCGGCGCGCCTGGGCAGCACCACCTGGAACATGTGCCAGTTCGAGTTCTCGAAGTCCTCCGGCGGCAGCTCGCACTCGAGCGCGCGGTCCCAGCGCTCGAAGTAGCGCCTGGCAAGCTCGCGCCTTCTGTCCGTAAATTCCTGCAGATGAGGAAGCTGCCCAAGACCGATGCGCGCGGCGACGTCGGTCAGGTTGAATTTGCCGCCGGCGATGTCGACCTCCATGCCGTCCTCGCCGAAGCGCGCCACCCCCTGCAGGCGCAGTTTTTCGCACAGGGAAATGAGGCTCTCATCCGGCAGAACCAGGGCACCGCCCTCGGCCGTGGTGATGTTCTTGTTGGCATGAAAGCTGAAGGCGACGAGGTCGCCGAACGTGCCCAGGGCGCGTCCGCGCCAGCGCGCCCCGAAGGACTGGGCGGCGTCTTCGATGACCCTGAGGTTTCTCCGTCTGGAAATCGAATAGAGGCGGTCGCGGTCGACCGGCAGCCCGGCCAGATCGACCGGGATCAGGGCACGGGTCGCCGGCGTGAGCGCCGCCTCGATCTTCTCCAGGTCGATGTTCCGGGTGCGCGGGTCGACATCGACGAACACCGGGCGCGCGCCGACCTCGAGCGCGACATTGGCGGTGGCGACCCAGGAAAGGGGCGTGGTGATCACCTCGTGCCCGGCGCCGACCCCTGCCAGCCTCAGGCCGACCTCGAGCGCGGCAGTGCCGGAGGAAAAGCTGCGCACGGCGCGCCCGCCGCACAGCCGCGACAGCGCCGCCTCGAACGCCTTCACCTGCGGCCCGGAAGTGATCCAGCCGGAGCGCAGAACCTCGGCCACGCCGGCGATCGTCTCCTCGTCGATCGAGGGCCGGGCAAAAGGCAGGTAATCGGTCATGAACGGGCCACGATGAACACGCCGAAGACGATGATACCGATTCCCGCCAGCCGCATCGGCGTCACCGCCTCGCCGAGCAGGTACCAGGCGGCGACCGCGTTCACCACGTAGCCGATGGAGAGCATGGGATAGGCGATGCTCACCGGCACGCGGGACAGCGCGACGATCCAGACGACCACGCTCACCACGTAGCAGGCGAGGCCTGCCAGGATGTGCGGCTCCATCGCGAGCCGCAGGCCGAGCGGCATGGCATTGGTGCCGGCCTTCAGCAGCAACTGGGCGGCGGCGTTCAGCAGCACGCCGACGAGGATCAGCGAAAAACTGACGAGCGTCATGGCTTCCTCACGATGACATAGCGCGGTCCACGGGCCGCGACCTGCATGGGCAGGGCAAGCTCGGCGCGCAGGCGGTCGAAGTCGCGCGCCGCGAAGAATGCATAGGCCTCGGGCGCGGCGCTCCAGGCGCGGGCGAATCCGGCCAGGTCGGGAATGAACTTTTGCGGCTCCCAGCCGATAGCCTCGCCGAGTTCGTCCTTGTAACCGACCATGGTGAGCGTGCGCCGCAGGCTCCACGGAATGCTGTGGTCGTACGCCTCCACGGCAAATACGCTCGCCGCGGCCGGCGGCGAGGTGGGCAGCGCCGCCACCGTGGGCGCGGCGCTGAACTCGGCCGCCAGCGTGCGATGTCCGATGAGCGCGATCTGCGTGGCGCCGAACCCGCCGAGGGCAAGCAGGCCGACGCAAGCGGCAATCGACCGGCGCCAGGCGGCGACCGAGGTCACCACGAGCCAGATTCCCGCGGCGACCAGCCAGGGGATGTAGCTGGCATAGCTTGCTGCCAGGCGCGGCGTTAGCGCCGCCATCGCGAGCCCGGCCACGGCAAGCAGCGCGGACTGTGCAACGAGCACGCGGCGGGCGTCAAAGGCGGCGAGCCAGCGGCCGATCAGCAGGGCGAGCGGCGGGAACATCGGCAGGATGTAGGAGGGCAGCTTCGATCCCGAGGCGGAGAAAAAGACGAGCACGACGAGCGCCCACAGCCCGAAGAACAGCGCCGCATCGAACCCTGCGGTCTTTTCCTTGAATGAAGAATACCAGGCGCGGCCGAGCGGCAGCAGCCACGGCGCCATGCCGGCGGCCAGGATCGGCAGGAAATACCAGGCGGGATGCGCGCGGCCATGCATCTCGGTGGTGAAGCGCTGGAAATGCTCCTGGATGAAGAAGAAGCGCAGGAACTCCTCGTTGGCGAGCGAGACCGCGATGAACCAGGGCGCCGCGATCGCGAGGAAAAGGATTGATCCGGGGACGATGCGCATCTGGCGGATCAGGCCCCAGTCGCGCCTGATCAACAGGTAAAGAGCGATCGTGCCAAACGGCAAGACGATGCCGATCAATCCCTTGCTCAGCACGGCGAGGGCGCACGCCGCCCAGAACAGGAGCATGTGCCCGAGCGCGAACGCGAACACGGCGCCGCAGAGGAAGAGCGTCAGCCCCATGTCCAGCGTATTGATCTGCCCGAGCATGACGTACAGTGGGCTGCCGGCGAGCGCCGCGGCGGCGTAGAGGCCCGCGGGCGCGCCGAAAAGACGCCTCCCCACAAATAACACCATGAAAATTCCCGCAAAGCCGGCGAGCGCAGTCCAAAGCCGCGCCGACCAGTCCGCGACTTCGAGCAGCGTGAAGAAGGCCGCCGTGGTCCAGTACTGCAGCGGCGGCTTCTCGAAGTACTTGAAGCCGTTCAGGCGCGGCGTGATCCAGTCGCCGCTCGCCACCATCTCGCGCGGGATCTCTGCGTAGCGGCTCTCGTCCGCTTTATAGAGGGGCCTTAATCCAAGCGTTCCAAACCAGGCGATCGCAAGCGCGGCCAGGAGCACTCGAACCGTCACGCGAACAGCAGCGCGGCGGCGACCTTGCGCTCCTCGGCGACCAGGATGTTGTAGGTGCGGCAGGCGGCCTTGAGGTCCATCACCTCGACGCCGATGCCCGCCGCCGCGAGCGGCGCGGTGAGCCGCGGATGGGGAAAGCGCTGGCGCGGACCGGTGCCGAGCAGGACGATTTCTACTCCAAGGTTTTTGAGCACGGAAAAATCCTCTTCCCGCAGGGTTGAGAAACTCTTTGCGTCCCAAGGCAGGATCCGGTCGGATAGAACGACGACGCTCGAGTCGTGGCGCTGGCCGTTCACCAGCACGTGGTCCTCGCCGTAGCCGGTGATGGTGTTGGCGGCACTCGGGCGGGCAGCGTGAAGTTTCACGCTAGAATTCTACAATGCGTGAATTTTCAAGGATTAAGCGGCTGCCGCCGTACGTCTTCAACATCACCAACGAGCTGAAGATGGCGGCGCGCCGGCGCGGCGACGACATCATCGACCTGTCGATGGGCAATCCCGACGGGCCGACGCCCAGGCACATCGTCGACAAGTTGATCGAGGCCGCGCAGCGCCAGGACACGCACGGCTACTCGGTGTCGAAGGGCATCCCGCGGCTGCGCAAGGCGATCTGCGACTGGTACCTCCGCCGCTACGGGGTCGAGCTCGACACGGACTCCGAGGCCATCGTCACCATCGGCTCGAAGGAAGGCCTCGCGCACCTGATGCTCGCCTGCCTGGAGCGCGGCGACACGGTGCTGGTGCCCAATCCTTCGTACCCGATCCACATTTACGGCGCGATCATCGCGGGCGCCGACATCCGCTCGGTGCGCATGACGCCCGGGGTCGACTTCATCGCCGAGCTCGAGCGCGCGATCCGCGAGCTGATCCCCAAGCCCAAGATGCTGGTGCTCGGCTTCCCGTCGAACCCGACGGCGCACTGCGTGGATCTCGCTTTCTTCGAGCGCGTGATAGCGCTCGCGCGCGAGCACGACATCCTCGTCGTGCACGACCTGGCGTACGCGGACATCGTTTTTGATTCCTATAAGGCTCCCTCCATCATGCAGGTGCCAGGGGCTCGCGATATCGCGGTCGAGTTCTTCACCATGTCGAAGAGCTACAACATGGCGGGCTGGCGCATCGGCTTCATGGTCGGCAACAGGGACCTGGTGCACGCCCTCGCGCGCATCAAGAGCTACCACGACTACGGCAGCTTCACGCCGGTCCAGGTGGCGTCGATCGTGGCGCTGGAAGGGCCCCAGGATTGCGTTCTCGAAATAAAAAATACCTACGAAAAACGACGCAATGTCATGGTCAAGGGCCTGCACGACATCGGCTGGATGGTGGAAATGCCCAAGGCCTCGATGTACGTGTGGGCGAAAATTCCCGAGTTCTACGCCCGCATGGGCTCGCTCGAGTTCACCAAGCGCCTGCTCGAGGACGCCAGGATCGCGGTGGCGCCCGGGGTCGGCTTCGGCGACTATGGCAACGATCACGTGCGCATCGCGCTGATCGAGAACGAGCACCGCCTGCGCCAGGCGGTGCGGGGAATCCGCGACATGTTCCGCAAGGACGGGCTGCTCCGGGGCGCGGCTTGATCAGGCCGGCTCCGATCACCCTCGAGGGTAACGGGGTGAAGCTCGAGCCCCTTTCCCATCTCCACGAGGTTGAATTGGCAAGCGCAGCGGCCGATGGAAGACTGTGGGAACTGTGGTTCACTACCGTGCCCGAGCCCGGGCAGACGGCCTCCTACATTTCTTCTGCGTTGGAAGGTCAAAAGAAGGGCGATATGCTGCCTTGGGCGGTGCGCGAGCTGAACAGCGGCCAGGTTGTCGGCAGCACCCGTTTTCACGACATCATCGCGGCCGCCGACCGCGTCGAGATCGGCTACACCTGGTACGCGCAGCGCTGCCAGCGCACGCACGTGAACACGGTCTGCAAGCTGCTGCTTTTCACGCATGCGTTCGAGACGCTCGGGTGCAAGGTCGTGGGGCTGCGGACCGACAACTTCAATTTCCGTTCGCAGCGCGCGATCGAAGCTCTAGGCGCCAAGAAGGACGGGGTGATCCGGCACCACTGGCCGCGGCGCGATGGCACGGTGCGCGATACCGTGATGTACAGCGTGCTCGCCGCCGAATGGCCCGACGTCAGGCATCACCTTCAATTCCGCCTGAAACGAAATGAAGCCGATTAATGTAGGGCTGCTGGGCATCGGCACCGTGGGCGGCGGCACCTGGGACGTGCTCAGCCGCAACGCCGGCGAGATCCGGCGCCGCGCCGGTCGCGCGATCAAGATCACGCAAGTCGCCGACAAGGCCCTTCACCGCGCCAGGAAGATTACCGGGAAAAAGGCCAAAGTCGTCGCCGATGCGCTCAAGCTGGTACGCGACGCGCAGATTGACATCATCGTCGAGCTGATCGGCGGCACCAGCATCGCGAAAGTGCTGGTGCTCGAGGCGATCCGCAACGGCAAGCATGTCGTTACCGCCAACAAGGCGCTGCTCGCCACCCACGGCACCGAGATCTTCGCCGCCGCGCAGAAGAACGGCGTGATGGTGGCCTTCGAAGGCTCGGTCGGCGGCGGCATCCCGATCATCAAGGCGCTGCGCGAAGGGCTGGCCGCGAACCGCATCGAATGGATCGCCGGAATCATCAACGGCACGTCGAACTTCATTCTTTCCGAGATGCGCGACCGCGGCCTCGATTTCTCGGCCGCCCTCGGCGACGCGCAGCGGCGCGGCTACGCCGAGGCCGATCCGGCCTTCGACGTCGAGGGCGTCGACGCCGCGCACAAGCTCACCATCCTGTCGGCGCTCGCCTTCGGCATCCCGATGCAGCTCAAGAAATGCTTCAGGGAGGGAATCGAAAAGCTCACGCGCGCGGACATCGGCTACGCCGAGGAGCTCGGCTACCGCATCAAGCTGCTCGGCATCACGCGGCGCGCCGCGAAGGGCATCGAGCTGCGCGTGCATCCGACGCTGGTGCCTGCGCGGCGCCTGCTCGCCAACGTCGAAGGGGTGATGAACGGCATCCTGGTGAAGGGCGATGCGGTCGGGCCGACGCTTTACTACGGCGCCGGCGCCGGCAGCCAGCCGACCGCCAGCGCGGTGGTGGCCGACCTCATCGACATCACGCGGCTCATCACCGCGGACCCCGGGCACCGCGTGCCGCATCTCGCTTTCCAGCCGGACCAGCTTGCCGACACACCGATCCTGCCGATCGGCGAGGTCGAGACCTCCTGTTACCTGCGCATGCGCGTGCTCGACCGGCCGGGCGTGCTCGCCGACATCACCCGCATCCTCGCCGGCTCGAGGATCTCGATCGGCGCCATGGTGCAGAAGGAGCCCGGCAAGGGTGAAAGCCGCGTCGACATCGTCATGCTCACCCACCGCGCGCTGGAGAAGAACGTCAACCGGGCGATGGCGAAGATCGAGCAGCTCTCCACCGTGGTTGGGAAAGTGACCAGGATCCGCCTGGAAGAGCTGCTGTAGTGCTCTACGTCTCGACCCGCGGCAACGCGCCGCCGCGCCGCTTTACCGACATCCTGCTGGAGGGCCTCGCTGCGGACGGCGGGCTGTACGTGCCGGAGGATTATCCAAAAGCGGACTTGAAGTCCTGGAGATCCCTGTCGTATTCCGATCTTGCGCGTGCCATCCTGGCGCAGTTCATGGACGACGTGCCTGATCTGAAACGGATCGTCGAATCCACCTACACGAAGAAAATTTTCGGAACCGATGGCGTCACGCCGCTGAAGACGCTCGAGCCGGACTTTCATCTTCTCGGCCTGTCCAACGGGCCTACGCTCGCCTTCAAGGACATCGCCATGCAGCTGCTCGGCAATCTCTTCGAATCGATTCTCAAAAAAGAAAACACGATTCTCAACATCCTGGGCGCAACCTCCGGCGACACCGGCTCGGCGGCGGAGCACGCGCTGCGCGGCAAGCGCGGCATTCAGGTCTTCATGCTCTCCCCGCACGGCCGCATGAGCCCTTTCCAGCGCGCGCAGATGTTCGCGCTGCAGGATCCGAACATCCACAACCTCGCGGTGAAGGGCGTCTTCGACGACTGCCAGGACCTGGTCAAGCAGGTCAACGCCGACCGCGCCTTCAAGTCGAAGCACCGCATCGGCGCGGTGAATTCGATCAACTGGGCCAGGGTTGCCGCGCAAGTCGTTTACTACTTCAAGGGCTACTTTGCGGCCACCGAAGGGAATGATCAGGAAGTCGCGTTCGCGGTGCCGTCCGGCAACTTCGGCAATATCTATGCGGGGTACGTGGCGCGCGCCATGGGTTTACCTATACGAAAATTGATTCTGGCAAGCAACGAGAACGACGTGCTCGACGAATTTTTCCGCACCGGCCGCTACCGCACGCGAAAGAACGTGCAGGAAACCTCCAGCCCGTCGATGGACATCTCGAAGGCGTCGAACTTCGAGCGCTACGTGTTCGACCTCGTCGGCCGCGACGGCGCGCGCGTTCGGGACCTCTACCGCCGCCTCGACGCCAAGGGCGAATTCGATCTGCCGCGCCCGAACGGCGAATTCGTCTCCGGCCGCAGCACGCATGCCGATCGACTGCGCACCATCAAGCAGGTCTACGACCGGTTCGGCGTGATGATCGATCCGCATACCGCCGATGGAGTGAAAGTCGGCCTGGAAAAGCGCGAAGCGGGGATCGCGCTGATCTGCCTCGAGACCGCGCAGCCCGCCAAGTTCGCGGCGACGCTGCGCGAGGCGCTCGGCCGCGAGCCGCAGCGCCCGAAGAGCTTCGACAACCTGGAGAAGCTGCCGCAGCGCTTCACCGTGATGGAGCGCGACGCCGCAGCGCTCAAGCGCTATATAGAGCAGCATGGCGCAGCCTGAAAAAAACGTCCTCGGCGGCGAGCTGCGCGCCTGCAGCTATTCGCCGCTGACCGGCTACTTTCGCGACGGCTGCTGCGCGACCCAGGGCGAGGACGGCGTCGCCCACCTGGTGTGCGTGCAGGTCACCGACGGGTTCCTCGAGTTCAGCGTCGCAAAGGGCAACGATCTCGTCACCCCGCGTCCCGACCTGCGCTTCCGCGGCCTGAAGCAGAACGACCGCTGGTGCCTGCACGTGCTGCGCTGGATCGAGGCCTGGGAGGCGGGCCGCGCGCCGCGCGTGGTCCTCGAGGCGACGCACGAGAGCGTGCTCAACTACGTGCCGCTCTCGGCGCTCAAGCGCTACGCGCTGGATCTGAATTGAACCTCGAGCTATCGCATCTGAGCTGCGAGCGCGGCGGGCGCACGCTGTTCAGCGACCTGTCTGCCTTGCTGCGCGGCGGCGAGCTGCTGAGGATCGCGGGACCCAACGGCAGCGGCAAGACGAGCCTGCTGCGCATCCTATGCGGGCTGCTATCTCCAACTTCAGGTTCTGTTTCATGGCAAGGAGTCGAAATCCGGCGCCTGCGCGAGGAGTACTCGAAGCAGCTGGTCTACATCGGCCATGCAGCCGCGGTGAAGGACGACCTCACTGCCGCGGAGAATCTGCGCATCGCTTGCACCCTCGCCGGGCTTCCCGTCTCAGCTCCTGAAATACGGCAAGCACTCGAGGCGTTCGAATTGGCTGATCTCCAGGTGAGGCGACTGTCGCAAGGTCAGCGGCGGCGAGCGGTGCTGGCGAGGCTCGCCCTCAGTGGATCGGTGCCCCTGTGGTTGCTCGACGAGCCGTATGCCGCGCTCGACGCAGCGGCAGGTCGGCTGGTCGAGGAGCTGATCGGCGGGCACGTGGCGCGCGGCGGGGCCGTGGTGTACACGACGCATCAGGACACCCGCGTCGGCGCCTCGCAGGTGATTGACCTGGATGCTTGAAGCGGCGCGCTGCATTGTGGTTCGCGACCTTCTCGTCGCGTGGCGGCGCCGCAGCGACGTCGCCACGGCGCTGCTGTTCTTCGTGATCGTCACCAGCTTGTTTCCTCTGGGCATCGGCGCCGAGCCGGATCTGCTGCGCTTGATCGCGCCCGGGGTGATCTGGGTCGCGGCGCTGCTGTCCTGCATGCTTTCGCTCGGGCGGCTGTTCGCCGCCGATCATGCCGACGGCACGCTCGAGCAGCTGCTGCTCAGTTCGGCGCCGCTCGGTGTCATCGCTGCCGCGAAGGCCCTGGCTCACTGGCTGGTCGCCGGCGTGCCGCTGGTGCTGATCGCGCCGCTCATCGCGCTGCAGTACGACCTGCCGGCGCCGCTCTACCCCGTGCTTGCATTATCATTGCTGCTTGGCACGCCGGTGCTCAGCCTGATCGGCGCGATCGGAGCGGCTCTCACGCTCGGACTGCGCGGCGGCGGCGTGCTTCTGTCGCTGCTGGTGCTGCCGCTGTATGTCCCGGTGCTGATCATGGGGGCGGGAAGCGTCGAGATGGCGGCCGCGGGGCTCGCCCCGGATGGGCAGCTCCTGCTGCTCGCCGCGCTGCTGGTCGTCGCGGCCGCGTTCGCTCCCTGGGCGATCGCGGCGGCATTGCGGATTTCCACGGAATGACTGCACAAAGCGTCAAGTGGTTCTGGTATGCGTCGCCGCAGACGTTCTATCCTGTCGCGGGAGTGATCGCGCGCTGGTGCGCCGCGGCGGCGGCCGTGCTCTGCGCGGCGGGCCTTTACATCGGCTTCTTCGTCGCGCCGACCGACGCGCAGCAGGGCGAGGCCTACCGCATCATCTTCATCCACGTCCCGGCGGCGTGGATGTCGATGTTCATCTACGTGGTGATGGCGTTCTGGGCGGCCATCGGCCTGGCTTTCAACACGCGGCTCTCGCACATGATGGCGAGCGCGCTGGCGCCCACCGGCGCGCTGTTCACCTTCATCGCGCTGTGGACCGGCTCGTTCTGGGGCAGGCCGACCTGGGGCACCTGGTGGGTGTGGGACGCGCGCTTGACGTCGGAGCTGATCCTGCTGTTCCTGTACCTCGGTTTCATGGCGTTGCAGGCGGCGATCGACGACCGGCGGCGAGCAGAACGCGCCGGAGCGCTGCTCGCGATCGTCGGCGTGGTGAACGTCCCGATCATCTATTACTCGGTACAGTGGTGGAACACGCTGCACCAGGGCGCCTCCGTGAGCCTGACCCGGGCGCCGAGCATGGCGGCGACGATGCTGACCGGCATGCTGATCATGGCGCTCGCTTTCTGGATGTACAGCATCGCGGTAACGTTGGTGCGCGTGCGCTGTCTTATCCTGGAGAACCAGTGAGAGAATTTTTTGCCATGGGCGGGTATGGGCTCTACGTGTGGGGTGCCTACGGGGTTACATTTCTCTTGCTCGGGGTGGAGATGGCCCTGCTCGTAAAGCGCAGTCGAAAATGCAGTGAAACCAAGACATAAACGCATAACGGCGATCGCCGTGGGCGTCGCGGCGCTGGGCATCGCTGCGGCGCTGGTGCTGGCGGCCTTCCAGAAGAACCTGGTGTTCTTCTTCACGCCTTCGCAGGTCGCCGCCAACGAGGCGCCGCAGGGTCGCAGCTTCCGCATCGGTGGCATGGTGGTCCCCGGCAGCCTGAAGCGCGAGGGCGTGAACGTGGAGTTCACGGTGACCGACACGGCAAAAAGCATGCGCGTGACTTACCGCGGCCAGCTGCCGGACCTGTTCCGCGAAGGCAAGGGCGTGGTCGCGCAGGGACAGCTCGGCGCCGACGGCATGTTCCGCGCCAGCGAAGTCCTCGCCAAGCACGACGAGAACTACATGCCGCCCGAGGCCGCGGATGCGGTGAAGAGAGCCCAGCAGACGGTACAGAGAAAATGACCCCCGAGCTCGGCCAGTTCGCCCTCTGTCTTGCGCTCATCGTCGCCTTGGCGCAGTCGTTCTTTCCCCTTCTTGGGGCAGCAAGACAGAACCTTGGCTGGATGGCGCTGGCGCGGCCGGCGGCGCAGGCGCAGGCGCTGCTCGTCGCCTTTGCGTTCGGCTGCCTCACGTACGCG
>DATILQ010000235.1:0-12805 GCA_035476235.1 Burkholderiales bacterium
CAACGCCTTCCGCAACCGCCCGGACGACACCACAGGTCCCGGCGCGTTCGTGCCTGACGGCGTGGATCCCGATGCCCGCTACAAAAGCAGCTTTTTCGAGTCGGTCTCGAACGAGTGGATTTATCGGCTCCTGAGCCCGTACAAGGACCCGATCGGCCTGGCCCTGTATGTCGAGCCGACCTATGGGCCGAAGAAACGCGAGCTCGAGGGCAAGATCATCCTGCACAAGAACTTCCTCGATGACCGCCTCGTGTGGGCGGCCAACTTTAGCGCGGCGCAGGAACGCGAGAAGTTTCATGGCGAATGGGAGCGCGAGGGAGAGCTGGAATTCACCACCGGCCTCGCCTATCGCTTTGCGCCGCGCTGGCACGCCGGTGCCGAATACCGCGACCATCGCGGCTATGGCGGATCGAGTTTCTCGAAGGCCAACCGCAATTATTCAGCGAGCTTCTTTGGCCCGTCACTCCACTACGCGGAGAAATCGTGGTGGCTGACGGCGACCTTCCTGAGCCAGCTCGGCAATGCGAAGGGCTACACGGACCAGGCGCGCGAGGACATCATCGGCGGTCGCTTTTACGGCGAACACCACGAGCGCAGCGAGTTGCGCATCAAGCTGGGCTTCAGCTTCTGATGGCGCTCTGGCCCGCTTTCGTTGCTGCGCCAGTCGCCATATTTGCCCCGGCAGCCCACGCGGCCGTGTATTTGAGCGTCGAACAGGCGCAGCAGGCCGTCTTTCCCGGCGCCCGTTTCACCCAGGAAGCGCTCGCTTTGCCCGATGCGCCTGATCGGAAGCTGTGGAGGGTCTCCGAGGGGGGCTGGTTCATCGTCGACGCCGTGTTCGGCAAGCATGAGCTGATCACCTATGCCGTCGGGCTCGGGGCCGATGGCAGCGTGCGAGGCGTCGAGATCCTGGAGTACCTCGAGAGCTACGGCTACCAGATCCGCGACGCTGCGTGGCGGCGCCAGTTTGCCGGGAAGACTGCGCGCGATCCTCTGAAGCTGGACCAGGACATCCGTAATATCAGCGGCGCCACGCTTTCGTGCCGCCACTTAACCGATGGCATCAAGCGGCTTCTTGGCTTTTATGAGTCGGCTCTCAAGCAACGTTAGGCGGGCGCGTCCGCTGCTCGGCACGCTGGTGGAAATTCGCCTGCCTCGAGAGGCTGCGGGCGCCATCGAGGAAGGCTTCGAAGCACTCGAGCGGGTGCACCGGCTGATGAGTCGCCAGGACTCTGAGAGCGATGTGTCGAGAATCAATGCCGCGTCAGCCGGCAATGTCATTGCCATCGATCCCTGGACCATGGCGGTGCTGCAACGGGCCAAGGAGATCCATGCGCTCACCGACGGGTTGTTCCATTGGGAGCAGCTCGAAATGCTCGATTCGGCCGTCCATGTGAAGCAGCGCGTGCGTCTCACGCTCGATGGCATCGCAAAGGGATACGCGGTCGACCGCGCTGTCGACGCACTACGCCGCGCGGGTGCCGATTGCGGCGCAGTCAATGCTGGCGGCGACCTGCGGGTGTTCGGCAAACAGCCTGAGCCCATCTATGTGCGACATCCGCGCTCTCCGGGCAAGCTGGTGCATATCGGCCAGGTGGCGGAAGCCGCCGTCGCCAGCTCCGGGGCTTACTTTTCCGCAGCGGAGTTCTTCGACCCCAGAACGGGAAAGGTCGTGAAACCGGGTTATGGAATCACTGTGATCGCGCTCGACTGCACGACGGCGGATGCGCTCACCAAGCCCTGCCTGCTTGAGCCGAACCGCTCAAGCGTCATTGCCGCCCGTTTCGGGGCCCTGGCGGTGGTGATGCAGTGAGTCCGCTGCACTGCGCGTTTCGTCGCCTGCTCTATGCGACGCTCGCCGTGCTTCTCGTCTCCGGCGGGCTCTGGGAATGGCTGCGCTCGGCGCTGCTGATGAAGGTCCATGGCGGCGCCGCAATGCTGGCGCTGCTTCTACTCGGGGCAGTCCTTGCCTCTCACGTGCCGGCCGGGTGGAAGGACGCTCGCTACAAAAGGACCGGAATCTGGATTCTGGCGCTGGCGGCGTGGCTGATGATCAGCGGTCATTTGCTCTATTACTCGGGGGACGAGGCGGTTCGCCAGGCCGCGAGCTACAGCCACCTCGGCATCGGCCTGGCATTACCGCTGCTACTCGGCTTCCACGTCTGGCGCAGAGCCTGACTATGTGGCCTGGGCCTTGGCGACCCTTGCCCGGTCCAGCACGGTCATGGCCGTGGCGACGAAACCCGCAACGTCGCTCGCGGTTGTAGGCACGATGAGCGTATTCGAAGTCTTCGCCAGGTTCGCAAACGCTTCCACGTACTGCTGCGCCACCTTGAGGTTCGCGGCTTCCAGCCCGCCCTTGTCGCCAATGGCGTCGGCCACCGCGCGCACGCCGGCGGCAGTCGCCTCGGCAATGACTCGTATGGCGGTCGCCTCGCCCTGTGCCCGGTTGATCGCCGCCTGCTTTTCGCCTTCGGACCTGAGCACCGCGGCCTGCTTCTCGCCATCGGCGACGTTGATCTCCTGCTGCCTCTCGCCCTCGGATTTTGCGATAAGCGCGCGTTTTTCCCGCTCGGCGGTGATCTGCTGCTGCATCGAGCGCAGGATCGCTTCCGGAGGCGTCAGGCTCTTGATCTCGTAGCGCAGCACCTTGATTCCCCAGTTGCGGCCGGCCTCGTCCAGCGAGGCGACGATCTGCCGGTTGATCTCGTCGCGCGACTCGAATGTCTTGTCGAGCTCCATCTTGCCGATCTCGCTGCGCAGCGTGGTCTGCGCCAGCTGCGAGATCGCCGCGATGTAGTTGGACGATCCGTACGAAGCGAGGCGCGGATCGGTCACCTGGTAATACAGAATGCCGTCGACCCCGAGCTGGGTATTGTCCTTGGTGATGCAGATCTGCTCGGGCACATCGAGCGGCACCTCCTTCAGGGAATGCGTGTAGGCGACACGGTCGAGGAAGGGGATGATCAGGTTGAGGCCAGGCTCGAGCGTGCCGTGGAAACGTCCGAGGCGCTCCACCACCCACGCGCTTTGCTGCGGCACGATGCGCACACCCTCGATGATGAAGGCCACGACCACGCCGAGGACCAGAACCCATGGCCAGTAGCTCGACAGCGCGGGAATTACCGCGGCAATGACGGCCAGCACGACCGCAAGACCAAGCTTCCATATCATGGAGGATCCCCCCGTGTGATGAGACGCCGCGCCTCCCTCAGGCGGGGCGGTTTTTCGCAACCTTGAGTGTATTGCCATCTGTGGCGAGAACGTACACGGTCGCACCGGGTTCCAAGGCCTCGGCGTCCTCCACGCGCGCATCCCAGCTGGCGCCGCGGTACCTGACGCGTGCCAGGCGCGCCCGTGCGTCGATCCAGCTTTCGAATCTGGCCGGGTTCCCGGCGTCGATGGGTGGCATCTGCTCGGTACGGTTCTTCGCGCGGTAGACGTGCACGCCGTAGCAGCCGACGGCGGCGACCAGCCCGGCTACGATGACTTGGGCGGAGAAATCAACGCCGAGATATGCGGCCCCGGCGGCCCCGAATGCAGCGACGCCCAGCATCACCAAGTAGAACGTTCCGGTGAGGAGCTCCGCGATGACCAGCACGAGACCAACCACCGCCCAGGCGAGGCCATGGTCCATAGAGGCGGCTAATTTAGCACGGGGCTTAGAATCGACCTCCCATGCAGCGCCCCCTGGAGGGCATCACCGTTGTCGCGCTCGAGCAGGTTATCGCCGGGCCGTTCGCGACGCGCCAGCTCGCCGAGCTCGGCGCACGGGTCATCAAGATCGAGCGCCCGGGCGGTGGCGACGCGGCGCGCGGCTATGACCGCACGGTCAGGGGCCTGTCGTCGCACTTCGTCTGGACCAACCGCTCCAAGGAAAGCCTTTCGCTGGACGCCAAGCATCCTGCAGCGAAACAAATCCTGTGCCGGCTGATCGAGCGAGCCGACGTCTTCGTGCAGAACCTGGCGCCCGGCGCCGCGGACCGCCTGGGCCTCGGCGCCGCCGACCTGCGCGCGAGGCAGCCACGGCTCGTGTGGTGCGGCATTTCGGGCTACGGACCGTCGGGGCCGTATGCCGAAAAGAAGGCCTACGACCTGCTGGTGCAATGCGAAGCCGGCCTGCTCTCGGTCACCGGAACGCCCGAAGCGGCGTCAAAGGCAGGTATCCCGGTCGCCGACATCGCGGCCGGAATGTACGCTTTCGCAGCCATCCTCGCGGCGCTGCTGCGGCGCGAGCGGACCGGCGAAGGCGCGACCCTCGATATAACGATGTTCGAGGCCCTGGGCGAATGGATGGGCTTCCCGTCCTATTTCACCGCCTACGGCGGTGCGCCGCCGCCGCGCTCAGGCGCCTACCACGCCACCATCGTGCCGTATGGCCCCTTCCCGACCGGGGACGGCGGCACGGTCTTTCTCAGTGTCCAGAACGAGCGCGAATTCGCACGCTTCTGCGAGAGGGTTCTGGGAAACAAATCATTGAAGGACGATGCCAGATTCTCAT
The DNA here is from genome assembly GCA_035476235.1 of Burkholderiales bacterium. Taxonomy (GTDB): domain Bacteria; phylum Pseudomonadota; class Gammaproteobacteria; order Burkholderiales; family SG8-39; genus SCGC-AG-212-J23. The sequence continues at coordinate 4,502 of DATILQ010000235.1, forward strand.
CGGGCCCCGCTCGGCTGCAGCACCGGGACGCCTTGCACGCCGAGATCGCGCGCGTATTCTCAAGGATGGACTCCCAAGAAGTCACCGACAGGCTCGAAGCGGCCGATATCGCCAATGCCCGCCTGAACACGATGCAGGAGTTCTGGCGCCACCCGCAGCTTGCAGCGCGAGGGCGCTGGGCGCGCGTCGGCTCCCCCGCGGGCGAGCTCGATGCGCTGAAGCCGCCCTTCAACCTCGATCGCCTGGAGCCGCGAATGGACCCGATCCCGGCGGTGGGTGAGCACACCCGCGCCGTTCTTGGCGAACTCGGCTATACCGCCGCCGAGATCGACCGCCTCGCGGCCGACGGCGCGGTCTAAGGCTTCTTGCCGGCCTCGATTCCCACGGCGCGCGCCAGGTCGCGGTGCACGCGCGCGACGCGCTCGACCTCGCCCTTCGCGGGGAAGCGCTCGTAGAAGCCCTCCTCCTTGAACTGGCGCGCCATTTCAGCCCAGGGCGCAAGGCGCTGCTCCCATCGCGCGACGCGGCCGGACTCCGGCTCGGCGTCTTCGCGCGCGAGGTCGGCGCAAACCCGCACCATTGCCTTGATGGTCACCGGCTTGGTGACCATGTAGTTTTCCTTGCCCCATACCGCGTCGCCGAAGACGGCGCGAGCCGCCTTGAAGAAGTCGCGGATGATGGCGTAGTAGCGGGGCACTTCCTTGGAGCTGCCGCCGGCCAGCTGGATCGAGCGCCAGCGCCCGCGCACCCAGCGATGCAATTCGTTGAAGAGCTCCGCCTGCAGCACCCATTTGTCGCGCTGGCTGCGTCCTCCCAGGCGGTTGATGCGGTAGCGCAGCGGGCTGTCGCCCTCGCTGTAGAGCTTCTCGACCAGGCGGGCGGCGAACTTGCGGTCGGGCGCCGCGAACGACACGTGCTCGTACAGATCGACCAGATGGCTCTTGTTGATGCGCGTCGGGGTCGAATTGATGATCACGAACATCTCGGTCGCGAAGTCCTCGCTGCGACCGTCGAAGATGATGCACGGCACGTTGATCGTCGCCGCATCGTCGGGTCGCTCGTGCAGGTAGAACTGCAGCGCCGCGAGCCGGTGCTGTCCGTCGATGATCAGGAACTTGGAAGACGGCTCGTTCACGCTGCCGACGCCGCTGTCGCCGCCGGGGCGGAAAGTGAGCCTCTCGGAGGTGAACAGCAAAACCGTGCCCGGGATCGGCGGTTGCGTGATCGCGGTCTCGTAGAAGTTCTTGAGCTGGCGCACCTTGGCGCGCGACAGCGAGCGCTGGAAGGCCTGGTCGGTGCGCTCGATCTTGGCGATGAACTGGGCGATGTCATCGTCCTGCGAGATGCGCCCGGGCTCGATCTGCTCGCCTTCGCCATAGAAGCGGCTGATGAAGCGCACCTTTGCCAGCAGGTCCTTGGCTCGGTAACTGACGAAATAAAAGACGCCGTCCTTTTGTCGGATCTGCGTCGCTTGCATGGGCGCTCCCCTCCATGGGCCCGGCCGGCCGGGCGGACATGACCGCGCGAATATACCCGAGGATCGCTTGAAGCGAAAAAAAAGTCAGGCCGGGCAGGCCGGCAGCATCAGCGCCTGGAGCACCTCCGTGGTGCTGCGGTTCTGCACGAATCCGACCACGCCTGAGTTCGCGGGTACTGCCTTGGGCAGCAGCGGCAAGGCGCGCTGCTCCAGCAACCGGGCATCCCGGGAGAAGGCGAACGGGCCCTCCCACTCCAGGACGACATAGTCGTGCGCCAGCGTGCGGCCGCGGTTCTCCCCCGCCGTTACCCGGTTGCTCAGCTTGTTCTCATAGGTCGCCAGGTAAAGCGCCGCATCGTCCTTTTGGGTGCGGTCAAGCAGTTCCGCACGCGCTTCGACTTGCAGGGCCTGGCGGCCCGCGGAACGTATCTCCAATGCAATACGCGCCTTGGCGGCCTGCGCGTTGATTCTGGCCACCGCCTCGTCGAAGGCAGCGCTCCCCCACCGCCTGAAATCCCGGCCCTGGAGCAGCACTTGGGGCGTGTAGACGAGCGCCGAGCGCTGCAGCTGCGTGAGCTTTCTTTGCCGTGCGGAAAACTCGCCTTTGGCGTACGGGTCCTTCCAGCCGATGTAGTCCCAGTAATCAACATGCAGCGACAGCGGCACCACGCGTTCCGGCACATAGCCGCGAGCGCCGAGGCCGGAAAGCCAGCGGTCCGCGGGCGGGCAGCTGCTGCAGCCTTGGGAGGTATAGAGCTCTACCAGAGCCACGGTCCGCTCCCCGCTCAGAGCGCTGCAGCGTTCCGCCCCGGCGGCGTCCGCGAGAAAGAGCGCCAGCAATGCGCCTGCGATACGCATGAGCCTTGGTCGAAACCGCGGCCTGCGGCTTACGGCCTGGCAACCCATAATGTGCCGTGCAGCATCAGTTCTTTTTCCTCGCCTCGCTAGCGTGGAATTTCGGCCTTGGCATGACCTGGCTTGCGGTACCGCTGTACGCCCATGCCGAAGGGTTGTCCAATGCCGAGATCGGTGCGCTGTTCGCCGCCCCGGTCCTGGCTCAAGTGCCTCTCAACCTCGCCGGCGGCGCCTACACCGACCGCGTCGGCGGACGGCGCATCATGCTGGGTTCGTGCTGGGCGAGCGTCGCAGCCGGCGTCTGGTTCATGTTCGCCCATGGCTTCTGGATGCTGATGCTTGGCCAGCTCGCCCTGGTCCTGTCGCGGGCTGCGTTCTGGCCTGCGACCTGGGCGCTGGCGAGCGAGTTGCCGGGGGCGCGCGGCATCCAGCTGGGACGCCTCAACGCAGCAACCAACATAGGTCAGATTGCCGGCACTGCGCTGTGCGGATTTCTCCTCGCCGGCGCGGGATTCCAGCCTACTTTCCTCGCCTTGGCGGCCACCGGGCTGATGGCCTTTTTTGCCGGACTGGGCACCAAGCCGGCCACGCGAAGGCCTGCCGTCGGGCACAACCTGCTGGTCGGCTACTGGCGCCTGCTCCATCAACGGATCATCCACTATTCGATGCTTTGCGCCTACCTCTCGGCACTGCCGTTTTCGCTTTCTATCTCCTTCTACCCCCTGCTGCTCGCAGAGTTCGGCTACGGGGAGGGGACGTCCGGCATCCTGCTCGCGCTGCGCGCTCTCGGCGCGATCGCCGCCGGGTTGATCGCTGCGCGCTTCGTACGCACCGGACCGGAGACCCTCTGGCCGGTGCTGTGCGGAGCCGCCGTGGCGGCTGCGGTCGGCCTGGTGCCGACGCTCGACCATGCCGTGCCCATCGGCTTCTGGATGCTGCTGGTCGGCTTCGGTTCCGGCGCCATGACCTTGTACTTCCAGATCACCATCGCGGAGGCCAGCCGGCAGGAGGAGCGCGGCGCGGCGCTTGCGCTCGGCGGCCTGGGTTGGGGCATGTCGCACCTCAGCACCCCGCTGGTCATGGGTTTTCTGGCCGACCGCTATGGCATCGTGGCCGGCTTCTATGCCGTCGGCGCTTTCGCGCTCGCCTGCACCCTAGTCATTGGCATAGTGCGCGCCTGGGCGTTCAGGCGGCCTTGAACCACGCGGTGGCTACCTCTGCTTCCGGCGCAATCGTTCCTCGCGCTCCAGGATGCCGCGCTCGATCGCTCTCAGAGCCTCGAGTTGCTGCCTCAACGCTTCTTCGCGCTTATCGCGGTCCTTATCGACGCGCTCCCGCTCGCGCGCTGCGCGCTCGAGCTCGCGGGTTAGGCGCTGGCGCTCGACGACCAGCGCAGAAAAGAACGCTGCAAAGCGTCCGAACCCCGGCGCGGTGGCATCGGCCAGTGGCTCGAGCAGTTCTGCCGCGCGCGCATCGTCCCGCAACGGGGCAGGCAGCACAGCGAGCAGCGTCGCAAGCCGCAGGCGATTTGCGGCGGTCGGATCGCGCGTAAAGGCGTCTTGCGCGCGGGACAACGCGGCCTTTTGCTCGGCCGAAGCCGCCCGCACAGCGCTCATGGCGTCGGCAACGATGGCGTCCACCGTGCCCAGCTGCTCGGCGCCCGGTTGCAGCAACGCGCAACCGGCGAGGGCGACTGTGATAGCCATGACGAAAGCCTTCATGCCGCCACCGGCAACGCCCGCGCGGGTTTGCGCGGCAAAGTGACGCGGAAATGCCCGCCGCTCGTCTCGCTCACCACGCTGATCCGCCCGCCGTGCGCCTCGACGAACTCGCGCGCGATAGCGAGGCCCAGACCGGTGCCTTCGATGCGGCCGCTCGCCTTCGCCCGGCCGCGGAAAAACGAGTCGAAGATCGATTCCCGCTCTTCCTGCGGCACCCCGGGGCCGGTGTCGATCACGTCGACCATGGCCTCGCGATCCGCCGCCCGTGTGAGCACTCTGATGGTGCCGCCGCTCGGGGTGAACTTCACCGCGTTACCCAGCAGGTTGTCGATGATCGAACGCAGCTTTTCCGGGTCGGCTTCCACGCTCACCTTGTCGAGGTCGAGCTCCAGCCGCTGCCCCTTGGCCTGCACCGCGAGCTGGTGCGGCCGCGCCACGTCCTGGACCAGCGCATCCAGCGCCACGGCGCGCGGTTGCAGCGACCCGGCCGAATGTAGAGCGCGCTGGTAGTCGAGCAGATCCTCGATGAGCCGCTGCAGCTTGACGCTGTTGTCGCGCATGATGGCGACGACTTGGCGCTGCGGCGGCGCCAGCGGGCCGCCCACCTGGTCGTTCAGCAGCTCGGCGCCTTCACGCAACACGGTCAGCGGTGTCTTCAGCTCGTGCGACAGATGGCGCAGAAAGCGGTTTTTCTCCGCCTCCAGCTCGGCCAGCCGTCGCCGCAGCCAGTCGAGCCGCTCGCCGAGCGATTGCAGATCCTCCGGGCCGCGCACGGTGATCTCGCGCGAGAAATCCGCCCCGCCCAGCTGCCGGATCGACGCGTCGAGCGCCGCGATCGGGCGTGAGATGTAGCGCGTGAGGCCGAGCGCTATGGCGAGCGCGGCGGCGGTGCTGAAGATGACGAGCAGGATGAGCCTGCGCTGCACCGCCTCGGCGTTCGATCGCAGCCGCACCACCTCCCGGTCGGCCACCAGGTAGCTGATGGCCAGAACCTCGTACGCGTTCTCGGCCAATTCGGCCGCGATGCCGCCGACCCTGCGCGGATCCTGGCGCCGGCGCGGCTGCGCGCCCAGGAGCTCATAGAGCTGTTGCTCCAGCGCGACAGTTTTTTTGAGCGCGGCAAGCTGCTGCTCATCGAGCGGCAGGAGCAGCAGCTCGTCGGCAATCTGCCTAAAGCTGCGATGTACGCCAGCGTAGTCGGAGGCCAGAGCCGGGTCTTCTACCCCCGCCAACTGCTGCGCCAAGCGCTCGATCGAGCTGATGCGGTTCACCAGCGAGCGGCTGGCGCGCGCGGCCTGCGACGCGCTGAACACCGCAGTGCGGCTCTGCTCGGCGAGCCGCTCCGTGTTCCAGGCCGAATAGGCAAGTGCGCCCACGAGCGGCAGCGCGACCACCGTAAAACCGGTCAGCAACAGGCCAAGAAACGATCGCGGGTACGCCATGTCCTTATAATTTCAACAAAATTTCCATCGGCGCGAGGATCAATGTCACACAACGCAGAGCCCCGCATCTATCTCGTCGCCGCCGTGGCCGCAAATGGAATCATAGGCGCCAACGGGCAGCTACCGTGGCATCTTCCAGAGGACTTGAAGCACTTCAAGCAACTGACTCTGGGCCACCCGGTGATTATGGGGCGGCGCACCTGGGAATCGCTCGGGCGCGCGCTCCCCGGACGCGAGAACATCGTAGTGACCGGCAGGCCGGGATACGAGGCGCCCGGCGCGGCGGTGGCCACCTCGCTGGAGGCGGCACTCGCCCTGTGCATCGGCGAACCTGTGGTCTTCGTGATCGGCGGTACGCGGCTGTTCGAGACCGCGCTGCCGCTCGCCGATGGCCTGGTAATGACGGAGATCCACAGGGATTACCGGGGCGACGCCTGGTTTCCGCGCTACGACCGTTCGCGCTGGCGCGAGGCTCAGCGGGAGGCGCATACCGCAGCCGATGGCACGAAGTTCGACTTCGTGAGGTACGAGCGCGCCTAGCGCTTAGACTCGAATACCCGAACCTCCGGGAGCGGAAAGCCATTGAACTGGCTCGCGTAGGCCGTCGTGTACGCGCCTGCGTTCTTGATGTACACGAAATCACCTTCCTGCAGGTCCGACGGCAGCGGCTCGTCGCGCATGACGATGTCCACCGAGTCGCAGGTCGGCCCGCCGACGGTCCAGGGAATGTCGGGGCCGGAGCGCTCGGTGCGGATGCGGTATTTCAAGCCTTCGCTGCTCTCGATCACGCCGCCGAAAAGGCCTGCATCCCAGTGCATCCAGCGCTTGCCGGCGCGGGTGGCCGTACCGAGCACGCGGCAGACGAAATAGCCGGCGTCGGAGACCAGGAAGCGCCCGGGCTCGGCGATCACCTGCACGTCCTCGGGAAAGGCCTTGAGGCATTCGTTCACCACCTCGCCGATGACCTCGACCGACGGGATCGGCTTGACGTGCCGGACCGGAAAGCCGCCGCCGATATTGAGCAGGCGCGGCTTCAGGCCCGCCTTGCTCATGATCTCGAAGAGCGCTCTCGCCTTTTCCAGGGCGACGCGCCAGTTCTCCGGGTTGCGGCACTGCGAACCGACGTGGAACGTTACGCCGGCCAGGTCGGCGCCCAGCTTGGCGGCCAGGGCGACGATCTCTCGCGCGTCGGCGGCGCCGGCACCGAATTTGCCGGACAGCGGCCAGTCGCTGCCGATGTTGGGAGCGGCGATCCGCAGATACTGCTTGGCATCCGCCTTGGTCTCGTGGATGCGTCGAAGCTCGTCGGCGCTGTCGACGACGAACCACTCCACGCCCTTGGCGGCGGCGTAGGCTATCGACTCGCGCGACTTCACAGGGTTGGAAAAGAAGATCTCGGTCGGCGCCACGCCCAGACCCAGGAGAAGCTCGAGCTCGGCGGTCGAGGCGATCTCGAAGCCCGCGCCCTCCTGCACCAGCACCTTGAGCACCCGGCGGTCCGGGTTGGCCTTGACCGCGTAATGCGGGCGCACGCGGGGCATGGCGGCGCGGAAGCGCCTCACCTTGCCGCGCACGATGGCGGTGTCGATGATCAGGAACGGTCGGCTGTACCTCTGGTGCGCCGCCTGGCGGACGATCTCGAAGTCGAGGCTGACCTCGGGATGCGTGTCGAAGAGCTGTTCTTGTTGCGGCTGCTTGGGAAGTGCGTTCTGTCTGCTGCGTGCAAAGCTGCTTGGGCGATCCCCCATCAAAGTTCTCCCGAAATGGACCTAGGTCTCAGGAATATCGCGGACGCAAACTTCATAGACCGGGCAGCAGTTCCTTTTGCTTGTCATGATGACCTCCTTCTCCTTGCCGAAGTTGAAGGAAAAACTTCGGCCGATTATAGGGACGACCCCTCTGGAGTCAAGGGCTTGGTGAAGATCTTTTCATTTAGATACGGGGTAGCGTGACGCCCTTCTGGCCCTGGTACTTGCCGCCGCGGTCGCGGTACGACGTCTGGCAAAGCTCGTCGGACTCGAGGAACACCACCTGCGCCACGCCTTCGTTGGCGTAGATGCGCGCCGGCAGCGGCGTGGTGTTGGAGAATTCGAGCGTCACATGCCCCTCCCATTCGGGCTCCAGGGGCGTGACGTTGACGATGATGCCGCAGCGCGCGTAGGTCGACTTGCCAAGGCAGATGGTGAGCACGTTGCGCGGGATGCGGAAGTACTCCACGGTACGGGCCAGCGCGAACGAGTTCGGCGGGACGATGCACACATCGCCCCGGTAGTCGACGAAGTTTCTCTCGTCGAACGCCTTGGGATCGACGATGGTCGAGTTGATATTGGTGAAGATCTTGAACTCGGTCGAGCAGCGGATGTCGTAGCCGTAGCTGGAAGTGCCGTAGGACACCACGCGGCGCCCGCCGACCTCCTTCACCTGTCCCGGCTCGAAGGGCTCGATCATCCTGTGCTCCACAGCCATGCGACGGATCCAGCCGTCGGATTTGATGGTCACGTGTTCTGCACCACGATATTGGGAAACTTGGAGGTCATGTCGCGCTGCGACTCGGCGATCCTGACGGCGCAGCGGCGCGCGATGCGCCGGTAGATCTCCGCCACCGGGCCGTCGGGATCCGCTACCACCGTCGGCTTGCCCGAGTCGGCCTGGCTGCGGATCGCCTCGTCGAGCGGCAGCTGGCCGAGGAGCTCGGTGCCGTACTCGCGCGCCATCCGCTCGGCGCCCCCGGAGCCGAAGATGTGGCTCTGGTGCCCGCATTTCGGGCAGACGTGGAAGGACATGTTCTCCACCACGCCGAGGATCGGAA
>DATILQ010000236.1:0-14663 GCA_035476235.1 Burkholderiales bacterium
GGTTTTGCGCATCGGCGAGCCGAGCCCGCGGCTCGACGCGCTGCTCGAGGCCGAAGGCGCCGCGGCGGCGGCCTATCTCACCGCCGCCAACCCGCGCAGCGAGCCAAGGACCGACGCGGAGAACCGCAGCGCCGGCGCCACGCTCGACGAGCTGCTGGCGAGCGCGGGGTATCCGCGCTACGCCGGCGAGGCACGCGATCCGGACAACAAGCGCGCCGCGGAGCCGAGCGTTCTCGTCGTGGGCATCTATCGCGCCAACGCCGAGGCGCTGGGGCGCATCTTCGGGCAGAACGCGATCGTGTTCGTGGAGAAGGGCGGAGCGCCGGAGCTGGTGATGTGCTGACCCGGCGCCGCCTGGTCCTCGACACGCACGTGTGGCTCGACTGGCTGGTGTTCGACGATCCGGGCATCGCGCGCATCCGCAACGCGGTGGGCCTGAAGCGCGCGGAAATCTTCATCGACGCCGCCTGCGAGGCGGAGCTCGCGCGCGTGCTGGCGTACGACCTGCACAAGCGCAAGCTCGACGCCGCCGCGCAGGCGGCCTGCATCGCGCAATGCCGGCGCCTCTCCCACCGCATCGACGCGACGCTGCCCGAGCCGCAGCGCGCGGGATTGCCGCGCTGCCGCGACCCCGACGACCAGAAGTTCCTGGAGGCCGCACTCGCCGCGCACGCCGATTTCCTCATCACCAAGGACCGGGCGCTTCTGCACCTCGCCCGGCGCCGCGCTCGCTCGCTGCCCTTCCGCATCCTGACGCCGCAGGCGTTCGGGCGCTAGGGCTCCTTGCCGGTGCTCTCGCCGCCGAGCGCGCGGCCGAAGGCCTTGCCGACGCCGTAGGTCACGCTTGCTTCCTTCACGGGCGCGAGGGGGTCCACCGCCGCGCCGCAATGCTTGCACTTCTTCGCCTCGCGCAGGATCAGCTCGGCGCACTCGGGGCATTTGCGCAGCTCCTGGGTTTCCGGGGCGCCCGCGGACTTCGAGCGCGACGGCAGCATCATCAGGAGGAGGAAGGCGAGCAGCGGGCTGATCACCATCGCAAGCAGGAACCAGCCGGGGCCGTGGCGGCCGCGGCCCGCGGCGCCGATCGCCACGACCACCGAAAACACCATCCAGAAGATGAAGAATGTGAGTTCCATCGATGACCCCCTTCGTCGGTGCGCTTGCCCGGATGATCGGCCGCGCAGCGATTTAGTGCAGTGACCTTCTTCCGGTTTTTGCTAGGATGGCTGCGCAACCTGGGGGCCTGCATTGAAGACCATCGCGTCGTTTCTCGCCTACGCAGCCATTGCGCTGCTCCTCGCCGCCCTGGCCGGCAACTCCGAGGCGCAGCGGAAAGCGAAGCGGAAGGACTCGATGAAGCTGAGCCCGCCGGTGAAGGTCGGCCGCGCGGACATCGGCGGCGTGGTATCGGGCCTGAACGGGCCGGAAGCCGGCGTCTGGGTGATCGCGGAGACGACCGGCCTGCCCACCCAGTACGCGAAGGTCGTCGTCACCGACGACAAGGGCCGCTACATGATCCCGGGCCTGCCGAAGGCGAAGTACAGCCTGTGGGTGCGCGGCTACGGTCTCGTCGACTCGGCAAAGGTCCCGGCGACGCCCGGCAAGATCGTGTATCTCACGGCGGTGCCCGCGCCTTCGCCGAAAGAGGCGGCGCAGTACTACCCGGCGCAGTACTGGTTCTCGCTCCTTCGCGTGCCCGAGACGAGCGAGTTTCCTCTCGGGCCGGTGGCGAGCCAGGGCCAGTGGCTCAACACCATCAAGACCGGCGCCTGCCAGTCCTGCCACGCGCTCGGCACGCCGGGAATGCGGACCGTACCGAAGATTTTCATGGAAAAAGGAGATTCTGTAGAAGCGTGGCGCGAACGCTTGAAGTCCGGCGGCGCGATGGCGCTGATGGCGCGCGACATCGGCCGCCTGGACGGCGAGCGCGCGATCAAGCTGTTCGCCGAGTGGACCGACCGCATTGCCGCGGGCGAGCTGCCGTTCGCGCAGCCCGAGCGGCCGAAGGGCATCGAGCGCAACGTGGTGCTCACGCTGTGGGACTGGAGCCAGCCGACCGCGTACCTGCACGACGCGGTGTCGACCGACCGGCGCAATCCGCGCGTCAACGCCGGCGGCAAGGTCTACGGCTCGCCCGAGGACAGCACGGACTACGTGCCGGTACTGGATCCGAGGAGGAACAGCGCCGACGAGGTGTTCCACCCGGTGCGCGACCCGGACACGCCGTCGTCGAAGGACAACCCGTTCGGGCCGTCGGCGGTGTGGGGACCCAAGCCGATCTGGGACAGCCGCACGCTCAACCACAACCCGATGATGGACGAGAAGGGACGCGTGTGGTTCACCTCGCGCATCCGTCCGAACAAGAACCCCGACTGGTGCAAGAGTCCGGAGCATCCGTCGGCGAAGGCGTTCCCGCTCGCCGGCGAGGCGAACCGCCATCTCTCGATGTACGACCCGAAGACGGGCAAGTGGACGCTGATCAGCACCTGCTTCCCGACGCACCACCTCAACTTCGCGCGCGACGCCAACCAGACGCTGTGGACCAGCTCTGGCGTCGCCGGCCCCGGCGTGGTCGGCTGGCTCAATCGCAGGCTGTACGAGCAGACCGGCGACGAGGCGAAGGCGCAGGGCTGGACGGCGCTCGTCCTCGACACCAACGGCAACGGCAAGCGCGACGACTACGTGGAGCCGGATCAACCGGTCGATCCGGCGAAGGACAAGCGCGTGGCGATGGCGCTGTACGCGGTCAACGTGAGCCCGTCGGACGGCGCGGTCTGGGGCACGGTGATCGGCTATCCCGGCGCGGTCGTGCGCATCGCGCCGGGGGCCGACCCGGCCAGTACTGCGCTCACCGAGGTGTACGAGGCGCCGGCGCCGATCGCCTTCGGGCCGCGCGGCGGCGACGTCGACGCCAACGGCGTGTACTGGGTGTCGCTCGCCAGCGGCCATCTCGGCTCGTTCGACCGCCGCAAGTGCCGGGTCCTGAACGGGCCGGAGGCGACGGGGAAGCACTGCCCCGAGGGCTGGACGCTCTACGCGTTCCCCGGGCCGCAGCTGCGCGACGTGAGGACGCCCGGCAGCGCCGAGGCGAGCTACTACGTCTGGGTGGACTGGTACGGCATCCTGGGCCTGGGCAGGAACGTGCCGATCGCGATGGGCAACCTGGGCGATGCGATCTACGCGCTCGCCGAGGGCAGGCTCCTCACGTTCAGGCTGCCGTATCCCTCGGGCCTGTTCCCGAAGAACGTCGACGGCCGCATCGACGATCCGAAGGCCGGCTGGAAAGGCCGCGCCCTCTGGACCACCTCGGGCACGCGCACCCTGTTCCACAACGAGGGCGGCAAGGAGATGCGCCACAAGGCGGTGAAGATCCAGCTGCGGCCGGACCCGCTGGCGCGGTAATCTCGAAAATCGGGGTCAGAGCCCGATTACAACCTGAAACAAACCTGACGTTACCTCCTCCGGGCTCGCGCGTTATCTGGGCAGCTGGCGGGGGTTCCGCCGGCGTCCACCATTCGGGAGACATACAACCATGATGAAGAAGATCGTTTGCCTGGCCGCCGCCTCTGCGCTCATGGCGATGGGCAGCGCGTTCGCGCAAGGCACCGCGGACAAGGACCGCGACCTGCGCAAGGACAACCGCGACATCCGCCAGGACAAGAAGGACCTGCGCCGCGACCGCAAGGACGTGCGCGAGGATCGGCGCGACATCCGCCAGGACAAGGCGGCGCTGCGCAAGGACGAGCGCGAGCTGCGGCAGGAAGTGAAGGAAGGCGACAAGGCCGGCGCCGCCGCCGAGCGCAGGGAAATCAGGCGGGACAAGGCCGACCTGCGCCGCGACGAGAAGGATCTGCGCCGCGACCGCAAGGACGTGCGCGCGGACAAGCGCGACCTGCGCAAGGACCGGCGCGAGCGCAACGCAGACAAGAAGGGCTAGTCGCTAAATCCATCGTTGTGGCAAGATCGGCGGTCGCGATGACCGCCGCCGCCGCATCTTCCCGCATCGCCGAGTTCTGGGACCAGGCCATCGTCCCGACGCTCGTCGAGTACATCCGCATTCCCGCGAAGTCGCCGCATTTCGACGAGGAGTGGCGCGCGCACGGCCACATCGAGGCCGTGGTCGGGCTGGCGGAGCGCTGGTGCAGGCGATACGCGGTCCCGGGCATGAAGCTGGAGGTGATGCGGTTGCCGGGCCGTACCCCTCTATTGCTCCTGGAGATTCCCGCCACGCGGCCGGATCTCGAAACCGTCATCGTTTACGGCCACCTCGACAAGCAGCCGGAGATGAGCGGCTGGCGCGCGGGCCTGGGGCCATGGACGCCGGTGATCGAGGACGGCAAGCTCTACGGCCGCGGCAGCGCGGACGACGGCTACGCGGTGTTCTGCGCGCTGTCCGCCCTGCGCGCCCTGCACGAGGAAAAGCGGCCGCACGGACGCATCGTCGTGCTGATCGAGAGCTGCGAGGAAAGCGGCAGCTACGACCTTCCGGCGTACCTCGATGCGCTCGCGCCGCGCATCGGCACGCCGGCGCTGGTCATCGGCCTCGACTCCGGCTGCGGCAACTACGAGCAGCTCTGGGCCACGGCCTCGCTGCGCGGCCTGGTGAACGGCGTGCTCACCGTCGAGGTGCTGACCGAGGGCGTGCATTCCGGCGACGCGAGCGGCGTGGTGGCCTCGAGCTTCCGCGTCGCGCGCCTGCTGCTCGAGCGCATCGAGGCGGCGGACTCCGGCGTCATCAAGCCGGCCCCGTTCCATGCGCCGATCCCGCCGCAGCGCAGCGAGCAGGCCAAAGAGGCGGCCAAGGTACTTGGCGAGGACCTCTGGCGCAAATTTCCGCTGCTGCCGGGCATGCGGCCGATGTACCCGGACCTGGCCGACCTGGTGCTCGCGCGCACGTGGCGCCCGGCGCTCGCTGTGACCGGCGCCGACAGCCTGCCGCCGCCAGCGAGCGCCGGCAACGTGCTGCGGCCGAAGACTTCGCTCGTCCTGTCGCTGCGGCTGCCGCCGACGGTGCAGGCCGAAGCCGCTGCGCAGCAGCTGAAGGCGGTGCTGGAAGCCAATCCGCCGTACGGCGCGAAAGTGCGCTTCGACTACGCGCAGGCAGCGACCGGCTGGCATGCGCCGCCGACGGAAAAATGGCTGGAAGCCGCGATCGGCGAAGCTTCGGGGAAGCACTTCGGCAAGCCGGCGATGTGGATGGGCGAGGGCGGAACGATCCCGTTCATGGCGATGCTCGGCGCGAAGTACCCGCAGGCGCAGTTCCTCATTACCGGCGTTCTGGGCCCGCACTCCAACGCGCACGGGCCGAACGAGTTCCTGCACCTCGACTACGCCAAGCGCCTGACCGCCTGCGTGGCTGATGTGTTGGCGGCCCACGCCGCGCGCTGAGCAAAGGCGCCGAGACTGGGAAGTGGTGCGGCGTCGTGCATGTCCTTGACGATCCCGTAGCAGCTGCAGCAGGCCGCTTCGAGGCCGCGGTCATCCAGGATCCTGATGTTGCCGCGGCTGTACTCGATGAGCTTCTGCCGCTGCAGGGCGGAAGCCGCTTCGGTGACGCCGACCCGGCGCACGCCCAGCATGTGCGAAAGAAACTCGTGCGTCATGCGGAATTCTCCCGAGCGCACACGGTCGCGGGTCATCAGCAGCCAGCGGGCGAGCCGCGCTTCCACCACGTGGAAGCGGTTGCACGCGGCGGTCTGCGAGATCTGCGCCATCATCGCGTGGATATAGCGGTCCAGCTCGCGCTGCAGCGGCGGGCTGCGGCGCAGCTCGGTGCGGAAACGGGCCGCGCTCATTTTCAAGGCCGGCCCGGCGCCCTGCACCAGCGCGCGCACCGGCGAAACGTCGATGCCCAGCGCCAGGGGAATACCGACCATGCCCTCGCGGCCCACCAGCCCGACCTCGAGCGCGAGGTGGCCTTCCACCAGCGTGAGCAGCGAAACCAGGGACTGGGTGGGAAAGTAGACGTCCCGGATCACCTGGCCGGACTCGTAGAGCACCTCGCCGAAGACCAGCTCGACGGGAGTGAGGCCGGGGAGCAGCCGCAGGTACGACCTGCGCGGCAGCGCAGCGAGCAGGCTGTTCAGGATGGCGTCCATCAGGCAGCCAACGCGGTTTCCGGCACCATCAGCCGGTCGGACTCGCGCCGCACGACGGCATAGCATTCGCAGACGCGCTCCTCGAGCTTCGCGCGGTCGAGCACGTTGATGCGGCCGCGGCGGTAGTTGATCAGGCCGTCGGCCTGCAGCCTGCCCGCGGCCTCGGTGACCCCTTCGCGCCGCACGCCGAGCATGTTGGCGATCAGCTGCTGCGTCATGACCAGCTGGTTCGACGGCAGCCGGTCCAGGCTCAGCAGCAGCCAGCGGCAAAGCTGCTGCTCGAGCACGTGGTGCCGGTTGCACACCGCGGTCTGCGTCATCTGCGTGATCAGCGACTGGGTATAGCGCAGCAGCAGGCGCTGCAGCGCTTCGCCGCGGGCGAACTCGGCCTTGATCACCGTCGCCTCGAGCCGGTAGGCGCTGCCCGCGCTTTGCACGACCGCGCGGCTCGGCGTGGTTTCGCCGCCCATGAACAGCGCAATCCCCACCATGCCCTCGCTGCCTACCACCGCGATCTCCGCAGAGGCGCCGTCGTTCATCACGTAGAGCAGCGACACGATGCCGCTCGCCGGGAAATACACGTAGTCCTGCTCGCCGCCGGATTCGTAGATCACCGCTCCCAGCGGCAGGGGCACCCGCTCCAGGTGCGGCGACAGCCGCAGGAGCTCCGCCGCCGGCAGAGCGGCGAGAAGATGATTCTGCTTCGGGCTGCGGCGCGTTCGCATCGGGCTTCATTGTCCGCGCTGAAGCGCGCAGGGTATGTACGCTGCCCCACGTAAGGAAGTTAAGCGCCAACAGTACGCTGGCGCACAGAATCCGCGCCACCGGGCGGCCCACAATATGGAAAACCCTCGCTGCCGGACAATGAAACACATCTTCGATCCGTCGTTCCGTTATCGGCCGAGCTTCGACACCGACCTGCGGAAGACCTTCGAAAGGGTTCGCGAGCAGCAGCAAGCGCAGGCGCGCGAGAACGCGAAACAGAATCCTGAGGGCTTGGCCAAGGTGCTGCAGCTCGTGCAGCTGCAGAAATAAGCCGTACGTGCGCTGGCGAACAGAAGTCACGCCCCGAGCGGCACACACTAGGAACAGTAGTTCCCGCAAGTTGCCGTGCCATTGGAGATACTCATGACCTTGCTCAAGCGCTGTTCCGCCTTTTCCATCGCCGCCTCGCTGCTGTTCGTGCTCGGCTGCGGATCCACAGCAACCCAGGAAAGCACCGGCCAATACTTCGACGACAGCGTGATCACGTCGAAGGTGAAGACCGCGATCCTCAATGAGCCGTCGCTCAAGGTGCTCCAGATCAACGTCGAGACCTACAAGAACATCGTGCAGCTGAGCGGCTTCGTGAGCACGGGTGCCGAAATGGACAAGGCAGTCGACGTTGCCGGCGCAGTCCAGGGCGTGAGGTCCGTCAAGAACGACATGCGGTTCAGGTAGAGCTGCATTCCATGCGCAAGGTGCTGGCGCTCGGCCTTGCTGCCTCGATCGGGCTCGGCAGCTGGGGCGCGCATGCGCAGCTCCCCCGGCCCCCGCTGCGGCCCGATGCCCCCGATGCGCTGATGAACGCAGTCACTTCGGAGGTGATCGCGGTTCTCAGGCAGGACCTGGCGGCAGGTCAAGCGACCAATGTGGCGCAGCTGGTCGAGACCAGGATCCTGCCGCTGTTCGACTTCCAGCACATGACCCGCATGGCCGTGGCGCGCAACTGGCGCCTCGCCTCGGCGGAGCAGCAGGCGGCGCTGGTCGCGCAGTTCCGGACGCTGCTCGTGCGCACCTATTCCTCGGCGCTCTCGAGCTACCGCGACCAGAACATCGAGTACAAGCCTGTGCGCCTCGCGCCCGGCGAAACCGACGTGCTGGTGAGATCCGCGGTGCGCCGGCGCGGCGAGGAAACGCTGACCATCGACTACGACATGGAGAATACCGCGGCGGGCTGGAAGGTCTACGACGTCAAGGTCGCCGGGGTCAGCCTGGTCATCACTTATCGCGACAGCTTCGCGGCAACGGTCCGGGACGGCGGTATCGACGGCCTTGTCAAGTCGCTCTCGGACAAGAACCAGCAGAACGATTCCCGGCCGAAAGCGCCGGGCCCGCAGACGCGACTCGCTCCGGCGCTGGTGATCTACTCTAGCTGGATGCGCGCGCCGAAAGAGTAGCGCGCTCCGGCAGCAGCCGCTCGTACTCCTTCTTGACCACCCCGTAGCACTCGCACACGCGCGCTTCCAGCTGCCGCCGGTCGAGAATGGTGATGTGGCCGCGGCTGTAGTGGATGAGCCCCTCGGACTGCAGCTTGCCGGCGGCTTCGGTCACGCCCTCGCGGCGCACGCCCAGCATGTTGGCGATCAGCTCCTGGGTCATCACCAGCTCGTTGCTGGCAAGCCGGTCCAGGCTCAATAGCAGCCAGCGGCAAAGCTGCTGGTCCACCGCGTGATGGCGGTTGCAGACCGCTGTCTGCGTCATCTGCGTGATCAGCGCCTGCGTGTAGCGCAGCAGCAGGTGCTGCAGCGCGCCGCCGGCCTCGAACTCCTTCTTCAGCACACTGGCCCTGAGCCGGTAGCCGTGGCCGGCGCTTTGCACCACCGCGCGGCTTGGCGTGGTCTCGCCGCCCATGAACAGCGCGATGCCCACCAGGCCCTCGTTGCCGGTGACAGCGATCTCCGCCGACGCGCCGTCCGCCAGGACGTACAGGAGCGACACGATGCTGCTCGTCGGGAAATAGACATAGCCTTGCGTGCCGCCGGACTCATACACCACCATACCCAGCGGCAGCGGCACCTCCTCCAGAAAGGGCAGCAGCTTCTGGAAGCTGTCCTCGGGCAGCGCAGCGAGGAGGTGATTTTCCCTCGGGGCCTGCGCCGCCACGGAAAGCGCTTTGCTCATGGCTTTTATGCTACCCCCTTAGTTCGGTAACGTACAAGATCGTAGAAAGCCCGATCCTGCCGCCTGGCCAAATCCTTGTATGTGCGCCGCCGCACATACCGGATCCCGGCCAATTCCCCCGGAAATCAATCGGCTATGTGCGCCACCCGGCAGATGGCGCAGCGCATCGCAGCGACAATGCAGCGGTGACCACTCAGTATCTTTTTTCTGAGCCACAGCAAAGCAGTCATCGAAGGATCATCATGAGAACCACATTCACCAAGAAACAACTCGGCCTGGCCGTCGCCTGCGTCCTCACGCTCGGCGTGTTTTCCGCAAGCGCCAGCGCCCAGGTCAGGGACATCAACGAGAAGTCGCTGCTCACCGATACGCGAGGCGCGGTTGTCACAAGCGGCACCGGCCTGTGCTGGCATACCAGCTTCGGTCCAGCCCCGGAATGGAACCAGGCATGCCACCCGTACGTCCCGGCGCCGGTCGCGCAGTACGTCGCGCCCGCCCCCGTGGTGATCGCCCCGGTATGGGAAAAAGTGGCGTTCGACGCCAATGTCCTGTTCGACTCCGACAAATCGGCACTGCGCCCGGCGGGCCGCGCCGCGCTCGACCAGTTCGTCGACAAGATCCACGGCCTCGACTCCCAGAGCATCTTTGCGATCGGGTATGCCGACCGCATGGGGACCGACGCCTACAACCAGGTTCTTTCCCAGCAACGCGTCGACACCGTGAAGGACTATCTGGTCGGCAAGGGAATCGCGTGGAACCGCGTGGAGACCAGCGCCAAGGGCGAATCGCAGCCGACGACGTACGCGGGTGAATGCAAGGACGCCAACACCCCGAAAAACGTCGCCTGCATGCAACCCGACCGTCACGTCTTCATCGAAGTATCCGGTAGCAGGATCGCGAAGTAATCGAACGGCGGTCCGGCGACGGGTTGACAGGCCCTGCGCAGGCGGGGCCTTTTTTTTCGGAAACAGGAGCAGCCATGGAAACGCAAGTAAAGAAGCCTCTACACCCGCTGCTGTGGGTCGCGGGTATCGCCCTCATCGTGTTCTGCGGCGTCGGCGTCGCGGCCTTCATGGGCTGGATCACCAGCTCCGCGGGCAAGCCGGCCGAGCCTAGCCTCGTCAGCATCGACAAAGTTGAAAAGCCCCGCAGCGTCGAGAAAGTCCGGCCTGCGGCCAGGACCCCGCTCGCGGCCGTTTGCGCGGAGTGCGGCATAGTCCAGTCGGTGCAGGAAATCGACGCGAAAGGCGAAGGCTCCGGCCTCGGCGCCGCAGGCGGCGCAGTGGTCGGCGGCATCCTCGGCCACCAGGTCGGCGGCGGCGACGGCAAGAAGATCATGACCGTGGTCGGCGCGGTCGGCGGCGCGGTCGCCGGCAACGAGATCGAGAAGCGCGTCAAAACGACCAAGAGCTACGAGGTCACCGTGCGCTTCGACGACGGCACGAGCCGCGTATTTACCGAGGCGAATGCGCCGTCATGGCGCAGCGGCGACAAGGTCAAGGTCATTAACGGCGTCATTCAATCGAATGTCTGAAAAAGGAAATCCAGTGAAAACGATCAAAAGATTGGCAGTCAGTGCAGTGGCCGCGGCAGTGATGCTCGGCATGGTGGGTTGCGGCGACATGTCTACTCGCGACAAATACACCGTGGGCGGCGCGGCAGCCGGAGCGCTCGGCGGCGCGGTCCTCACCGGTGGCAGCGGAGTCGGTACGATAGGCGGTGCCGCAGTCGGAGGCATCATCGGCAACCAGGTCGGAAAAAACAAATAGCAGCGGTAAACATTTGAGGTAGCCGGCCCGGAATCGGCTCTTGCCGTTCCGGGCTTTTTCTTCATCTGACGCGGCAAGGGAACAGCTCCACCATGCGCATCATCGGAATTCTCTTCTTCGCTGTAGCAGCGGGTTGCGCCGGGGGGTTAAAGGAGGCGCCGCCGGCGAAGGAGGAAGCGAGCGTCGCGTTGGCGTTGCCCGCGGCCGCGCCGCGCGAGCCCGCGATAGCCGCGGCCGAGGTCATCGGAATCGAACCGGTGGCCGCTGCACCGGCACCGGCGCCGCCTTCCAAAGCGCGTGCAAGAGTTTCCGCCTCCGCGCCGGCCGTCGAGCAGCCACGGAAGAACGAGGACCCTCCTCCCGTCGCCGAGAGGGTGGAGCCGCCACTGGACATCGCGGCTCTGAAGGCGCGACTGCGGGACACCCATGCCATCGGCATCTTCACCAAGCTCGCGCTCAAGAACCAGGTGGATGACCTGCTGAACCAGTTCCGGGCGCATTACCAGGGCGGGCAGAAGACCAGCGTCGCCTCACTGCGGCAACCGTACGACATGCTGGTCCTCAAGGTGCTCTCCCTCGTCCAGGACAGCGATCCATCCCTGGCCCGCACGATCTCGGGGTCGCGCGAAGCGATCTGGAGCATCCTCGCGGATCCGGAAAAATTCAATTCGGTAGCCTGACTCAGGGAGAAACGTCTTTGATCACACGTGCCCGGGCTTCGGCCTTGATAGTCCCGCTCGCGACGCTCTTCGCAGGACCGTCGCCGGCGGCGGAAGACGCTACGCTGCTCAAGGACCTGACCGCCGTCATCATTCTGCTGGGCATGCCCTGCGGCCAGGTCATCAGTGCTAAGCGGCAAGCAGACAACGACCACATCGCGTCATGCGAGAACGGCAACCGCTACCGGGTATTCGTGAACGCGGAAGGCAGGGTCGTCGCGCAGAAGCAATAAACCCGGCCGGCCGTTGCAGAACATCGGGCCGGGCCCGCCCGGCGAAATCGTCAGACGGGATTTCGCCCGCTGATCAATCTGAGCAGGATAACGATGACCGCGATGACCAGCAAAACGTGAATGAACCCCCCTATCGTGTAGGAGGAGACGAGTCCCAGGGCCCACAAAATGATGAGCACAACGGCGATGGTGTAGAGCATGGCAGATCTCCTATCGTTCAGCGCTTCGCAGCCAGAAAGCCGATCAATGCTCCGGCTGCAACCGCGACACCGACGGCGGCCCATGGATTGCCGCGCACGTAGTCGTTAGCGATGGCGGCGGTTTGTCTTGTGCCGTCGAACACCGGTTGCGACGCGTCTGCCAGCGTGGCCTTGGCGCTCTTCAATTTCTCCTCGAATTTCCTGCGCGCCGCCGCGAAGCCTTCGCCCGACACCGTCGCCGCGGCCTTCAGCAGGTCCTCGCTGTCGGTGATCATGGTCCTGAAATCGCCCGCCATCCTGCCGCTGGCCCGATCGAACTCGTCCACCGCCCGATGCAACATCGCAGTCTCCTTGGATTGAGGGTTACTTGAGCCGGATATCGTTCTTCACCGACACGACACCATTGACCGAGCGGGCGACCGAGCCCGCCGTGTTGATGTCGGCATAGGAATTCACGAAGCCGCTCAGCTGGACCACGGCCTTGTAGGTCTCGACGTTGATTTGCGCGACCTTGAGCGTAGGCTCGTTGAAGATCGCAGTCTTCACCTTCGCCGTGATCGTGCTGTCGTCGATGTACTGCCCGGTGCTTTCCTGCGTCGACGTGGACGCGCAGCCGATAGCGAACAGCATCGAAGCTGCGATGAACATTGCAAAAAGCCGTTTCATGGTTGATCCCTCGAAAAATGGTTGACGGCAGCAGGCTGCCGGGAAACGCAGACTAGACAGCGCGTGCCCTGGCGTCTGTTCGCCGGAGCACTTAGTCCATGGCGGTCTTATGTGCCGGAGCGCACAGAGCCGGCGGCGGGAAAGATGAATGCTGGACATCACCATGGGCATCGCAAATAACACGGTGAGGCGCTCCCTCGCAGCCGGCTGCTGGCTGCTGGCGGCAGGTTGCGCGCAGCTGCCCGACGCCGGGCCGATGGGGCGGAACGCCACGCAGGTGGAGATCGAGGGCGCGCGCGGCCCGCTTTCCGCGCAGCGCGTCGCGGCCATCCTCGCGGGGCTGAGCCGCAATGCGGGCGACCTCGACATCCTGCAGCAGCACGTCGCCCTCGAGCAGGCTATCGTCGGCACCCCGCTCACGGCGGGCAACAGGGTGCTCCTGCTGCAGGGCGGCGCGGCGACCTACCGCGCGATGTTTGCCGCGATCGGCGCCGCCACCGACCACGTCAACCTCGAGAGCTACATCATCGAGGACGACGAGATCGGCCGGCAGTTCTCGGAGCTGCTGCTGCAGAAGCGCTCGCAGGGCGTGCAGGTCAACCTGGTGTACGACAGCGTCGGCTCCATGAGCACGCCGAAAGCGTTCTTCGATCGCCTGAGGGCCGGCGGCGTGCAGGTGCTCGAGTTCAATCCGGTCAACCCGCTGTCGGCCAAGAAGGAGTGGCTCGTCAACAACCGGGACCACCGCAAGCTGCTGGTGATCGACGGGCGCACCGCATTCGTCGGCGGAATCAATTTCAGCCGCGTGCATTCGGGCGGATCGTTCGCCAGGGGCAAGGTCCCGGGCGCAGGGCCCGCCTGGCGCGACACGGATCTGCGGATCGAGGGCCCGGTGGTCGACGAATTCCAGAAGCTGTTCATGCAGACGTGGGCGAAACAGCGCGGCGCGCCGCTCGCCACGGCGAACTACTTTCCCGCGCTGGCTGCCAAGGGCGGCGAAATGGTGCGCGCGATCGGCAGCACGTCCGACGATCCGCACAGCCTCATCTACCTGACGCTGATTGCGGCGATTTTCAAGGCGCAGCGGCACGTTTACCTGACCACCGCCTACTTTGTCCCGGATCCGCAGCTGCTCGACGCCCTGACCGATGCAGCCGGGCGCGGCGTCGACGTCAGGCTGGTGCTACCCGGCGAATCGGACTCGACCGTCGCATTCCATGCCGGGCGCTCGCACTATTCCGCCCTGCTGCGCGCCGGCGTGAAGATCCACGAGCGGCGCGGCGCGATGCTGCATGCCAAGACCGCGACCATCGACGGCGTTTGGTCGTGCGTCGGCTCGACGAATCTCGACCGGCGCAGCTTTCTCCATAACGACGAGATCGACGCAGCCATCCTGGGGCGGGAGTTCGCCGGCCAGATGCAGGCCGCCTTTGCCGCCGACCTCGAGGCGTCGGAAGCCATGGACCTGGAGCGCTGGGAGGCGAGGCCCTTCTATCTCAGGCTGAAGGAGTGGGCGGCGCGGCTGTGGGAGTACTGGCTATAGAGGGCAATCGTCAGACCGGGTCTCGCCCGCTGATCACTCTGAGCAGGATGACCACGATCGCGAGCACCAGCAAAACGTGAATGAACCCCCCGATCGTGTAGGAGGAAACGAGCCCAAGGGCCCACAAAATGAGGAGCACGACAGCGATGGTGTAGAGCATGGCAGATCTCCTTTGCGGCTTGAATCATGCGATTGTTCTCCGCGCGGTTCCGTGCGCCAGCGAACGGAATCGGCCGCGCAGCCGGCGTAGCTTCGGCGGCAACGGCAGTTTCGTTCCGGGCCTATTCTTATGTGCTGTAGCGCACAGAAGCCGGCCGCGGGAAAGATGAATGATGGCGGCGGTGCTTCCTGCCCGTGAAGCACCCGGCCGGCAGACGGCCTCCCCGTTGCGGGCTTTTTTTCTGGAGATCACCATGGGCATCGCAAAGATCGTCGGCATTCTCCTCATCGCGGCGGGCGCGCTCGGCCTGATCTACGGCGGTTTCACTTACACCAAAGACACTCACAGCGCGAAGCTGGGCCAGATCGTGCTCCAGGTGCAGGAGAAGGAGA
>DATILQ010000237.1:0-22791 GCA_035476235.1 Burkholderiales bacterium
GCCCAACAGCATCGACGAGTTCGACGTCACCCAGCAAAGCGGCAAGGTCGTGATCCGCATCACCACCAAGGAGCCGCTCAAGGCGCCGCCGCCGAACTTCAGCATCGCCAACCCGGCGCGCATCGCCTTCGACTTCCCGAATACCGTCAACGCACTCGGCCGCGCCAGCCAGGACATTGGCCAGGGCGAGCTGCGCAGCATGAACGTGGTGCAGGGCAGCGACCGCACCCGGCTGGTGCTGAACCTGCGCCGCCCCGTGGCGCATGAGGCGAGCCTCGACGGCGGCGCGCTGCTGATCAGCCTGTCCGAGCCGGCGGTCGCGCAAACCAGGCCGGGTGGAGACGTCGCGCACTTCGCCGAAGGCAGGGGCGAGGCGAAGCACGCCATCCGCGACGTCGACTTCCGCCGCGGTCGCGCCGGCGAGGGCCGCGTGGTGGTCGACCTCTCCGACACCACCACCGGCATCGACATCCGCCAGCAGGGCCAGAACGTGATCGTCGAGTTTCTCAAGACTTCGCTTCCCGACAACCTGCGCCGCCGCCTCGACGTCGTCGACTTCGGCACGCCGGTCAACACGGTCAGCACCTTCCAGCAGGGCGAGAACGTGCGCATGGTGATCGAGCCGAAGGGGCTGTGGGAGCACAACGCCTACCAGACCGACACCCAGTTCGTGGTCGAGGTGAAGCCGGTGGTCGCCGATCCGTCGCGCGAGTCGCAGCGCGGCCGCTACACCGGAGAGAAGCTCTCGCTCAACTTCCAGAACGTCGAGGTGCGGGCGGTGCTCAACGTGATCGCCGACTTCACCGACCTCAACATCATCACCAGCGACACCGTGACGGGGAACATCACCCTGCGCCTGAAGGACGTGCCCTGGGACCAGGCGCTCGAGATCATCCTGCTGACGCGCGGCCTCGACAGCCGCCGCAGCGGGAACGTGGTCTGGATCGCGCCGCGCGACGAGCTCGCCACGCGCGAGAAGCTCGCGCTCGAGGCGACGCAGCAGATCAGCGACCTGGAGCAGACGCGCACCGAGTCCTTCCAGATGAGCTACCAGAAGGCGGCCGACGTGCAGAAGCTGCTCTCGGACCCGAACCAGCGCATCCTCTCCAAGCGCGGCAGCGCCGTGGTCGACGCGCGCACCAACACGTTGTTCGTCCAGGACACGCCGAGCCGCCTGGAAGAGGTGCGGCGCCTGATCGCCAAGATCGACGTCGCCGTTCGCCAGGTGATGATCGAGGCGCGCATCGTCGAGGCGAACGACAGCTTCAGCAAGAACCTCGGCGTGCGCTTCGGCTATACGGAGGATGCGCGCACCGGGGCGATCGGCCGCAACATCGGCGGCCTCAAGCCCGTGATCGGCGGCGAGCTCAACAACACCGCGCAGGCGGCGGGGCTGGTCACCGGCACACCGACGCTGATCGGCCAGCCGGGGGGGCTGCAGAGCAGCCTGCCGGCGGCCGGCCTCAACTCCTTCCAGGCCGGGCAGTTCTCGTTCGTCCTGTTCAATGCGTCGCTGTCGCGCATCCTGAGCCTCGAGATCTCGGCGCTCGAGGCAGACGGCAAAGGCAAGATCATCTCCAGCCCGCGCGTGCTGACCGCCGACCAGGTGGAAGCGCTGATCGAACAGGGCACGGAAATTCCCTACCAGCAGTCGACCTCCTCGGGCGCGACCTCGGTGTCGTTCCGCAAGGCCAACCTGGCTCTGAAGGTCAAGCCGCAGATCACGCCCGACGGCAACATCATCATGACGCTCGACGTCAACAAGGATCAGCCCGGCGCGACTACGCCGGCCGGCGTGCAGATCAATACCAAGCACGTGAAGACCGAGGTGCTGGTCGAAAACGGCGGCACGGTCGTGATCGGCGGCATCTACGAGCAGACCGACCGCACCGACATCACCAGGATCCCGTTCCTGGGCGAGCTGCCTTTCCTCGGCTTCATGTTCCGCAACAATACGTCGCTCACCAACAAGACGGAGCTCCTGGTGTTCATCACGCCGCGCATAGTGAATGAGCGCCTGACGATTCGCTGATCGCCGCATCTCCTCGGGCAGTACCCCGGCCGGGCGTTCCCCGGCCGTTTTTGTTTTTACAATGCCGGGGATGAAGCGCGGCGAAAACATCTATCTGGTCGGGCTGATGGGCGCGGGCAAGACCACCGTAGGCAGGCTGCTGGCGCGGCGCCTGAAGCTGCGCTTCCTCGATTCCGACCAGGAAATCGAGCGCCGTTGCGGCGTGAAGATCCCCCTGATCTGGGAGATCGAAGGCGAGGACGGCTTCCGCGGCCGCGAGGCGCAGGTGATCGCCGAGCTGACCGCGCAGGACGGCGCGGTGCTAGCCACCGGAGGCGGCTCGGTGCTGCTCGATGAAAATCGCAAGCGCCTGGCGGCACGCGGCACGGTGGTCTATCTCCGGGCCAGCCCCGAGGAGCTGTACCGGCGCGTGCACTACGACCGCAACCGGCCGCTGCTCGCGACCGGCGATCCGCTGGCGCGGCTGCGCGAGCTCTATGCCGAGCGCGACTCGCTCTACCACGGCGTCGCCGACCTGGTGATCGATACCGGCACCCAGAGCGTGCCGGCGCTGGCGCGCGAACTGCTGGAAAAGCTGGAAGAGCAATGGAAAGCCTCCGCGTAGCCCTCGGCGAGCGCTCCTATCCGATCCACATCGGTGCGGGTTTGCTGGATCTTTCCGAGCTGTATCGCCCCCACCTGGCGGGCGGCAGCGCGGCGGTGATTACCAACGAGGTCGTCGCTCCGCTTTACCTCAAGAGAATCTCAAAAGCGCTTGACGCAGCGGGCGCGCGGGTGACCGAGATCATCGTGGAGGACGGCGAGCAGGCGAAGCGCTGGACGAGCCTCGAGCGCGTGTTCGACGCGCTGCTGGCGGCGCGCTGCGGCCGCGATACGCTCGTCGTCGCGCTCGGCGGCGGGGTGATCGGCGATCTGGCCGGGTTTGCCGCGGCGATCTACCAGCGCGGCGTGGCCTTGCTGCAGGTGCCCACGACGCTCCTTGCGCAGGTGGACTCCTCGGTCGGCGGCAAGACCGCCATCAACCATGTCCAGGGCAAGAACATGCTCGGCGCCTTTCACCAGCCGCGCGCAGTGATCTCCGACGTCGCGACGCTCGATACCCTGCCCGACCGCGAGCTGCGCGCGGGGCTCGCCGAAGTGATCAAGCATGCGCTGGCATTGGACCTGCGGCTGGTGGAGTGGCTCGAAAAAAACATCGACGAGCTGCTCGCTCGGGAGCGCGGCGCCCTCGTCTACGCGGTGCGGCGCTGTTGCGAGCTCAAGGCGGACGTGGTCGCCGCCGACGAGCGCGAGTCCGGCGTGCGCAGCCTGCTCAATTTCGGCCATACCTTCGGCCACGCCATCGAGGCGGGCACCGGGTACGGCGCATGGCTGCACGGCGAAGCGATCGCCGTGGGAATGGTGATGGCCGCGGAGCTGTCGGCTCGCGCGGGCCTGATTGCAGCAGCCGATGTTCATCGCGTGCGCTCGCTGCTGCGCCGGGCCGGCCTGCCGATCAGCGGGCCTGCGCTCAGCACCGAGCGGCTGCTCGAGCTGATGGCATTGGACAAAAAGGCCGCGCGCGGCCGTACGCGCTTCGTGTTGCTGGAGGCCATCGGCCGGGCTGCGCTGCACGCCGATCTCGAGGAGCAGCAGGTACGCGAGGCCATTGTCGCTGCAGCGCAATAAATGTATATTCAAAAGTTCGGTCTCGATCATGAGCCTGGACGCGCAGGGTCTTTACGACCCCTCTCACGAGCACGACGCCTGCGGCGTCGGCTTCGTCGCGCACATCAAGGGCAAGAAGTCGCATAGCATCGTCGAGCAGGGCCTGACGGTCCTGCGAAACCTCACCCATCGCGGTGCGGTCGGCTGGGATCCCAAGCTTTCCGACGGCGCCGGCCTCCTGATCCAGATTCCCGACCGCTTCCTGCGCGAGGAGATGGCGCGCCTGGGCGTGAGGCTGCCGCCCGCCGGGCAGTACGGCGTCGGCATGGTGTTTCTGCCGCGCGACCCGGCCTCGCGCATCGCGTGCGAATACGAGATCGAGCGCGCGATCAAGGAAGAGGGCCAGGTGCTGCTCGGCTGGCGCGACGTGCCCGTCGACAACAACGACCTCGCCGAGCCCGCTCGGCGAATCGAGCCGGTGATCCGGCAGGTATTCATCGGCCGCGGCCGCGGCATCACCGTCACCGATGCGCTCGAGCGCAAGCTCTACATCATCCGCAAGGGCTCGGGCCACGCCATCCAGGCGCTGCGCCTCAAGCATGGCAAGGAGTTCTACGTGCCGTCGATGTCGGCGCGCACGGTCTGCTACAAGGGCATGCTGCTCGCCTACCAGGTCGGCGAGTACTACCTCGACCTGAAGGACGCGCGCGTCGAGTCGGCGCTCGCCCTGGTGCACCAGCGCTTCTCCACCAACACCTTCCCCTCGTGGGACCTGGCGCACCCCTTCCGCATGATCTGCCACAACGGCGAGATCAACACGGTGCGCGGCAACGTGAACTGGATCCGCGCGCGCCAGGGCGCCATATCGTCGCCGATCCTGGGCGCCGATCTGCACAAGATCTGGCCGCTGATCTACGACGGCCAGTCGGACTCGGCGTCCTTCGACAACGCCCTCGAGCTGCTGGTGATGGGCGGCTACTCGGTGGCGCACGCGATGATGATGATGATCCCGGAAGCGTGGGAGAACCACACGCTGATGGATCCGGCGCGGCGCGCATTCTACGAATACCACGCGGCGATGATGGAGCCCTGGGACGGCCCGGCCTCGATCGCCTTTACCGACGGCCGGCAGATCGGCGCCACGCTCGACCGCAACGGCCTGCGGCCGTCGCGCTACATCGTCACCGAGGACGATCTCGTCATCATGGGCTCGGAATGCGGCTGCCTGCCGGTGCCGGAGGAGAGAATCGTCAAGAAGTGGCGCCTGCAGCCCGGCAAGATGTTCCTGGTCGACCTCGAGAAGGGCCGCATCATCGACGACAAGGAGCTGAAGGACAGCCTGGCGAGCGCCAGGCCCTACGCCGAGTGGATCGAGCGCATCCGCGTCAAGCTCGACGAGGTCGAGAGCGACAAGACCACGCCGATCAAGTCCAAGGTGGCGCTGCTCGACCGCCAGCAGGCGTTCGCCTATACCCAGGAGGACCTCAAATTCATCATGCAGCCGATGGCGGCGGCCGGCGAGGAGCCGGTCGGCTCGATGGGCAACGACTCGCCCCTCGCCGTGCTGTCGAACAAGGACAAGACGCTGTACCACTACTTCAAGCAGCTCTTCGCGCAGGTGACCAACCCGGCCATCGACCCGATCCGCGAGGAGCTGGTGATGTCGCTGGTGTCGTTCATCGGCCCCAAGCCCAACCTGCTCGGCATCGACGAGCTGAACCCGCCGCTGCGGCTCGAGGTGTCGCAGCCGGTGCTCGACTTCTACGAAATGGAGAAAGTGCGGCATATCGAGCGCTATACCGGCGGCAAGTTCAAGGCCTTCGAGCTCGACATCACCTACCCGGTGAGCTGGGGCAAGGCGGCGGTGGAAGCGCGCCTCGCCTCGCTTGCCGCGCAGGCCGAGGACGCGGTGCGCTCGGGCTACTCGATCATCATCATTTCCGACCGCCAGGTGGACCGCGAGCGCGTGGCGATCCCCGCGCTGCTCGCCCTCTCGGCGATCCACCAGCACCTGGTCGGCAAAGGCCTGCGTACCTCGACCGGCCTGGTCGTCGAGACCGGCAGCGCGCGCGAGGTGCACCACTTCGCGCTGCTCGGCGGCTACGGCGCCGAAGCGGTGCATCCCTATCTTGCCCTGGAAACCATTCTTTCATTTCACGTTCAGGACAGGCCGGCGGCTTCGAAGGCGGTCAAAAGCTACGTCAAGGGGATCGGCAAGGGCCTGAAGAAGGTCATGTCCAAGATGGGGATCTCGACCTACATGTCGTACACCGGGTCGCAGATCTTCGAGGCGGTCGGGCTGGCCAGGTCGCTGGTCGACAAATACTTCACCGGCACCACCTCGAACGTCGAGGGCATCGATGTCTTCGACGTGGCCGAGGAAGCGATCCGCGTTCACGGCGCGGCGTTCGATGAGCACGACCCGGTGCTCAAGACCATGCTCGACGCCGGCGGCGAGTACGCCTGGCGGGTGCGCGGCGAGGAGCACGCCTGGACGCCGGAGGTGATCGCCAAGCTGCAGCATTCGGCGCGCGCCAACTCCTATGCCACGTACAAGGAATACGCGGCGCTCATCAACGAACAGTCGAAGCGGCACATGACCTTCCGCGGCCTGTTCGACTTCCGCCTCGAGCGGTGCAAGCCGGTTGCGCTTGACGAGGTCGAGCCCGCCGCCGCCATCGTCAAGCGCTTCTCCACCGGCGCCATGTCGCTCGGCTCGATCTCAACCGAGGCGCACACCACCCTCGCCATCGCCATGAACCGCATCGGCGGCAAGTCGAACACCGGCGAGGGCGGCGAGGACCGGCGGCGTTACGCGCCGATCAAGGCGGGAGAGTCTTTACAAAGCAGATTGGGAAAGACCCGCGTCGAGGTCGAGATCGGTCTTCGCGAGGGCGATTCGCTCAAGTCCAAGATCAAGCAGGTGGCCTCGGGCCGCTTCGGCGTCACCGCCGAGTACCTGGCGAGCGCCGAGATGCTGCAGATCAAGATCGCGCAGGGCGCCAAGCCCGGCGAAGGCGGCCAGCTCCCCGGACGCAAGGTCTCCGAGTACATCGCCGAGCTGCGCTACTCGACGCCGGGCGTCGAGCTGATCTCGCCGCCGCCGCACCATGACATCTACTCGATCGAGGACCTGGCGCAGCTGATCCACGATCTGAAGAACTCCAATCCGCAGGCCCTGGTCTCGGTGAAGCTGGTGTCCGAGGTCGGCGTCGGGACGGTTGCCGCCGGCGTGGCGAAGGGCAAGTCCGATCACGTCACCATCGCCGGCCATGACGGCGGCACCGGCGCATCGCCCTGGTCATCGATCAAGCACGCCGGCACGCCCTGGGAGCTCGGCCTCGCCGAGACGCAGCAGACCCTGGTCCTGAACCGGCTACGCGGGCGCATCGCGGTGCAGGTGGACGGCCAGATGAAGACCGGCCGCGACGTGGTGGTCGGCGCCATCCTCGGCGCCGACGAGTTCGGCTTCGCCACCGCGCCGCTGGTGGTCGAGGGCTGCATCATGATGCGCAAGTGCCACCTGAACACCTGTCCGGTCGGGGTGGCCACGCAGGACCCGCAGCTGCGCCGCAAGTTCGAGGGCAAGCCCGAGCACGTGGTGAACTACTTCTTCTTCGTCGCCGAGGAAGTGCGGGAGCTGATGGCGCAGCTCGGGGTTCGCCGTCTGGACGAATTGATCGGCCGCACCGAGCTGCTCGACATGAAGAAAGGCGTCGAGCACTGGAAGGCGAAGGGCCTCGACTTCTCGCGGATCTTCGCCAGGCCCGAGGTGCCGGCGGAAGTCGCGCGGTTCCATTGCGAGACGCAGGACCACGGCCTGGCAAAAGCGCTCGACAACCGGCTCATCGAGCTGGCGCAGCCGGCGCTCGAGCGCGGCGAAAAGGTGCTCATCGAGACGCCGATCCGCAACATCAACCGCACGGTAGGCACGATGCTGTCGCACCAGATCGCCAAGCGCTACGGGCACGAAGGCCTGCCGGAGGACACGATCCACATCCGGTTTGCCGGCTCGGCGGGGCAGAGCTTTGGCGCCTTCCTCGCGCGCGGCGTGGTCCTCGACCTGGTGGGCGACACGAACGATTACTGCGGCAAGGGGCTCTCGGGCGGCCGCATCTCGGTGCAGCCCTCGCCCAAGTTCCGCGGCGAGCCGAGCGAGAACATCATCACCGGCAACGTCGTGCTCTACGGCGCGATTGCCGGCGAAGCGTATTTCCGCGGCGTCGCGGGCGAGCGCTTCGCGGTCAGGAATTCCGGCGCTCGCGCAGTGGTGGAAGGGGTCGGCGATCACGGTTGCGAGTACATGACCGGCGGCACCGTGGTCGTGCTCGGCACCACCGGCCGCAACTTCGCCGCCGGCATGTCGGGCGGTTTCGCCTACGTGCTCGATGCCGACGGCGAATTCGCCAGGCGCTGCAACAGCTCGATGGTCGATCTGGAGCCGCTCGTGCCGGAGTCCGAGGACGAGGCGAGCGTCAAGCGCCTGATCGAGAATCACGCGCGCTATACCAATTCCAAAAAAGCCTTGCACATCCTGGAGAAGTGGAGCGAGTACCGCGCCCGCTTCGTTAAGGTCTTCCCGAAGGAATACCGCCGCGCGCTGGCCGAGATGGCGGGGCAGAAAAGGGCGGCCGCCTAGGTGGAGAGATGAGTGGGTAAGGTCACCGGGTTCCTCGAGTTCGGCCGCGCCGAGGAGCCGCACGAGCCCACCGAGGCCCGCAAGAAGCACTACCGCGAGTTCTACCTGCGCCTGTCCGACGAGGCGGCGGCAGTGCAAGGCGCGCGCTGCATGGATTGCGGCGTGCCGTTCTGCATGTCGGGATGCCCGGTCAACAACATCATCCCGGACTGGAACGACCTGGTTTACCGGCAGGACTGGAAGACGGCGATCGAAGTGCTGCATTCGACCAACAACTTTCCGGAATTCACCGGCCGCATCTGTCCGGCGCCTTGCGAGGAGGCGTGCGTGCTGCGCATCAACGCCGACGCGGTGGGCATCAAGTCGATCGAGCACGCCATCATCGACAAGGCCTGGGAAGAGGGCTGGGTGCGGCCGCTGCCCGCGGCGCACAAGACGGGAAAGAAGGTCGCGGTCGTCGGCTCGGGCCCGGCCGGGCTTGCCTGCGCGCAGCAACTCGCGCGCGCCGGCCACGACGTGACGGTGTTCGAGAAGAGCGACCGCATCGGCGGCCTGCTGCGTTACGGCATTCCCGACTTCAAGCTCGAAAAAGGCGTGATCGACCGGCGCCTGGAGCAGATGCGCGCCGAGGGAGTGAAATTCCGCTCGGCGGTTTTCGTCGGCGTGCGGCCGCCCGACCGGGGTGTCGGCAGCGACGCGCGGGAAAATATTTCTCCGGATGAATTGAAAACCGGCTTTGACGCGATCGTGCTTGCGGCCGGCGCCGAGCAGCCGCGCGATCTGCCGATTCCCGGACGCGCGCTCGATGGCGTCCACTACGCGATGGATTTCCTGCCGCTGCAGAACAAGCGCGTCGCCGGCGATGGCGTCGTGCCCGAGCTGTGGGCGACCGACAAGCACGTCGTGATCATCGGCGGCGGCGACACCGGGTCGGACTGCGTGGGCACGTCCAACCGCCACGGCGCCAGGTCGATCACGCAATTCGAGGTGCTGCCCATGCCGCCGGACGTCGAGAACAATCCGGTGTGGCCGTATTGGCCGGTGCGGCTGCGCACCTCCTCGTCGCACGAAGAGGGCGTGAGCCGCGACTGGTCCGTGGCCACCAAGGAATTCGTGGGCGAGAACGGAAAGCTCAAGAGGCTGCGGGCCGTGCGGCTGGAATGGCAGGACGGCAAGCCGCAGGAGGTGCCGGGGTCGCAGTTCGAGATGCCGGCCGACCTGGTGCTGCTGGCGATGGGCTTCGTCTCGCCGCTGCAGTCGATGCTCGAGGAGTTCGGGGTGCAAAAGGATGCCCGCGGCAACGCCCGGGCCGACACGGACGGACCGCACGCTTACGTGACGTCGGTACCGAAAGTGTTCGCGGCGGGCGACGTGCGCCGCGGCCAGTCGCTGGTCGTCTGGGCGATCCGCGAAGGCCGCCAGTGCGCCCGCTCGGTGGACGAGTTCCTGACGGGCTCCTCCGAGCTGCCTAGATAATCCGCTTGCGCAGCTGCGTGGTCGCCACCTCGGCGGCGACGACGACCGCAAGGATCGCGACCAGGATCATCGCCGCGCGGTCCCACTGAAACAGGTTGAGCGCGGTGTCGAGCGCCATGCCGACGCCGCCCGCGCCCACCAGGCCGAGCACCGCCGATTCGCGCACGTTGATGTCCCAGCGGAACAGCACGATCGCCCAGAATGCCGGGCGCAGCTGCGGCCAGTAACCCTTCAGGGCGATCGAAAGCCAGGGCGCGCCGCTCGCCTCCAGCGCTTCGATCGTGCCGCGATTCGATTCCTCCAGCGCCTCGCCGAGGAGCTTGCCGGTGAAGCCGATCGAGTGGAACGCGATCGCCAGCGTGCCGGCGACCGCGCCCGGCCCGAGCACGGCAACGAAGAACAACGCCCAGATCAGCGTGTTCACGGAGCGGGTGGCAACCAGGACCAGTTTCGCCGCGTAATTCAGACCGGCGTGGGGTGTGACGTTTCTCGCCGCGAGAAACGCGACCGGCACGGCCATCAGCACGGCCAGAACTGTCCCCAGCGTGGCGATGTGCAGCGAATCCATGAGTGGAGCGTGCACGCCCTCCGGGTAATGCTGCCAGGCCACCGGCCACATGCGCCGCAGCATGTCGGCGATCTGCTCCGGGGAATCGTAGAGAAATTCCGGGATCACCTCGACGCTGCGCAGCGAGGCGACGACGGCGGCGACGACGCAAAAATAGACCGCGAACCGGCCGATCCGCTCGGCCGGGGTAAAGCGCCGCCATTGCCGCTCGAGGGCGGCGCTCAAGCCCTGAACACCTTCTTCACCTGCACCGTCAGCACCTCGCCGGCCATGATGAGCGCGATGATGGTGAGAACGATGGCGCAGACGAAATCGTAGTCGAAGCGCTGGAACGCGGCGAACAGCGTGCCGCCGATGCCGCCCGCGCCGACGATGCCGACCATCGTCGAGTTGCGCAGATTGGCGTCGGTTTCGTACGACACGAAACCGACAAACCTGGAGAACACCTGCGGCAACACCGCATAGGTCACCACCGAGGCAAACGGCGCGCCGGTCGCGCGCACCGCCTCGACCGGCTTCAGCGAGATCTCCTCGATCGCCTCGGTCATCAGCTTGCCCAGGAAGCCGACCGACGCCACGGTGAGCGCCAGGATGCCGGCGAGCGCCCCGAAGCCGACCGCCTTGACGAACAGGATCGCCACGATCACCGGATGGAAGGAGCGGCATACCACCATCACCGCGCGCGCCGGCCAGCTTGCCCAGACCGGCATCAGATTGCGCGCCGCGAGCAGCGCAAGCGGCAGCGACAGCAGGCTGCCGAGCGCCGAGGCGACGATCGCGATCTGCAGGCTTTCGACCATGCCCTTCACGAGCAGCTCCCAGCGCCTGAAGTCCGGCGGGAACAGGCGCGCCAGGAACTTCGCGCCATGCTCGAGGCCCGCCGCGAAGCGCGCCGGCGTCAATTCCAGATGCGACGCGGCGTAAAGCAGGTACACGAGGAGCAGGAGCCAGGCGCCGCGCGCCCACCAGTCGGGCGGGAAGGCGCTCCTATTCGAGCCAGTCCTCGCCACCGTAGATCTCCTTGAGGTGCCGCTCGGTGATCCGCTCCGGCGGGCCGTCGTACACCACCCTGCCTCCCGTCATGCCGACGATGCGGTCCGCAAAGCGCCGCGCCAGCTCGACGTTATGGATATTGACGATCACCGGGAAGCCGTGCGCCTGCGCCAGCGTCTGCATCAGGCCCATGATCTCGACGGAGGTCTTGGGGTCGAGCGAGGAGGTGGGCTCGTCCGCGAGCAGCAGCCTGGGCTCCTGCATCATCGCGCGCGCGATGCCGACGCGCTGGCGCTGTCCGCCGGAAAGGCTGTCGGCGCGAGCCTGCGCGAAGTCGCCCAGCCCGACGATATCGAGCAGCTCGAACGCCCGGGCGATGTCGCCCCCGGGGTAGCGGCGCAGCCACGCTTTCAGCGGCGAGACATACCCGAGCCGCCCGCACAGCAGGTTCTCCATCACGCTCAGGCGCTCGACCAGGTTGTACTCCTGGAACACCATGCCGATCCGTCGCCGTGCGGATCTGAGTTCCGCCCTGCTCAGCTTGACGAGGTCCCTGCCTTCGAAAATCACTTGCCCGGCGGTGGGCTCCACCAGCCGGTTGATGCAGCGGATCAGGGTCGATTTGCCGGTCCCCGAGGGGCCGATGACCGCGCTGATGCCGCGCGCCTCGAAATCCAGATCGATGCCGCGCAGCACCGGCTTGCCGGGGACGTACTCCTTGACGAGTCCCCGGACCGAAAGCGCCGCGCTCACGCTATTTCTTGCCTTTTGCGGCCGCTTCGGCTTCCTTCCTGGCGAGAGCGTCGTACGCCGCCTTGTTGAATTTCTCGCCGCTGCCTTCGGCGACCTGCCGCACCAGGGCCCAGTGCTCCTTGTAATTGATCGGGAAGAAGCGGTCCGCGCCGTCGAACGCCTTTTGCATCTCGGCAGGGAAGCGGTAATCGTAGAAACACTTGAGCAGCGTGTCGCGCAGCTTCGGCTCGAGGTCGTGCGCGTACGCAAACGCCGACGTCGGAAACGTCTGGCTGCGATACAGGATGCGGAAGTCCTCGGCTTTTATCTGTCCGCGGTCGATCATGCGCTTGAACACGTCGGAGGCCACCGGGCCGCCATCGAAGTCACCGGAGAGAACGCCCATCACCGTCTGGTCGTGCTTGCCCGAATAGAGCACCTTGTAGTCCCGGTCGGGGACCAGGCCCTCTTTCGGAAACAGCACGCGCGGCGCCAGGTTTCCCGAGTTGGAGGAAGGCTGCACGTGCGCTACCTTCTTGCCCTTCAGGTCGGCGAGCTTCTGGTAAGGGCTGTCCTTGCGCACCACGAAGATCAGCTGATACCCCTGCCAGTCGTTCGCATTTCCCTTGACGGCGAAAGGCACGGCGCCGGCGAGGTTGACGGCGAAGTTCGTCGGTCCGGTGGAGAAGCCGCCGACGTGCAGGCGCCCGGAGCGCATCGCCTCGATTTCCGCCGCGTTCGACTGCACCTGGTAGAACACCACGCGCTTGCCGGTGCACTTCGACAGGTAGTCGGTAAATGGCTTGAAGGCGTTCTCGTACACCGCGGGATCCTCCACCGGGGTGTAGGTGAAGACCAGCGTGGACGGGTTTCTGAACTTTTTCGGATCTTTCGGCGCATCGGCGACGAGGTCCTTGTTCTCGTCGCAGTAAAGCAGGTCGAGATCGCCGCGATTCGAGCAGCTGTCCTGAGCGAGCGCCTGCCCGGCGGCGAGGCCGAGCGCGATTGCAATGCATCCGCCTGCCAGCGGTCTCATGTCGTTCTCCTCCGGAAAAACAATATTAGCCTAGAATCCGCGGGATGCCGCTCGACGTGATCGTACTGGCCGCCGGCTTGGGCAAGCGCATGCGCTCGGAGCTTCCCAAGGTGCTGCATCCGCTTGCCGGCCGGCCGCTGCTCGCCCACGTGATCGACGCCGCGCGCGCGCTCGCACCGCGCAAGATTTTCGTGGTGCATGGCCATGACGCCGACAAAGTACGCGCGGCCTTTCCGGATTCCGGCGTCGACTGGGTGCTGCAGGCCGAGCAGCTCGGCACCGGCCACGCCGTGAGGCAGGCGCTGCCGCATGTTGCACTCGACGCGGACGTGCTGATCCTGTACGGCGACGTGCCGCTGGTGCGGCCCGCGACCTTGAAGCGCCTGCTCGATGGCGCGCGCGGGAGCTTCGCCATGCTCACCGCCGAGCTCGCCGATCCTTCGGGCTATGGCCGCATCGTGCGCGACGGCGCGCAGCGCGTCGCGCGCATCGTCGAGCAAAAGGACGCCACGGCGAGGGAGCTCGCCATCCGCGAGGTCAATGCAGGTTTTTTTTGCCTGAGCGCGCGGCGGCTCGCGCCATGGCTGTCGAAGATCGGCAATGACAATGCGCAGAAGGAGTATTACCTCACCGATCTGGTGGCGCTCGCCGTGGCCGAGGCCGTGCCGGTGGTCGCCGTCAAGGTCGAGGATCCATGGGAAGTCGCCGGCGTCAATTCCATGCAGGAGCTCGCCGCGCTGGAGCGCGTCTGCCAGGGGCGCGAAGCGAGGCGGCTGCTCGACGCCGGCGTGACGCTGGCCGACCCGGCGCGCATCGACGTGCGCGGCGCGCTCGAGTGCGGCCGCGACGTCGCGATCGACGTCAACTGCGTGTTCGAGGGCCGGGTGACCCTCGGCAACCACGTTCGGGTCGGACCGAACTGCGTGCTGAAAAACGTCAGCATCGGCGCCGGCACCGAGGTGCTCGCCTTCTCGCATCTCGACGACGCCGAGCTCGGCGAGCGTTGCCGCGTCGGGCCGTTCGCGCGTCTGCGGCCCGGCGCCCGCCTGGCCGAGGACGTGCATGTCGGAAACTTCGTTGAGGTGAAGGCGAGCCGGCTCGGCGCCGGCTCCAAGGCGAACCACCTCTCGTACCTCGGCGACTCCGAGGTCGGCAGCCGCGTGAACGTGGGGGCAGGAACCATCACCTGCAACTACGACGGCGCCGCGAAGCACCGTACCGTGATCGAGGACGACTGCTTCATCGGCTCGGACGCGACGCTGGTGGCGCCGGTGCGCATCGCGCGCGGCTCCTATATCGGCGCCGGCTCGACCATCAGCAAGGACACGCCGCCGGGACAGCTCACCGTGGCGCGCGCCAGGCAGGTGTCGATCCCGTCCTGGAAACCGCCGCGAAAGAAAGGCTGAGATCATGTGCGGCATCGTCGGCGCGGCGGCGCGGCGCGACATCGTCCCGGTCCTCGTCGAAGGCCTGCGCCGGCTCGAGTACCGCGGCTACGACTCCTGCGGCGTGGCCGTGGTCTCCGACGGCGAGATCGGGCGCGTGCGCAGCGTCGCGCGCGTCGCAGACCTGGCAATTCAAGTGGGCGAAAAACGCTTCGAAGGCGCGACGGGTATCGCCCACACGCGCTGGGCGACGCACGGGGCGCCGGCGACCGAGAACGCGCACCCCCTCGTCTCGCACGGGGAAATCGCGCTGGTGCACAACGGCATCATCGAAAACTACGAAGAGCTGCGCGCCGAGCTGCGGGCGGCCGGGTACCGCTTCGACAGCCAGACCGATACCGAGGTCATCGCGCACCTCGTGCACAGCCTCTACCACGGCGACCTGGCGGAAGCAGTGCGCGCGGCGGTGAAGCGCCTCGCCGGGGCTTATGCCATTGCGGTGCTGGCCAGCAAGGAACCGCACCGCGTGGTCGGCGCGCGCTCCGGCAGCCCGCTGGTGGTGGGAGTCGGGGAAAAGGAATTCTTCCTCGCCTCCGACGCGCTCGCGCTTGCCGGCACGACCGAGCGCATCGCCTACCTCGAGGACGGCGACGTGGTTTCCATCGACCGGGAGGGCTGGCGCGCCGTCGACCGCGACGGCCGCGCCGCGCCGCGCGAGGTGCGCACGGTGAAGACCGCCAGCGCCGCGGCCGAGCTGGGTCCCTATCGCCACTTCATGCAGAAGGAGATCTTCGAGCAGCCGCGCGCGGTCTCGGACACGCTCGAGTCGGTGGCGGGGGTCACGCCGGCGCTCTTCGGCAGCCAGGCGCAAGAGCAGCTTACCGAGGTGGACTCGGTACTGATCCTCGCCTGCGGCACCAGCTACCACGCCGGTCTGGTGGCGCGGCACTGGATCGAGGCGCTGGCAGGACTGCCCTGCAACGTCGAGATCGCGAGCGAATACCGCTACCGCTCGAGCGTCCCCAACCCGCGTACGCTGGTCACGCTGGTGTCGCAATCGGGCGAAACCGCCGATACCCTGGCGGCGTTGAAGCACGCCCAGGCGCTGGGGCACGGCAGGACGCTCGCCGTCTGCAACGTCGCGACCAGCGCAATGATGCGCATGACGCGTCTCGCCTTCCTCACGCATGCCGGGGCCGAGATCGGCGTCGCCTCGACCAAGGCCTTCACCACGCAGCTGATCGCCCTGTTTCTCCTTTCCCTGACCCTGGCCAAGGTCCGCGGGCGCCTCGGCGCCGACGAGGAGGCCGCGCATCTCAAGCGCTTGCGGCACCTGCCCACGGCGCTCGCCGCGGTGCTCGCGCTCGAGCCGCAGGTCATGGCCTGGGCCGAGCGCTTCGCGAAGAAAGAGCACGCGCTGTTCCTCGGCCGCGGGCTGCACTACCCGATCGCGCTCGAGGGGGCGCTGAAGCTGAAGGAAGTCTCCTACATCCACGCCGAAGCCTACGCCGCCGGCGAGCTGAAGCACGGCCCGCTCGCGCTGGTCACGGGAGACATGCCCGTCGTGACGGTGGCACCGAACGACGCGCTGCTCGAGAAGCTCAAATCGAACATGCAGGAAGTGCGGGCGCGCGGCGGCGAGCTGTACGTGTTCGCCGATGCCGACACGCATATCGCCACCTCGACCGGCGTGAACGTGGTGCGGCTGCCTGAGCACTACGGGCTGCTGTCGCCGATCCTGCACGTCGTGCCGCTGCAGCTGCTCGCCTACCACGCGGCCCTCGTTCGCGGCACGGACGTCGATAAACCGAGAAATCTGGCGAAGTCCGTCACGGTCGAGTGAGCCGAGGTGCAGCGCTACGATGCAGTCGTCATCGGCGCCGGGCACAACGGCCTCACCTGTGCCTGCTATCTGGCGAAGGGCGGCCTCAAGGTAAAAGTGCTGGAGCGGCGCGCCGCCGTCGGCGGCGCGGCAGCCAGCGCGGAGTTCCATCCCGGGTTCCGCAACTCGGTTGCGGCTTACACCGTCAGCCTGTTGCAGGCCAAGGTGATCCGCGACCTGCGCCTCGCGGAGCATGGCCTGCGCATCGTCGAGCGCCCGCTGGCCAACTTCCTGCCGCTCGAAAACGGCTATCTGAAGGTTGGCGGCCTGCAAGCCACGCGGCGCGAGCTGGCGCGCTTTTCGGCGCGCGACGCCGAGCAGCTGCCGCGCTACTGGGCGGTCCTGCAGCGCGTCGCGGACGCGCTGCGCGAGCTGGCGCTGCAATGTCCACCGAACGTCGGCGGCGGCTGGCTCGACCTGCTGCGCGCCCTGAAGGCGGGCAGGCTGCTCAAGGCGCTCGACATGGAGGCGCGGCGCGATCTCCTTTCATTTTTCACGCGCAGCGCCGCCGAGCTCCTCGAGCAGTGGTTCGAGTCGGACGGCATCCGCGCGGCGTTCGGCTTTGACGCGGTGGTTGGGAATTACGCGAGCCCTTACCACGCCGGAACGGCGTACGTGCTGCTTCACCATTCGTTCGGCGAGGTCAACGGCAAGCGCGGCGTGTGGGGACACGCGATCGGCGGCATGGGAGCGATCAGCGAGGCGCTCGCGGCCGAGGCGCGCAGCCACGGCGTCGACATCGAGTGCAATGCGCGCGTGGTCCGCGTCGGGCAGGGGATGGTGATGCTGGAGGACGAGCGCAAGATCGCGGCGCGCGCGGTCGTGGCCAACGTAAACCCCAAGCTGCTCTATCTCGACCTGGTGGACCGGAGCAGCCTGCCGCCGGAGTTCGTCGCCCGGATGCAGCGCTATAAATGCGCCTCGGCGAGCTTTCGCATGAACGTCGCGCTGTCGGCACTGCCGCGCTTCGCCTGCCATCCGGAGCCGGGACCGCACCATGCCTCGGGCATCATCATGGCGCCGTCGCTCGCGTACATGGACCGCGCCTATCTCGATGCGCGCCAGGATGGCATCTCGCGCTCGCCGATCGTCGAGATGGTGATCCAGAGCACGCTCGACGATACGCTGGCGCCCAGGGGCGCGCATGTCGCGAGCCTGTTCTGCCAGCATTTCGCGCCCGAGGCCGACTGGAACCTGCGCAAGCAGGAAGCGGTCGAGCGCATCTTCGACGTGATCGAGTCGCACGCGCCCGGCTTCCGCGCCAGCCTGATCGCCTACAGCGCGCTGTCGCCCGCCGACCTCGAGCGCGACTTCGGCCTGGTCGGCGGCGACATCTTCCACGGTGCGCTCACGCTGGATCAGCTCTGGTCGGCGCGGCCGCTGCTCGGTTACGCCGATTACCGTGCTCCCCTGGAAGGGTTGTACCTGTGCGGCTCCGGCGCGCATCCCGGCGGCGGCGTGACCGGCGCGCCGGGGCATAATTGCGCGCGGGAAGTGCTGCGCGACCTCGGGCGGCGATTCCCCGCCTAGGCAAGGAGAAAACCATGCGTGGATTCGGGATAGCAGTTGCGGCGCTCTGTACCCTGCTCTTGTCCGGCTGCGGCTACAACGAGCTGCAGCGCAGGGACGAGCAGGTCAAGGCGGCCTGGGCGGAGGTGCTGAACCAGTACCAGCGCCGCGCCGACCTGGTGCCGAACCTCGTCAACACGGTGAAGGGCTTTGCCCAGCAGGAGCAGCAGGTGCTGACCCAGGTCACCGAGGCGCGCGCGCGCGCGGGATCGATCCAGGCGACGCCGGAGCTCGTCGACAACCCGGAAGCCTTCGCCAGGTTCCAGGCCGCGCAGCGCGAGCTTGGCGGCGCGCTCTCGCGCCTGCTGGCGGTCGCCGAGTCCTATCCGCAGCTCAAGTCGGACGCGAATTTCCGCGACCTGCAGGCGCAGCTCGAAGGCACCGAGAACCGCATTGCCGTGGCGCGCAACCGCTACATCAGGGCGGTGCAGGAGTACAACGTGACGGTGCGCTCGTTTCCGAGCAACCTGACCGCCATGCTGTTCGGCTTCAAGCCCAAGCCGAATTTCACGGTGGAAAACGAGCAGGAGATCGCCAAGCCGCCGCGCGTGGATTTTGGAACGAAGAATAAGTGATCAGAGCTGTTCTCCTCCTTTCGTTTCTGTGTGCAACCGGGTGGGCGCAGGTTGCCGTCCCGCCGCTTACGGCGCAGGTCGTCGATCGGACCGGCACGCTCACCAGCGAGCAGCGGGCGGCTCTTGAGCGCAAGCTGAGGGAATTCGAGCTGCGCAAGGGCGCTCAGATCGCCGTGCTGATGGTGCCGAGCACGGCGCCAGAGCCGATCGAGCAGTACTCGTTGCGCGTCGCCGAGCAGTGGAAGCTGGGTCGCAAGAAGGTCGACGACGGCGCCTTGCTCATCGTCGCCAAGGACGACCGCGCGGTGCGCATCGAGGTCGGCTACGGGCTGGAAGGCGCGCTCAACGACGCCACCGCCCGCCGCATCATTCGCGAGATCATCGCGCCGCGCTTTCGCGACGGCGATTTCTACGGCGGCGTCAGCGCCGGCGTGGACGCGATGATGGGCGTCATAGAGGGCGAGTCCCTGCCCGCGCCGAAAGAAGCGGCACGCTTCGAAGGTGGCAATGTCGGGCAAGCGCTACCAGTCCTGCTGATTCTCGCGCTGGTGGCCGGAGGCCTGCTGCGCGCGCTGCTCGGCCGGGTTCTCGGCGGCGCCATCACGGGCGGACTCGTCGGCGCGCTGGCGTGGCTGCTCGTCGGCGCGATGGCGGTCGCGCTCTTCGCGGGAGTGATTGCATTCCTGTTCACGCTGCTCGGCGGGGGGCGCGGTTACGGCTATTACGGCGGCTTTCCCGGCGGCTTCGGCGGCGGCGGCTTCGGCGGCGGCGGCGGATTCAGCGGGGGCGGCGGCAGCTTCGGCGGCGGCGGCGCGTCAGGGCGCTGGTGACATGGATCTCGCCCGCATTGCACGGCATCTTTGCGTCCTTCCCGGCGCGGCGCGGCGCGCGTTTCCGCGGGGGAGCCTCGACGCCATCGAGACAGCCA
Source organism: Burkholderiales bacterium (assembly GCA_035476235.1). GTDB lineage: Bacteria > Pseudomonadota > Gammaproteobacteria > Burkholderiales > SG8-39 > SCGC-AG-212-J23. Next base: position 19,463 of record DATILQ010000237.1, read on the forward strand.
TCCGCGAAGCCGAGCGCACGCACGCCGGGCAAATCCGCTTCGCCGTGGAGAGCGCGCTCGACGTGGCCGGGCTTTTGCGCGGCCAGAGCGCGCGTGAGCGCGCCCTGGAAGTCTTCTCCCGGCTTCGGGTCTGGGATACCGAGCACAACAACGGCGTGCTGATCTACCTGCTGCTCGCGGAGCGCGACGTGGAGATCGTCGCCGACCGTGGCATCCACGCCAAGACCGGAGCGCAATGGGAGGAGATCTGCCGCGCGATGGAAGCGCAGCTCAGGCAGGGAAACCATGAAAAGGCGGTCACCGACGGAATCCGCGCGGTGGCGCGGCATCTGGCGCGGCATTTCCCGGGCAGCCGGGTGAACGAGCTGCCCGACCGGCCGGTGCTGCTCTAGTCTTTGTCACCAGAGTAAACTCGAAGCCATGAGCATCTACAGGGAAAAGGCGGTGCGCGCGTCGCGGGCACTGCCGATGAGCGAGGCCGAGCGCAAGGCGCGCGTCGAGCTGGCGGCGTGCTACCGCGTGTTCGACAGGCTCGGCTGGACCGAGATGATCTTCAACCACATCACGCTGCGCGTCCCGGGGCCGCAAGTGCGCTTTCTCATCAATCCCTTCGGGCTGCATTACAGCGAGATCACGGCTTCGAACCTGGTCCTGATCGACATCGACGGCCATCCGCTGCGCGAGTCGCGCTGGCCGGTGAACCAGGCCGGCTTCGTGATCCATTCGGCGATCCACGGCGCGATCGAGAACGCGCACTGCGTGATGCACACGCACACTACGACCGGCTGCGCGGTAGCGGGCCTCAAGGACGGGCTGTCGCACGACAATTTCTACGGCGCGATGCTCTACGGCCGGGTCGCCTACCACGACTTCGAGGGCATCACGGTCGATCCCGGCGAGAAGGAGCGCCTGGTCCGCGACATCGGCGACAAGCCGGCCGTGATCCTGCGCAATCACGGCCTGCTCGCCTGGGGGCCGAGCGTGCCGGAGGCTTTCCAGGTGCTATGGACCCTGCAGCGCGCCTGCGACCTGCAGATCGCCACGAGCGCCGCCGGCGCGCCCAATCCCATCCGGCCCGAGGCGCTGCGGCAGGCGGTGCGCGAATCGAGCATCGCGGAGAAGCGCACCTGCGACGACGTGTTCGCGGCAATGGTCCGGCTGGTGGAGGCGAAGGACCCGTCGTTCCGAGATTGACGTTTACGTAAACGTAAACTAGGCTAGCGCGATGACCGACCTGTCGGACTCAGCCAAGCTCGTCTACAAGGCGAAGCACAAGATCCGCTTCGTCACCGCGGCGAGCCTGTTCGACGGCCACGACGCGTCGATCAACATCATGCGGCGCATCCTGCAGGCCTCGGGCGCCGAGGTGATCCACCTCGGGCACAACCGCTCGGTCGAGGAGATCGTTCGCGCCGCGCTGCAGGAGGACGTGCAGGGCATCGCCGTCTCCTCCTACCAGGGCGGGCACATCGAGTTCTTCAAGTACATGCTCGACCTGCTGCGGGAGCGCGGCGGCGAGCACATCAAGGTCTTCGGCGGCGGCGGCGGCGTCATCGTGCCGGCCGAGATCAAGGAGCTGGAGGACTGCGGCGTCGCGCGCATCTACTCGCCCGAGGACGGGCAGCGCTTGGGGCTGCAGGGCATGATCAACGACATGCTCGCGCGCTGCGATTTCGATCCGACGCAGTACGCGCCCAAGGAGTTGAAGAAGGGCGATCTGCGCGCGCTGGCCCAGGCGATTACCGCTCTCGAAACGGGTGTTTCAAAAGCCAAGGATTTACTGCCTAAAGAGAAGACAGAGGTAGTACCCGTTCTTGGCGTCACCGGCACGGGCGGTGCAGGCAAATCTTCGCTGACCGACGAGCTGGTGCGGCGCTTTCGCCTCGATCAGGGCGACGATCTGCGCATCGCGGTGCTGTCGGTCGACCCGACGCGCAGGAAGACCGGCGGCGCGTTGCTGGGCGACCGCATCCGCATGAATGCGATCCACCAACCGGGGATCTTCATGCGCTCGTTCGCCACGCGCGAGACGGGGAGCTCGCTGTCGGCTGCGCTCGGTGACGCCATTGCCGCGTGCAAGGCGGCGCTCTTCGAGCTGATCATCGTCGAGACGGCGGGCATCGGCCAGGGCGATGCGGCCATCGTGCCGCATGTCGACGTTTCGCTTTACGTGATGACGCCGGAGTTCGGCGCCGCGAGCCAGCTCGAGAAGATCGACATGCTCGACTTCGCCGATTTCGTGGCGATCAACAAGTTCGACCGCAAGGGCGCGGAGGACGCGCTGCGCGACGTGCGCAAGCAGGTCCAGCGCAACCGCCAGCTCTTCGGCGCGAGCGCCGAGCAGATGCCGGTGTTCGGCACCATCGCCTCGCGCTTCAACGACGACGGCGTTACCGCCCTGTACCAGGCCATCGCCGCCAGGCTTGCCGAGAAGGGGCTGAAGCTCAAGCCCGGCCGCCTGCCGAGGCTGGACGCCAAGGTCCCTTCGGGCGTGAACGTCATCGTCCCGCCTCAGCGCCAGCGCTATCTCGCCGAGATAGCGGAAGCGGTCAGGGCGTATCACCAGTCTGCCTTTCAGCAGTCGAGAATCGCGCGCGAAAGGCAGCAGCTCGCGGCAACCCGGGCGATGCTCGGAAAAGAGCTGCCGGAAATAGAGGCCCTGCTCGCGCAAAGATCGCTCGATGCGGACGCGAAGGCGCTGCTTGATTCCTGGCCCGAGACGCTGCAGACCTATTCCGGCAACGAGCACGTCGTGAAAGTCCGCGGCAAGGAAATCCGCACCGCTCTCAGGAGCGCGTCGCTGTCGGGCACCCAGGTTCCCAAGGTGGCGCTGCCGAAATTCGAGGATCACGGCGAGCTGCTGCGCTGGCGCCTGCGCGAGAACCTGCCGGGCGAGTTTCCATTCACCGCCGGGGTGTTCCACTTCAAGCGCGAGAACGAGGACCCGACGCGCATGTTCGCCGGCGAGGGGAGTCCCTTCCGCACCAACCGGCGCTTCCACCTGCTGTCGAAGGACCTGCCCGCGAAGCGCCTGTCGACCGCCTTCGACTCGGTGACGCTCTATGGCTTCGACCCGGACGAGCGGCCCGACATCTACGGCAAGGTCGGCAACTCTGGCGTCTCCATCGCGACGCTCGACGACATGAAGGTGCTTTATTCGGGATTCGACCTGTGCGATGCCGCGACCTCGGTGTCGATGACCATCAACGGCCCGGCGCCGACCATCCTCGCGATGTTCTTCAACACCGCGATCGACCAGCAGGTCGAAATGTTTTCCAAAACGCATTCGCGGCAACCGGACGGAAAGGAACTTGAAAGGATAAAAAAGG
>DATILQ010000238.1:0-15840 GCA_035476235.1 Burkholderiales bacterium
TCGCGCACATGACCGAAAAGGGTCTGGACTTTTCCAAATTAAGAAAAACCATCTCGACCGCGATGCGGATGTTGGACAACGTCATCGACATCAACTATTACGCGGTCAAGAAGGCGCATGACTCCAACAAGCGCCACCGCCCGGTCGGCCTCGGCATCATGGGCTTCCAGGACTGCCTGCACCGGCTGCGCATTGCCTACGCCTCGCAGGAGGCCATGCAATTCGCCGACCGCTCGATGGAAATGGTCGCGTACGCGGCGTACTGGGCCTCCACCGAGCTGGCCGAGGAGCGCGGCCGCTACTCGACGTTCCCCGGCTCGCTGTGGGAGCGCGGCATCCTGCCCTGCGACACGCTGGATCTGCTTGCCGCCGAGCGCGGCGGCTACGTCGAGCTCGACCGCTCATCGCAGCTCGACTGGGACGCGCTGCGCGCGCGCATCCAGCGCCACGGCATGCGCAACTCCAACTGCATCGCCATCGCGCCCACGGCCACCATCGCCAATATCGTCGGCGTGTCGGCGTCGATCGAGCCGACTTTCCAGAACCTGTTCGTGAAGTCGAACCTGTCGGGCGAGTTCACCGTGGTGAACGAGTACCTGGTGACCGACCTGAAGCAGGCCGGCTTGTGGGACCAGGTGATGATCGCCGACCTGAAGTACTTCGACGGCAACCTGGCGCGCATCGACCGGGTGCCGGCGGCGCTGCGCCGGCTCTATGCGACGGCGTTCGAGGTCGAGCCGAAATGGCTGGTCGAGGCCGGGGCGCGCCGGCAGAAATGGATCGACCAGTCGCAGTCGCTCAATATCTACATGGCGGGCGCCTCCGGCAAGAAGCTCGACGAGACCTACAAGCTCGCCTGGATCCGTGGCTTGAAGACCACCTACTACCTGCGGGCGATGGGCGCGACGCATGCGGAGAAATCAACGGTCAAGGCGGGCCAGTTGAACGCGGTGCCGACTGCAGGCGCCGAAGAACCCAAGTTCTGCTCTGTCGACACGCCGGATTGCGAGGCCTGCCAGTGATCACGCTCGCCGGCCGCGCCTTCGCCGGGCCGTTCCTCCTGCCGCTGTGGTCGGCGCCGCGCGGCGCCGGGCTGTACGCGGTGATGGTGCCCGGCTGGCGCCTTCTCACCTTCCGCGCGCTCCACTTCGGCCGGGCGGAGGATTTCTCGGCGCGCCAGCTCCTCGGCGGGCATCCGCGTTACCGCGAGTGGCTCGCGATCGCCGGCACCGACTGGAACCTCTACGTCGCGACGTACGAAATGTCCTTTTCCACTGCGGCGCAGCGCGAGGCCGTCGAGCGGCAGATCGCGCGCGAATACCGGCCGGAATTCAACTACCCGGCGCCGACGCCCGAAACGCCCAGCCTGAAGGCGTTGCTGCTGGCGCAGGCGCTTCGCACCAACAAGAACGAGAGATAGGGAGGCGGGCGCGATGCTCAAATACGAGGAACTCGCCGTGCAGCCCACCCAGGGCTTTGTCCCGTCCAGCGCCGGCACCGAAGAGCGCGTGCCGGCGGGCGAGGCCTTCCGCCGGGTGACGGTCGAGGACAAGAGGGTCATCAACTCCAAGGCCGACGTCAACCAGCTGGTGCCGTTCAAGTACAAGTGGGCCTGGGAGAAATACCTCGCCGCCTGCGCCAACCACTGGATGCCGCAGGAGATCAACATGAGCCGCGACATCGCGCTGTGGAAGGATCCCGGCGGCCTCACCGAGGACGAGCGCAGGCTGGTGAAGCGCAACCTGGGATTCTTCGTCACCGCAGACTCGCTCGCCGCCAACAACATCGTGCTCGGCACCTACCGCCACATCACGGCCCCGGAGTGCCGGCAGTACCTGCTGCGCCAGGCGTTCGAGGAGGCGATCCATACCCATGCCTACCAGTACATCGTCGAGAGCCTCGACCTCGACGCGGGCGAGGTATTCAACGCCTACCACGAGATCCCTTCGATCCGCGAGAAGGACGAGTTCCTGGTGCCGTTCATCGACACGCTGACCGATCCGGCGTTCGTCACCGGCACGACACAGAGCGACCAGGCTCTTCTGCGCAGCCTGATCGTCTTCTCCTGCCTGATGGAAGGCCTGTTCTTCTACGTCGGGTTCACGCAGATCCTGTCGCTCGGGCGGCAGAACAAGATGACCGGGGCGGCCGAGCAGTACATGTACATCCTGCGCGACGAGTCGATGCACTGCAATTTCGGCATCGACCTGGTCAACCAGATCAAGCTCGAGAACCCGCACCTGTGGACGGCGCAGTTCCGCGAGGAGATGGTGGAGCTGTTCCGCCGCGCGGTGGAGCTCGAGTACCGCTATGCCGAGGACACCATGCCGCGCGGCGTGCTGGGGCTGAACGCGCCGATGTTCAAGGAGTACCTGCGCTTCATCGCCAACCGGCGCTGCCAGCAGATCGGGCTGGACGCGCTCTATCCGGGGGCGGCCAACCCGTTCCCGTGGATGAGCGAGATGATCGACCTCAAGAAGGAGCGCAATTTCTTCGAAACCCGCGTCATCGAGTACCAGACCGGCGGCGCGCTGAGTTGGGACTAGACCAGGGGGATGAAACCGTGCAAGAGCACTGGAGCGAGATGCACCGAGTGACCGCGTGCAAGGCGGAAGAGGACTACCGGCTGTGGCTGCGTTTCGAGGACGGCCTCGAGGGCAGCGTGTTCCTCGGCAATCTCCTCGAGATCGGCGCCTTCAAGCTGTGGCGCGACGTGCGCGAGTTCGAAAAGGTCAGCGTCGACCCGCACACGGCGACGGTCACCTGGGAGGGCGGCATCCGGCTCGACCCCGACATCCTCTATCATGACGTCGCGTCAAGAAGCGCGATGCACCCAATTCAGCATGCCGGCGCGGGAAAGCCGCCGTCGGCGGTTGGATAGTCCGGGCCGGCAGGGCCGGGCTTCTTTTGTTCAACAACCTTGAAGGAGATTGAGAATGGCGAAGAAAAAAGCGAAAAAAGGCGGAAAGAAAAAGAAAAAGAAGAAAGCATCAAAAAAGAAGAAGAAGTCATTGAAGAGAGCTGGTAAGAAAAAGGCGGCAGTTAAAAAGAAATCCGCCAAGAACAAGAAAAAGGCGGGTAAGAAGAAAAAGGCGAAGCAAGCCGCCACAACTCAGGCCAGCCCTGCGGCACCGACGGCACCGGCACCTGCACCTGCTTCACCGCCGTCCACCGCTGCGACTCCCGGCGCGCGAACCGCGCTGAATCCAGCGGCCGCATGGCCGTTTCCCACCGGTTCCCGGCCGTAACCGGGACCCGAGGGAAATGAGGCGAGGGGCGCCAGCCCCCCGCCGGCCCTCGAAGCTCAGCGGACCGGCTTGGTCCATCGGCCCAAGATCGGAGACTTAGGCCGGTCCGCGAGGCTTCACCGATTCCGGCCGGCGCCGGAACCTACTGCAGGGGAATTTTACCGACGCCACCGCGGAGTCCATGCGAACTTGAAAACAATTGTCGAAACAAGCCTTTCGCAAACTATAATTCCGCGGTGCATCAACTTCAGAAGTTATTGACAATATTGCTATTTCTTCAGAGAATGCCAATATGCTGCATCACAGCATTTGTGCTGGCGGCAAAACAAAGCCGCAAGCACTTCTGGCCGGTTTCTAAGGCAAGCTTCGTCCCAAGTCGCAACAAGCCGGAGGTGTACATGAACGCTTCGACGCTGGTGCTTTGCGCCGCTGCGGTTCGCGCTTACGAATCGGCCAAGACCCTGCTGGCCATGGTCGGGGTGGCTGCGCTGGCGGGGGTTGTTTTCCTGCCGCTGCCGCGCGATTCCTCCGTCAAGGCTCTTCCCGGCCTGGACGGGGACGCCATGAAGACCGCGCGCATCGTTGCGGGCCCGATCCAGTCGGCGGCAGAAACCCCGCGCGAGCGCGAGCAGCGTCTCGTGACCGAGTTCATCGCCAAGCGCTACCGCGTCTCCGAGCAGGCGGTGGGCGGGTTCGTCGCGACGGCCTATCGCGCCGGCGATCAATACGCGGTCGACCCGCTGCTCATCCTCGCCGTGATGGCCGTCGAATCGCGCTACAACCCGGTGGCGGAGAGCCAGGTGGGCGCCAAGGGTCTGATGCAGGTGATGCCCAAGTTCCATCTCGACAAGCTAAGCGACCATGGCGGCGAGACCGCGGTGCTCGAGCCCGAGGTCAACATCGTGGTCGGCGCTCGGATCCTGCGCGAGTACCTGCGCCGCTTCGGCGACACCGAGGCGGCGCTGCAGATGTACGCCGGCGCCTACGACGAGCCGACGGCGCAGTACGCGGCGAAGGTGCTCGCCGAGCGCACGCGCCTCGAGGGGCTCAGGCAGAAGGCGAAGAAACAAAGCGTGTGATGCGCGCGGCGGCCTCTTCGAGGTCGTCCATGCTGCGCGTATAGGCGAAGCGCACGAAGCGCGCCGTGCCGTTCGCGCCGAAATCGACGCCGGGCGTGGCGGCGACGGCTTGCTCCTGCAGCAGCTCGAGGCTGAAGCGCCTGGCGTCGCCGCCGCAATCGGCGTACACGTAGAACGCGCCTTGCGGCTCCGCCGGGATCGACAGTCCCGCGCGGCGCAGCGCCGGGACCAGGAAGTCGCGCCGTCTTGCGAATTCGCTTCTTCGCCCTTCCAGAATGGAAACAGTCTCGCGCAGAAACGCCGCGCAGGCGGCGTGCTGCGAGGGGGCCGGTGCGGAGATGAACAGGTGTTGCGCCAGCTTCTCGAAGCCGCGCACCGCGCTCTGCGGCAGCACCACCCAGCCGAGCCGCCAGCCGGTCATGCAGAAGTACTTCGAAAAACTGTTGATCAGCACCACTTCGCCCGGCAAGCCCAGGGCGCTCCAGGGCTCGGTGCCGTACACCAGGCCCTGGTAAATCTCGTCGACCAGCAGCACGCCGCCGCGCTCGGCGATGAACTCCGCGATCCGTGCCAACTCGGATCGTTCAATCAGAGTACCCGTGGGATTCGACGGCGAGCCCAGAAGCAAGCCCTTGGTGCGCGGGCCCCATGCCGCGCGCACCATCTCGAGCGTCGGCTGGAAATTCCCGGCTGCCGAGACCGGGAGCGTGCGCGCGACACCCTCGAAAGCGCGCACGAAGTGGCGGTACCCCGGGTAGCCGGGGTCGGGGACCAGGATCTCGTCACCCGCGTCGACGTACAACGCCGCGACGGTGAGCAAGCCGCCGGAGGCCCCCGAGGTGACGGCGATTCTCGCAGGCTCTACTCGAGTAGAGAACTTCGACGCGTAGTGCCCGGCAATCGCTTCCCGCAGCTTGGGCAGGCCGAGCGTCGCCGTGTAGGCGGTCAGGCCGTCGCGCAGGGCCTGCACGCCCGCCTCGACCACCGGCGCAGGGGCGGTGAAGTCCGGCTCGCCGATCTCCATGTGCACCACACGCCGCCCCTCGGCCTCTAGGGCGTGCGCGCGCGCGAGCACGTCCATGACCTCGAAGGGTTCGATTTCTGCTGCGCGGCGCGCCGTGAGCCTGAGCATGACGGTCCGGATTATAATTTTTTGGTGGATGAACAACTGAAGAACAACGCGCTCGAGTATCACCGGCGCAAGCCCGCGGGCAAGATCTCCGTTCTTCCGACCAAGCAGCTCACCAACCAGCGCGACCTCGGACTTGCCTATACGCCCGGCGTCGCGGCGGCATGCGAAGAGATCGTGCGCGACCCGGCGCAGGCGTTCGACATGACCTCGCGCGCGAACCTGATCGCCGTGGTGACCAACGGCACCGCGGTGCTCGGCCTCGGCGCCATCGGGCCGCTTGCCGCCAAGCCGGTGATGGAAGGCAAGAGCGTGCTGTTCAAGAAATTCGCCGGCATCGATTGCTTCGACATCGAGCTCGACGAGCGCGACCCGGACAAGCTGGTCGACATCATCGCCGCCCTCGAGCCGACTTTCGGCGGCATCAACCTCGAGGACATCAAGGCGCCGGAGTGCTTCACCATCGAGCGCAAGCTGCGCAGCCGGATGAAGATCCCGGTGTTCCACGACGACCAGCACGGCACCGCGATCACGGTGGCCGCGGCGATCTTCAACGGCCTGAAGGTGCTCGGCAAGCGCATCGAGGAGGTGAAGCTCGTCACCTCCGGCGCGGGCGCGGCGGCGCTCGCCTGCCTCGACCTGCTGGTGAAGATGGGCCTGCCGCTCGCCAACATCACGGTGACCGACATCAAGGGCGTGGTGTACAAGGGCCGGCGCGAGGAGATGGACCCGGATAAGGAGCGCTACGCGAAGGACACGCGCGCCCGCGCGCTCGACGAGGTGATCGCCGGGGCCGACGTGTTCCTCGGGCTGTCGGCGGGCGGGGTCCTGAAGCCCTCGATGGTCAAGAAGATGGCCGAGCGGCCGCTGATCCTCGCGCTCGCCAACCCGGAGCCCGAGATCCTTCCCGAGCTGGCGAAGGCGGCGAAGCCCGATTGCGTCATCGCCACCGGCCGTTCGGACTATCCCAACCAGGTCAACAACGTCCTGTGCTTCCCGTTCATCTTCCGCGGCGCGCTCGACGTCGGCGCCACCACCATCAACACCGAGATGGAGCTCGCTGCCGCGCACGCCATCGCCGAGCTCGCCCAGGCCGAGACCTCGGAGCAGGTCGCGCTCGCCTACGGCATCGAGTCGATCAGCTTCGGGCCCGAGTACATCATTCCGCGGCCCTTCGATCCGCGCCTGATCGCGCGCGTCGCGCCGGCGGTGGCCAAGGCGGCAATGGATTCCGGGGTGGCGACGCGCCCGATCGCCGACCTGCATGCCTACCAGGAGTCGCTCGCGCAGTTCGTCTATCAGTCGGGCCTGGTGATGAAGCCGCTGTTCAGCGCGGCGAAAGCGGCGCCGCGGCGCGTGGTGTACGCGGAAGGCGAGGACGAGCGCGTGCTGCGCGCGGTGCAGATCGTGATCGACGAAGGCCTGGCCAAGCCGACGCTGATCGGACGGCCGCAGGTGATCGAGCAGCGCCTCGAGCGGCTCGGCTTGCGCGTGCGCGCGGGAAGGGAATTCGAGATCGTGAACCCGGAGTCCGACCCGCGTTACCGTGACTACTGGACCACCTACCAGCAGCTCGCCGAGAGAAAGGGTGTGTCGCCCGACTACGCGCGCATCGAGATGCGGCTGCGCCACACGCTGATCGGCGCGATGATGATGTACAAAGGGGAGGTCGACGGCATGCTGTGCGGCACTTCCGGCACGCACGCGGGGCACCTGCGCTACGTCGACCAGGTGATCGGCCTGCGTCCCGGCGTGCGCCATTACGCGGCGATGAATGCCCTGATCCTGCCGACGCGCACGGTCTTCATCTGCGACACGTACGTCACCGCCGACCCGGACGCAGACAACGTCGCCGAGATGGCCTTGCTCGCCGTGGAGGAGGTGAAGCGCTTCGGCCTCACCCCCAAGGTGGCGCTGCTGTCGGCTTCCAACTTCGGCTCGGTCGACATCCCCTCGGCCGCCAAGATGCGGCGCGCGCTGCAGCTCATCACCGAGCGCGCCCCCCAACTCGAGGTCGACGGCGAGATGCACGGCGATGCCGCGCTCTCGGAGGAGATCCGTCTGCGGGTGTTCCCCCGCTCCCGGTTGCGCGGAGAAGCGAACCTGCTCATGATGCCCACGCTGGATGCCGCGAACATCGCCTTCAACCTGCTGAAGACGGCCTCCGGCGGCGGCGTCACGATCGGCCCGATCCTGCTCGGCTCGGCGCGCCCGGTGCACATCCTGACGCCTTCCGCGACGGTGCGCCGCGTCGTCAACATGACCGCGGTCACGGTCGCCGACGCGAACGCTCCGCGCGGGCAGGAGCAAAGCCTCTTCTGAGGGAAATGGAGACCGCGGCCACCAACGTGGCGCCGTTCCCGGCGAGCCGGATCAAGCCGCGCGCCGGGCTGGTGTTGACCGGAGGAGGCGCGCGCGCCGCCTATCAGGTCGGCGTGGTGAAGGCGGTGCGCGACATCCTCGGCAATCCGGTCAAGAACCCGTTCCCCATCGTCTGCGGCACCTCGGCGGGCGCGATCAACGCCGCCACCCTCGCGGTGTTCGCCGACAACTTCTCGCGCGCCGTCGGCAACCTGCTCGAGGTGTGGGAGCACATGCACTGCGAGCACATCTACCGCACCGACGCCTGGCGCATCCTGAGGAGCGGTGCGCGCTGGCTCGGCGCGATGATGCTCATGTCGCGCAACAACCCGGTGTCGCTGCTCGACAACGAGCCGCTCGCGCGGATGCTGGAGAAGAATTTGGATTTTGAGAGGATCCAGACCCATATCGATTCGGGCGCGCTGTACGCGGTATGCGTGACCGCCTCGGGCTACACCTCGGGCCAGAGCGTGTCGTTCTTCCAGGGCGGCAGCGGGGTCGAGGGCTGGGAGCGCAACCAGCGCATCGGCGCCGGGGTCAGCCTCAAGCTCGAGTACCTGCTCGCCTCGGCCTCGCTGCCGTTCATTTTCCCGGCGGTGAAGCTGAACCGCGAGTACTTCGGCGACGGCTCGATGCGCCAGATCGCGCCGGTGAGCCCGGCGCTGCACCTCGGCGCCGACCGCGTGCTGATCGTCGGCACCGGCCGCCAGACCATGGATCAGGCGAGGACGCGCTCCAGCGTCTATCCGTCGATCGCGCAGATCGCCGGCCACGCGCTGAACAGCATTTTCCTCGACAGCCTGGCGGTCGACATCGAGCGGCTGGAGCGCATCAACCGCACCGTGCGGCTGGTGCCGCCGGACCGGCTCACCGACTCGGGCCTGCGGCCGGTGAAGGTGCTGTACATCACGCCGTCGCAGCCGCTCGAGCGCATTGCGGCGCGCTTCCTGCACGACCTGCCGGCGACGGTGCGCTTCATCCTGCGGCCGACCGGCGCGCTGAACCGCTCGGGCTCGAACCTGGCGAGCTACCTGCTGTTCGAGGAATCGTTCTGCCGCGCGCTCATCGACCTCGGCTACGAGGACACCGTGGGCCGCGAGGCCGAGGTGAGGGCGCTATTTGAACCCGAAGCGAAGGACGCGACATGAGCGAGCAGAAGCCGCCGCAGGACCCGTTCGAGATGTTCCGCCGCCTGTGGGGCCCGCTCGGCGTGCCGCTGCCGGGCATGGCGATGCCGACGCTCGACCCGCAGGAGCTCGACAAGCGCATTGCCGACCTGCGCTCGATCGAGGCGTGGCTCAACATGAACCTCAACATGGTGAAATTCTCGATCCAGGGACTGGAATTGCAGCGCGCCGCGTTGCAGGCTATGCGCTCCGTCACGCCAGGACAGAATTCGAACCCGAAAGGAGAGTGAGATGCCGAAGGCAATCCGTTTCCACAAGACCGGCGGTCCCGAGGTGCTGCAGCTCGACGAGGTGCCGGTCGGCGAGCCGGGTCCGGGCCAGGCGCGCGTGCGCCACACCGCGATCGGCGTCAACTTCGTCGATACCTACCAGCGCTCGGGCCTGTACCCGATGCAGCTGCCGCAGGTGGCGGGCAACGAGGGCGCGGGCGTGGTCGAGGCGGTCGGCCCGAACGTCACCGACCTGAAGAAGGGCGACCGGGTCGCCTACACCGGGCTGCCCGGCTCTTACTGCGAAGCGCGCGTCGTGCCGGCCGATCGCCTGGTGAAGATCCCGGACGGCATCACCGACGAGCAGGTGGCCTCGATGATGCTGAAGGGGATGACGGTGCATTACCTGATCCACAGCACCTACCCGGCGAAGCGCGGCGACACGGTGCTGTGGCACGCCGCCGCCGGCGGCGTCGGCCTGATTGCCTGCCAGTGGCTGAAGACGCTAGGCGTAACCACCATCGGCACGGTCGGCTCCGAGGAGAAGGCGAAGCTCGCCAAGGATCACGGCGCCGAGCATGTGATCAACTACAGCAAGGAGAACTTCGTCGAGCGCGTCGGTGCGATCACCGGCGGCAAGAAGCTGCCCGTGGTCTACGACGCGGTCGGCAAGACCACCTGGGACGGCTCGCTCGACTGCCTGCGGCCGCGCGGGCTGATGGTGTCATTCGGCAACGCCTCGGGGCCGGTGCCGCCGGTGAACCTCGGCATCCTCTCGACCAAGGGTTCGCTCTACGTGACGCGCCCCACCCTCGCCACCTACGTCGCGAGCCGCGCCGACCTGCTCGAGCGCGCGAGCTCGCTCTTCGGGGTGGTGAAATCGGGCAAGGTGAAGATCGAAACGACCCGGCGCTACCCGCTGGCCGAGGCGCAGCAGGCGCACCGGGATCTGGAGGGCAGGAAGACGACCGGCTCGATCATCCTCGTGCCCTGATGCGACGCGATTACTTGATATTGAGGATCTTCATCGCGCGCGCGAGAGTATCGACCGAGTCCTGATGCTTGCCGGCCTTGTGGAGCGCCTCACCTTCCGCACGGTACTTCGTCACCTCGGCCATCTGCTGGCTTGAGAGCTGCGGATTCTTCGCCAGCGCCTCGTCGATCTTCTTCATGTCGGCGGGGCAGTGGAAGGCGAACGCGGCCGAGCTGGCGAGAGCCAGAGCGACGGCCAGTGCAAACTGCTTCATGATTTTTTCTCCTTTGTGGAACTCGATCCAGCCGGGCTGAGGGAGCGGCTACGGCGCCCCTCCCCTCCGGTGCCGTCAGTATACGGCGACGAGCAAGCCGGCAGGGAGGGCGTGCTCACGCCGGCCTCGGTGCTGGTGCCGGTCGTCGCGCACCCCGGCGGCCTGACGGTTCTGTTCACGCAGCGTACCTCCGAGCTGCGCAGCCATTCCGGGCAGATCAGCTTTCCCGGCGGCCGTGCCGAGCCCGGGGACCCGAGCCCGGAGTTCACGGCGCTGCGCGAGGCGGGGGAGGAGATCGGCCTGAAGGCCGGGCAGGTCGAGGTCATCGGCCGGCTGCCGGAATACCTGACGCGCACCGGCTACCGCGTCACCCCCGTAGTCGGCCTGCTGACGCCGCCGCTCGAGCTGGTGCCCGACCCGCGCGAGGTCCAGGAGGTGTTCGAGGTCCCCCTCGCGTTCCTGCTCGATGCGCGCAACCACCAGCGCAGGACGCGCGAGTTCCAGGGCCGCACCGTCTCCTTTTACGCCATCCCGTACGGCAGCCGCGACATCTGGGGCGTGACCGCCGGGATCCTGGTCAACTTCTACCGCCGGCTTGCTGATTAGAATGACCCCATGGGCGTCATCGCGATCATCGCCGCGCTGCTGATCGAGCAATGGCGGCCGCTCGGCGACCGCAAGAGCGTGAACGAGGCGCTCGGCGCCTGGGCCGGCTGGCTGGAGCAGTCGTTCAACGGCGGCGAGCACCGCCACGGGACCATCGCGTGGGTGGTCGCGGTGATACCGGCGGCGGCGGCGGGCGCTGTGCTGCACGCCTTGTTCTACGCGCTGCACCCGCTGCTCGCGCTCGCCTTCAACATCGCCGCGCTCTACGTCACGCTCGGCTTCCGCCAGTTCAGCCATCACTTCACCGCCATCCAGCTGGCGATCAAGGCGGGCGAAATCGAGCGCGCGCGGCTCCTGCTCGACGAATGGCGCGGCGCTTCGGGCGTGGTGCGCACGCGCGAGGAGGTCATCCGCCTGGCGATCGAGGAGGCGCTGCTCGCTTCCCACCGCCACGTGTTCGGCGTGCTGCTGTGGTACGTGCTGCTGCCGGGGCCAAGCGGCGCGATCCTGTACCGCCTGGCGGCGCTCCTCGCCGCGCGCTGGCAGGGCCTCGGCTCCTTCGGCCGTTTCGCGCAGCAGGCGTTCTACGTGCTCGACTGGCCGGCGGTGCGGCTGACCGCGGCGGCCTTTGCCGTGGTCGGCGATTTCGAGGACGCGGTCTACTGCTGGCGCACCCAGGCGCCCGGCTGGCCCGACCCGAACGCCGGCATCGTGCTCGCCGCCGGCGCCGGCGCGATGGGTGTCCGGCTCGGCATGCCGGTGCAGGAAGTCGACGGCATGCATCCGCGTCCGGAGCTCGGCATCAGCGAGCCCGCAGACGCCCCGTTTCTCGACAGCACCGTGGGCCTGGTTTGGCGCGCGCTGGTGGTCTGGGTAATGGTGCTGATGGTGATCAGCATCGCGCGGCTGCTGTGATCAAGGCGCTGACTTTCGACGTCTTCGGCACCGTGGTCGACTGGCGAGGAGCCGTCATCCGCGAAGGCGAGCTGCTGGCGAAGAAAAAAGGCCTGCGCGTCGACTGGCCCAAGTTCGCCGACGCCTGGCGCGCGGGCTACCACCCGGCGATGGACCGCGTGCGCAAGGGCAAGCTGCCCTGGACGCCCATCGATTCTCTTCACCGCATGATCCTCAACGATCTGCTGAAGCCTTTCGGGCTGGGCGGACTGACCGAGGAGGAGATCCAGCATCTGAACCACGCCTGGCATCGCCTGACGCCGTGGCCCGACTCGGTGCCGGGGCTGAACCGCCTGCGCGGCCGCTACGTCCTCGCGACGCTGTCGAACGGCAACATCGCGCTGCTTGTCGACATGGCGAAGAACGCTGGCCTGGCCTGGGATTGCGTGCTCTCCGCGGAGCTCTTCGGCCACTATAAGCCCGACCCCGAGGTGTACCAGGGCGCCGCGCGCCTGCTCGGCCTGGCGCCGGGCGAGATGATGATGGTGGCCGCGCATCCGCGCGATCTCGAAGCCGCGCAGCGCGTCGGTCTCAAGACCGCCTACGTGCCGCGGCCGCTCGAGTATGGCCTGGACGGCAGGCAGGAAACCGGGCCCCACGCGGTCTTCGACGTGACCGCAGGCGATTTGCTCGACCTGGCGTCCCGGCTGGGCTGCTGAAGCGCGCGCCCGCGCCGCTCACGCCGCAGCCGCGGCCGACCTGAACCTGGGTGCTTCGCTGATCGGCAGGTGGATCAGCGCGGCGGCAAAGGCAAGCATCACGTCCGCGTACCACATCCACTCATAGCCGCCGGTCGCCTCGAACATCTTTCCGCCGAGCCAGGCGCCGAGGAAGCCGCCGATCTGGTGCGACAGCATGACGATGCCGAAGAGGGTGGCGAGGAAGCGCATGCCGTGGAGCTTGGCGACCAGCCCGACCGTCGGCGGCACCGTGGCGAGGTAGGTGAAGCCGATCGCCACCGAGAAGACGATGAAGGTGGTGGTGGTCTTCGGCGCGGCGAGGAATGCGATCACCGCCAGCCCGCGCGCGGCATACAGCAGCGACAGCACCGACTTCATGCGCCAGCGCCCGATCGCCCAGCCGGCGGTGAAGCTGCCGGCGATGTTGAACAGGCCGATGAGCGACAGCGACCAGGCCGCGACTTCAGGCGGCAGCTGGCAGGAGGCGACGACGCCGGGCAGGTGCGTGGCGATGAAGGCGACGTGGAAGCCGCAGACGAAGAATCCCGTGGTGAGATAGACGAAGCTCGGGTCGCGCATCGCATCGCGCACCGCGGCCCGCATGGATTTTTCCGGTGCGGCGTGCTGCCCGGCCGCCGCCGCCGCGGGCTTGCCGCGCAGCAGCCAGGCGAGCGGCGCGGCCGCCAGCGCCATCACGCCGACGGCGGAGAGCGCGCCCGCCCAGCCGAGGACGCCGGTGAGGAGCTGCGCGACCGGCACCACCGCGAACTGCCCGAACGAGCCGCCGGCGTTGACGATGCCGCTCGCCAGGCCGCGCTTCTGCGGCGGCACGGCGCGGCCGACCGCCGCCATGAGCACGCCCAGGCCCGCCATCCCGGCACCGCCGGCGGCGACGACGCCGATCAGCAGGATCAGCATCCAGGTGCTGTGGGCATGCGGCGTGAGCACCGTGCCGAGCATGACCAGGACGCCGCCCAGCGCGATCACGCGGCCGGAGCCGTAGCGGTCGGCGACCGCGCCGGCAAAGGGCTGCGTGATTCCCCACATCAGCTGCGCTACCGCGAAGGCGAGGCTGATCGAGGCGATGCCCAGGCCCGTGGCGCTGTTCAGCGGGCTGATGAACAGCGCCTGCGACTGGCGCACGCCGAAGACCAGCGCGAACACCAGCGCCGCGGCCGCGATGATCCACCACTGCCCGCGGTCAAACCGCATGCAGCAGCTCCTCGATCAATCCGTGCAACGCGGCGAGACGCTTGTCGCCCGCCTGCGCGCGCAGGCGCGCCTGCGCCTCCTTCCACAGGGGCCGCGCCGCCCGCAGGGCGCCGCGGCCTTTCGCCGTGACCAGCACCGCCTTGCTGCGTGCATCGGCGCCGTCGCCGACCCTGACCAGGCCGGCGTCGGCGAGCGGCTTGAGGTTGCGGGTGAGCGTGGTGCGGTCGGTGAACAGCTGCTGCGCGAGCTCGCTCAGCGTCGGCGCGGCGTCGTTCCGCAGCGCGTGCGCGAGCAGGGAGTATTGCGTCACCGTCAGGCCGCTCGGCGCGAGCGCCTGGTCGTAGAGCTGGGTGACCCGGCGCGTCAGGCTGCGCAGCCTGAAGCAGGTGCAGGCGGAGGGCATGCGCCGGATTATACGTGTATCTACACCTGTGCAGCTACACCTTTATGCTGGCCGGTTCCCGCCGCACCTCCAGCATTGCGTGAACTGGGGTTCGCAGCGCTCGCCGCAGGCCGCGCACACCCAGGCCGGCCCTTCCTTGGAGGAAAAAGCGGCTTGCAGGACAGCTTCGGCGCGCGCGGCTTCGCCGTCGCGGACCACCCACAGCTCGGCCTGGCATTCGGCGGGCGGCAGCTCGCCCATCGCCGAGGACAGCATCTCGTTCCTCACCACGGCGCGGATGCCTTCGGCGTCCAGAAGGTTCCTGGCATGGTGTACCGCCGCGAGGTTGAACGAGCTGTAGATTCTCTTCAAAGCTCGAACAGCGCGTCGCACTTGGCGGCGCAGAGGAAGTCGTTCTCCGACAGCCCGCCGACGGCGTGCGTCGAGTACTCGACCCGGCACTTGTTGTAGCCGACCGTCAGGTCGGGATGATGGTCTTCGCGGTGCGAGATCCAGGCGAGCGCGTTCACGAAGGCCAGGGTCTCGTAGTAATTCGCGAACGGGTAGAGCTTCACCAGCTTGCCGTCCTCGATCGACCAGCCCTTCAGCCGGCGCAGCATGTCCTGCGCCTGCTTTTTCGAGAGCTTCGTCATGTGGTTTTCAGGCGCGCGATGCGAGTCGCCGCCGGCGGGTGAGAGTCGTAGAAGGCCGAGTGCAGCGGATCGGGGGTGAGGGTCGCGGCGTTGTCCTGGTAGAGCTTGACCAGCGCCTTCACCAGCTCGGCTGCGCTCGAGTGGTCCGCCGCGTAAGCGTCGGCCTCGAACTCATGCCGGCGCGAGTAAAGGCTCGAGATCGGCTGCAGGAAGAAGGTGAATACCGGCAGCACCAGCACGAACAGCAGCAGCGCCACCGCGGTGCCGCGGCTCGCCACGCCCAGCCCGTCGTAGAACCAGGCCTCGCCGATGAGCTGGCCGAGTCCCCACAGCAGGGCAGCCGACAGCCCGAAGAGCAGCGCGACGCGCTTCCAGACGTGGTGGCGCCGGTAGTGACCGAGCTCGTGCGCCAGGACCGCCTCGACCTCGGGCGGCGCGAGGCGCGACAGCAGCGTGTCGAACAGCACGATGCGCTTGGCCGCGCCGAAGCCGGTGAAATAGGCGTTGCCGTGGCTCGAGCGCTTCGAGCCGTCCATCACGTACAGCCCGCTCGCGCGGAAGCCGCAGCGGCGCAGCAGCGCTTCGATGCGGCCGGCGAGGCCCGGGTCCTCGAGCTTGGTGAAGCGGTTGAAGAGCGGGGCGATGAACGTCGGGAAGATGAGCAGCACCAGCAGGTTGAAAGCCATCCAGGCGATCCAGACATACAGCCACCACAGATCGCCCATCTTCGCCATCAGCCACAGGACCAGCATCAGCAGCGGCAGGCCGAGCGCGGCGGCGAGCGCCGCCTGCTTCAGGAGATCGACCACGAACAGCTTCGGCGTCATGCGGTTGAAGCCGAACTGCGCCTCGATGACGAAGGTGCGATACAGCGACAGCGGCAGCTCCAGAGC
>DATILQ010000239.1:0-2233 GCA_035476235.1 Burkholderiales bacterium
GGCGCAGGAGCGAGTGCATTTCAGGATTGAAGGCATTCAGCTTCTCGGGGCGATTGAGCGTGACGGTCAGCACGCCCGCGGCCTGCGAAACAAGGATCGATGACATGGGAAAAGCTTACAATTTCGCGGTGCCCAAAGTCCATTCCCGGCATGCCTGAATTCATCAAGGTGGAGCAGAAGGGACGCGTCGGGCTGATCACGCTCGACCGGCCCCGGCAATTGAACGCGCTCAGCCCGCAGCTCATGCAGGAGCTGGGCAAGGCGCTGCTCGATTTCGACGCCGACGCCGGCGTCGGCGCGATCGTGATCACCGGCAGCGACAAGGCCTTCGCCGCCGGCGCCGACATCGCCGCCATGAAGGACTTCAGCTACATGGACGCCTACCTGGGCGATTACGCCACCTCGTGGGAGCACTGGCGCAAAGTGCGCAAGCCGGTGATCGCGGCGGTCGCCGGCTACGCGCTCGGGGGCGGCAACGAGCTCGCCATGCAGTGCGACATCATCATCGCCGCGGACAACGCAAAGTTCGGCCAGCCCGAGATCAACCTCGGCATCATGCCGGGATTCGGCGGCACGCAGCGGCTGCCGCGTTTCACCAGCAAGGCGAAGGCGATGGACCTTTGCCTGACCGCCCGCACGATGGACGCGCAGGAGGCGGAGCGCGCGGGCCTGGTCTCGCGCGTCGTGCCGCCCGGCAAGCTGATGGAGGAGGCGATGGCGGTGGCCGAGAAGATCGCCGGCTACTCGGCCCCGGTGGTGATGATGCTCAAGGAATCGATCAACCGCGCCTACGAGACGTCGCTCGCCGAGGGCGTGCTGTTCGAGCGCCGCCTGTTCCACTCGCAGTTCGCGCTCGAGGACCAGAAGGAAGGCATGGCCGCGTTTCTCGAGAAGAGAAAGCCGGTCTTCAAGAATCGATAGAGCTCGTGGAACGCATCTGGCTGAAGAGCTATCCCCCCGGCGTTCCCGCGGACATCAATCCGGACGAATACAAGTCGCTGGTCGAGCTGTTCGAGACCAGCGTCGGCAAGTACGGCGAGCGCCCGGCGTTCAACAACATGGGCCGCACGATCCGCTTCGCCGACCTCGACAGGATGTCGCGCGATTTCGGCGCCTGGCTGCAGGTGCGCGGCCTCGCCCGGGGCGCGCGCGTCGCGCTGATGATGCCGAACTGCCTGCAGTACCCGGTCGCCATGTTCGGCGTGCTGCGCGCCGGCGATACGGTGGTGAACGTCAACCCCTTGTACACCGCGCGCGAGCTCGAGTATCAGCTCAGGGATTCGGGCGCCGAGGCGATCGTGATCCTCGAGAACTTCGCCCACGTGCTGCAGGAAGTGCTCCCGCGCACGCCGATCCGGCACATCGTGGTGACCTCGCTCGGCGAGCTGCTGGGGCTGAAAGGCCTGGTCGTCAACCTGGTGGTGCGCAAGGTGAAGAAGATGGTTCCCGCGTACGAGCTGCCTGGCGCCATTTCCTTCAAGACTGCCTTGAAAGAAGGCAAGGGCAAGCCGCTCAATACGCCCGCGCTCGGCCACGACGACATCGCTTTCCTGCAGTACACCGGCGGCACCACCGGGGTCTCGAAGGGCGCGATGCTGCTCCACCGCAACGTGATCGCGGCGCTGCTGCAGTACAAGGCATGGCTCGCGCCGCTGATGGGCGAGGAGCGCGCGGTGATCATCACCGCGCTGCCGCTCTACCACATCTTCTCGCTCACCGTGAATTGCCTGGTGATGATGGTGGTCGGCGGCGAGAATGTCCTGATCACCAACCCGCGCGACATCCCCGGCTTCGTCAAGGAGCTCGCGAAGCACCGGTACAGCATGATCTCGGGCGTCAACACGCTGTTCAACGCCCTGCTCAATCATCCGGACTTCGCTCGGCTGGATTTCTCGCACCTCAAGCTCGCGGTCGGCGGCGGCATGGCGGTGCAAAAGGCGGTGGCGGAGCGCTGGAAGCAGGTGACCGGCTCGCCGATCATCGAAGGCTACGGCCTCACCGAGACCGCGCCGTCGGCGACCGCCAACCCGCTCAACGTCACCACGTTCACCGGCGCGATCGGCGTGCCGATGCCTTCGACCGAGGTGGTGCTGCGCGACGACGACAACCGCGACCTGCCGCTCGGCCAGGCCGGCGAGATCTGCATCCGCGGGCCGCAGGTAATGGCCGGCTACTGGCAGCGCCCGGCGGAAACCGCGGAGGTGCTCGGCAAGGACGGGTTTCTCCATACCGG
>DATILQ010000240.1:0-49201 GCA_035476235.1 Burkholderiales bacterium
TCATGCCAGCTGGCACCGATCCAGAGGCGTGCGCCGATCTCCAGCGGTGCAAATTGCGCTTGGCTGCGGCGCACCCAATCGTCATCCTCGAGCGGATCGGCGCGGAAAGCCGGGGCGCGTTCGAGTCCGGCTGCGCTCGCGGCGTCCCGCACCAGCGCGCCGGCGTCGACGTTGATGCCGACCAGCGCACTCACCGCTTGGAGGGTACCTTGAGGATTTTCGAGCGATACCGACTGTGCTCCCGCGTCGAGCAGTGCCTGCGTGAAGCGCTCTGCCGCGGCCGCGTCGACTTGCAGCGTAAGGGAGAGCCAGGGCATCACTTTTTCTTTTTCTGCTCCAGGGCGAGCTTCTGCTCGAGGTAGTGGATCGACACGCCGCCGCGCAGGAAGCGGATGTCGTTCAGCATTTCGCGGTGCAGCGGAATATTCGTCTGGATGCCTTCCACGACCATTTCGGACAGCGCGACGCGCATGCGGCCGATGGCCTGGTCGCGGTTGGCGCCGTAGGCGATTACCTTGCCGATCATCGAGTCGTAGTTGGGCGGCACGCTGTAGCCCTGGTAGATGTGCGAGTCGACGCGGATTCCCGGACCGCCGGGCGGGTGATACGAAGTAATTTTTCCGGGCGAGGGGGTGAAGCGGTACGGATCCTCGGCGTTGATGCGGCACTCGATGGCATGGCCGCGCAGCTGGACGTCCTTCTGCCGCAGGCGCAGCTTCTCGCTCGCGGCAACGTGGATCTGCTCCTGCACCAGGTCGACGCCGGTGATCATTTCGGTCACCGGGTGCTCGACCTGGATGCGCGTGTTCATCTCGATGAAATAAAACTCGCCCTCCTCGTATAGGAACTCGAACGTGCCGGCGCCGCGGTAGCCGATCTTGCGGCAGGCCTCGACGCAGCGCTCGCCCATCTTGTCGCGCAGCTTGGCCGGCAGGTCGGGCGCCGGCGCCTCTTCTATCACCTTCTGGTGCCTGCGCTGCAGCGAGCAATCGCGTTCTCCCAGATACACCACGTTCTTGTGCGCGTCGGCCAGCACTTGGATCTCGATGTGGCGCGGCTGCTCGAGGTATTTCTCGAGGTACACCGCGGCGCTGGCGAACGCCGCCTGCGCCTCGGCGCGTGTCATGGTGACTGCGTTGAGCAACGCCGCCTCGGTATGCACGACGCGCATTCCGCGCCCGCCACCGCCGCCCGCGGCCTTGATGATCACCGGATAACCCACCTTGCGCGCGATGCGCACGATCTCCTTCGCATCCTCGGGTAGCGCGCCGTCGGACCCGGGCACCGTCGGCACCCCGGCCTTGGTCATGGCTTGCTTGGCGCTCACCTTGTCGCCCATCAGCCTGATGTTCTCTGGGCGTGGACCGATGAAGACGAAACCCGAGCGCTCGACCTTTTCCGCGAAGTCGGCGTTCTCGGAGAGAAAGCCGTATCCCGGATGGATCGCCTCGGCATCGGTGACCTCGGCAGCGCTGATGATCGAAGGAATGTTCAAGTAGCTGGCGGCCGCCGGCGGTGGCCCGATGCATACCGACTCGTCGGCCAGCTTCACGTATTTGGCTTCCGTGTCGGCCTCGGAGTACACGACCACGGTGCGGATGCCCATCTCCCGGCAGGCGCGCTGTATGCGCAGCGCGATCTCGCCGCGGTTGGCAATCAGGATTTTCTCGAACATGCTAGCCGAGAATGAACAGCGGCTGCCCGTACTCCACCGGCTGGCCGTTTTCCACGAGCACCGCCTTCACCACGCCGGAGGCGTCGGCCTCGATCTCATTCATCAGCTTCATCGCCTCGATGATGCAAATCGTCTGGCCTTCCTTGATGGTCTGGCCGACCTCGACAAAGGGCTTGGCATCGGGCGACGCCGAGCGGTAAAAGGTACCGACCATGGGGGCCTTCACGACATGGCCTTCCTGGCCCGCCTCGGGTTCAGCTACCGGCGGCGCTGCCGGGGCGGCGGGTGCAGGGCGAACCTCGGCGGGTGCGGGAGCCGTACCAGGGACGAACGCCGCCGCGGACGCCGGGGCGATGCTCACCGCCCCACCCTTGACGATCTTCACCTTCTCCTCGCCCTCGGTGATCTCCAGCTCGGCGATGCCGGACTCCTGTACGAGGTCGATCAGCTTTTTCAGCTTGCGCAGATCCATAGCTTCCTCCCCTCCGGGGGCGACTCAGCCCCCCGAACGTACTGCGGCCTTCAGTGCTTTCCTGATTTTCGGGATTTTTCGCGGGAGAACGCTGCATTTTAACGCAACAAGTGTTTGAGCACCCCCTCCACCTCCGCTCGGGTGAGCGCGCCGAGCCGGCGATGAGCGACCGCACCCACCCGGTCGAGCACGACTGTGTACGGCAGTCCGCCAAGGGCGTTTCCCAGCCGGCGCATCAGCTCAATCGCGTCCGCCTCAGCTATCAGCACCGGGTAAGTGATGCCGTAGGTCTTCGCAAATTCCCCAACTTTTGCTGCATGATCGATGCCGATACCGACAATTTCGGCACCTTTACCGGCAAAAACCTCCCGGACGGCAACCAGCATCGGGATCTCCTCCCGGCACGGAGCACACCAAGTTGCCCAGAAGTTGCACACCACGACACGGCCTTGCCAGTCCCGCAGGGTGCGTCTGGTGCCGGAAAGGTCTCGAAATGGCGCGTCGAGCAAATCCGCCGCCCCGCTTTGCGCTTGCAGCGCGAGCGCGCCGACCAACCCCCCGGCCACGGCGGCCGCGGCACCAATCGCGCCGAGGATCAGAACTTCACGTCTGGCTAGCGCCATCGCCCAGGAGCGCCCCGACCTCCGCGATTCCCGCCCGGTCCATCACGCGGCCGGCCTGGGAGGTCTTCAGCGCAAGTCGCTCGTCGCGCGGATCGAACACCGACAGCTTGAGCGGCGCACCGCGCCACAGCAGCGACAGCACGCTGACCGCACGCGCCCGGTCCCCCGAGAAGCGCCGGCACTCATGCGTCGTGTACGCGAGGTTACGGTCCAGCAAAAACAGCTCCACGTCCTTGGCACTTTCGGGGAACAGCTGCAATTCGATCTCGGCGTAGCGTCCGGCAATGCCCTTCAGAACCGGACCGGTCAGGTATGGATTGAAGCGTTGCAGCGCGCGCATCGCGTCGAGCGCCATGCGGCGCAGTTCCGCGATGCGAAGGGGGTGCTCGTCAGCCTGGTAGAGAGCGCGGTACGACCGCAACTGCGCTTCGATCTCGTCGTTCCCGGGCAGCGCCTGTGCCTCGGAGGCCCCCAGCCTGCGCGCTGCCTTGCGCTTGGCGAGAGCGAAGTCCTCGATACCGTCCTGGGCCATGATGCGCGCCGCGGTCGCAGCGATGCGCGCGCGCATTCCGGTCTGCCGATTGCTTTTGCGGCTCATGGCTGCGACTTAATCATAGCGTAGGGGTCGCCGGGATCCATCGAATAGAATCTGCGCCTTTATCCATGGCGCATCTTCACATCCTCGGCATTTGCGGCACGTTCATGGGCGGCATTGCCGCCATCGCCAAGAGCGCGGGATACCGCGTTACCGGCTGCGATGCCAATGTCTATCCGCCGATGAGCGAGCAGCTCGCGGCGCTCGGCATCGAGCTTACCGAGGGCTTCAACGAGGGGCAGCTGGCGTTGCGCCCCGATGCCTGGGTCGTCGGCAACGTCGTCACGCGCGGCAACCCCTTGATGGAAGCAATTCTCGATCATGGGGAGCGGTATGTTTCTGGGCCGCAATGGCTGGCCGAGCATGTGCTCGGCGGGCGGCATGTCCTGGCCGTGGCGGGCACCCATGGAAAGACCACCGTCGCGGCGATGCTGGCGTGGATCCTGGAGCAGGCCGGTCGCTTCCCCGGCTTCCTCATCGGTGGCGTGCCGCTGGATTTCCCGGTTTCGGCCCGGCTCACCGGCTCGCCGTTCTTCGTCATAGAGGCTGACGAGTACGACACCGCCTTCTTCGATAAGCGCTCGAAGTTCGTTCATTACCGCCCCCGCACTGCAATATTGAACAATTTGGAGTTCGATCATGCCGATATCTTCGCCGATCTTGCAGCGATCGAGCGCCAATTCCATCACTTCGTCAGGATCGTACCGCGTACCGGATTGATCATCACGAACGGGGCCGACGTGGCACTGCAACGAGTGCTGAAGCAGGGGTGTTGGACACCGGTGGAAAGTTTCGCCGTTCCGGGCGGCTGGGAAGCCGGCGAACCGGACGCGGACGGGGGTTTTGAGATCGCATGGCAGGGCAGAGTACTAGGGCGGTTGACGTGGCAGCAGATCGGGGCGCACAACCGCATGAACGCGCTCGCCGCGGTCGCCTCGGCTCGCCATGTCGGCGTCGAGCCGGCCCAGGCGCTCGAAGCGCTCGGCAGCTTTTCGGGGGTGCGCCGGCGCATGCAGGTGAGGGGGAGCGCCCGCGGGGTGACGATTTACGATGATTTCGCCCACCATCCGACGGCCATCCGCACCACCATCGAAGGGCTGCGGCAGCACGCGAGGCAGGGGCGCATCCTGGCAGTCCTCGAGCCGCGCTCGAGCACAATGAAGCGGGGCGTCATGAAGGATGCGCTTGCCTCGAGTGTCGAGCCGGCCGATCGCATTTATGTTTACACCGAGGGGCTGTCCTGGGATGCGCCTGCGGCGTTTGCGAGCCTCGGCACTCGTGCGCGCTGCGTCGGAGATCTCGACGCGCTCGTTGCCGCGGTGGCCGCAGAAGCACGCGCAGGCGACCACGTCCTGGTCATGTCCAACGGCGGCTTCGGTGGCATTCACGACAAGCTGCTTGGCAGGCTCAGGCAGGGGACCGCGGCGTGATCGTCTATCTTCACGGGCTTAATTCCTCCCCGCAGTCGCATAAGGCACGGTTGCTGGGGCGCTATCTGCAGGAGCTTGGCTTGGGTGCCCACTATCTGTGTCCGGCGCTGCCGCCCCTCGCCAGCCGGGCAATCGCCGAGGCGGAACGGATCATGCAGCCCCATCGCGGGGCATCGATATGCTTCGTGGGGTCTTCGCTGGGTGGCTTCTACGCCACTTACCTCGCGGAGCGACATGGCGCGAAGGCGGTGCTGATCAACCCCGCCACCGAGCCGCAGGTCGGACTTCGCGCCTACCTCGGCCTGCAGAAGAACCTCCACCGCGGTGAGCCTTACGAGCTGACCGAAGCTCATCTGCGTGAATGGAAGAACTTCTATACCGAGCGCGTCACACCGCAGCGCTACCTGCTACTGGTCGAGACCGGCGACGAGGTGCTCGACTACCGCAAGGCGGTCGCCCGCTATGCGGGTGCAGAACAAGTCGTGACGGAGGGGGGCGATCACAGCCTGCAGAGCTTTCCGGAGCATTTGCCACGCATCGTACGTTTTGCGGGGCTGTCGCACTGACGATGCAAGTCCTTTACGAGGAGGAGGGCGATCTCAAGGTCGGCACGGTCCTCGCCCAGGCGCCTGCGTCGTTCCAGGTGGAAAGCCCGCATGGCCGGCGCTCCAAGGTCAAGGCAGTCAACGTCCTTCTCGCCTTCGAGCGGCCGCCCGGCGCGGAGTTGCTGATGGAGGCGCAAAAATTCGCCGCCGACCTCGACATCGAGTTTCTCTGGCAGTGCAGCGGCAGCCGGGAGTTCGGCTTCCAGGAACTGGCGCGCGAATATGTTGGACGCGACCCGACGCCGGTGCAGGCTGCAGGCGTGCTTATGAAGCTCCAGTCGGCACCGATGTACTTCTACCGGCGCGGCAAAGGCCGTTTCCAGGCGGCGCCGGACGCGACCCTTAAAGTGGCACTCGCCGGCCTCGAGAAGAAGAAGCGGGTGCAGGAAACGATCGCCGCGTGGACGCAGTCGCTCGCGCGCTATACGTGCCCGCCGGAGATCGCTGCGCTGCGGGAGGAATTACTGTACGCGCCGGACCTTGCGAAGGCGGAAACCAGGGCCGTCGAGCAGGCATGCAAGGACACCGGGCTGACACCAGCCCGGCTGCTCGAGCGTTGCGGCCTGCTACGCGACCCGTATGAGTACCACCTGCAGCGCTTCCTGCATGAATTCTTTCCGCAAGGCACAGGGTTCCCGGCGCACAACGTGCCTGCGGGTCCAGACAGCCTGCCCCAGGCTCCGGCCGCCGCGTTCAGCCTCGACGACATCGGCACCACGGAGATCGACGATGCATTTTCAGTCCAGCGCACCGCCGCAGGGGTGGTGCGTATCGGCGTTCATATCGCCGCGCCGGCGCTGGGCTTCGCACCGGGTTCGGCGCTCGACAGCATCGCCCGCGAGCGGCTCTCGACGGCCTACATGCCCGGCCGCAAGTACACCATGCTCCCCGAGGACGTCATCGAGCGCTTTTCGCTCGACCACAGCGCGGAGCGGCCGGCGGTCTCGCTTTACTTCGATGTGTCCGAAAGCGACTGGACGGTGAAGGGACGGCACACTCGCGTGGAGCGCGTTCCGATCGCCGCCAATCTGCGGCACACGCAGTACGACGTGCTGAACGACGCCTTCGCCTCGGGGGCGAGTGCCGGCCTCGCCTTCGAAGACGAGCTGCGCGCCATGTGGCGCCTGGCCGGGGCGCTCGAAACGCGTCGCGGGCGACCCAGCGTGGCAAGCGCAATACTGGAATACACATTTCATGTCGAGGACGACCGGGTGCGCATAGTGCCGCGAAAGCGGGGTGCGCCGCTCGACAAGCTGGTCTCGGAAATGATGATCCTCGCCAACAGCAGCTGGGGCGAACTGCTCGCCGAGCGAGACGTTGCGGCGATCTACCGCGTGCAATCGACCGGCAAGGTTCGCCTCAGCGTCCATCCGGAAGCGCACGAGGGTCTGGGCGTGGCGTGTTACGCCTGGATGACATCGCCGCTGCGGCGCTACATCGATCTCTTGAATCAATGGCAGCTCGTCGCTGCTTTGGAGGGCCGCCGGCCCCCGTTTGCGCGCAATTCCGACGCGCTGCTCGCCGCGTTGCGCGCCTTCGAGGTCACTGCGGCGCGCTATGACGAGCACCAACGCGCAATGGAAACGTTCTGGAGCCTGCGCTGGCTGCTGCAGGAGGGCATCGAGTCAATCGAAGCGGTCGTATTGCGCGAAAACCTGGTGCGCTTCGTAGGTGTGCCGCTCGTTACGCGCGTGCCTTCACTTCCCGAGGCCGCCCCGGGAGCCCGCATCCGCCTGGAACTGAAAGCGGTCGATCTACTCGAATGCTCGGTGTCGGCGGTCTACCGTGAAACGCTTCATGAAAGCGCGGCGGTGGTCGAGGATGACACGGCAGATCCCGGCTAAAAAGCCTAGAATATGAAAGGCTTGTCGAACCGAGGTGAGATCGCGCTTGACCGTCAGCAACGATGACCGGGTGCTCGGCGCAGCGCTGGGGCTCTCGGTCCTGCTTCATGCGGCGATGCTTTCGGTGCATTTCAAGTTCCCCGACCCCCTGCACTGGAAAGCCGCCAGCCAGCCGCTCGAAGTGGTCCTGGTGAATGCGAAGACGCGGGAAAAGCCCGCCCAGGCCGATAGCCTCGCTCAGGCGAACCTCGACCGCGGCGGTAACGTCGACGAGCGGCGCCGCGCAAGGACCCCGCTGCCGGTGACGGAGCCGCGGCGCCCTGGCAAGGACCTTGCCGATGCGCAGCGACGGGTGCAGCAGCTGGAGGTGCAGCAGCAAAGGCTGCTGGCACAGGCGCAGGAGTCCCCCAGTCGCGTCCCGGTCGAAACCCCCCGCGCCGAGCACGCCGATCAGCCGACCCCGCACCCGGCGGGGCGCGACCTTGCCGACCTGTCGCTCGCCGCGATGCGGCTCCAGGCGCAGATCGACAAGCAGATCGAGGAATACCAGAAGCGCCCGCGCAAGAAATTCATCGGCGCGCGCGCCACCGAATACCGGTTCGCGCAGTACGAGGAGGACTGGCGCGTGAAGGTCGAGCGCGTCGGCACGCTGAACTATCCCGCCGAGGCGCGCGGCAAGATGTACGGCAACCTGCGCCTTACCGTCACCATCCGGCCCGACGGCAACGTCGAGTCCATCGAACTCGACCGCTCCTCCGGCCTGAAAGTGCTTGACGCCGCTGCGTTCAAGATCGTACGCCTGGCGACGCCTTTCGCGGCCTTCCCGCCCGACATCCGACGCGACACCGATCTTCTCGTCATCACGCGGACCTGGTTCTTCGGCCAAGGCGACAAGATCTGGACCGAATGACCGGCTGTCACGCTGTCATCTAGGAGGCACTCGGGCTTGCTACGCGCCCTCGTGACGGCGTGGAAGGTCTTCTGTTACAGCCTGGGGACGCTCGTGGCCGGGGTCCTGCTGGTCCAATTGTGGTTCTTCGGCCACATCCTGTATTGGAACTGGTACGAACCGACCTCAACGGCCTTCATGGAACGCCAAACCGCGCAGGTGCGGCAGCAATGGGTTCCCTATGGGCGCATCTCGGTCCACCTCAAGCGCGCCGTGATCGCTGCCGAAGACGCGCGGTTTCTCGACCATGAGGGCTTCGACTGGCAGGCGATCCAGCTGGCGATGGCGAAGAACGAGGAGCGCGGGAAACTGGTCGCGGGAGCCTCGACCATCAGCCAGCAGCTGGCAAAGAACCTGTTCCTGTCGGGGGAGCGTTCCTGGATCCGCAAGGCCGAGGAGGCGGCCATCACGTCGATGCTGGAGCATACGCTGTCCAAGCGCCGCATCCTCGAGCTATATCTAAATGTCGCGGAGTGGGGCGATGGCGGCGTGTTCGGCGCCGAGGCGGCTGCGCGCCACCACTTCGGCGTTCCGGCGTCGGCGCTCTCCCAAGACCAGGCAGCGTGGCTCGCGGCGATTCTGCCCAGCCCGCGGCGCTACCAGCGCGGCCGCACCACGCCTTACCTGGCCGAAAGAATCGCCACGATCGACGCGCGGATGGGAGACGCGCAGATCCCCTGATACGCTTCGGGCGTGCAGGAAGCGCCAGCGCGACTGGAAGTCGAGGAGCTGCAGGAGAACCTGCGCGCAGTGCAGGAGCTCCTGGCGCACGAGAAGCCGCTTGCGCGGCAGTACCTGGTGGAGCTGCGCGGCAGGCTCGACGCTCTGCACGCGGCGGACATCGCCTACGTTCTTGAAGCCTTGCCGCTCGAGGAGCGGCTCGTGGTGTGGAACCTGGTCAAGGCCGACCGCGACGGCGAGATCCTGCTCGAAGTGTCGGACGCGGTGCGCGAGACGCTCATCGCGAGCATGGACTCGGAAGAGCTGGTCGCGGCCGCCGAGACCCTCGAGGCCGATGAGCTTGCCGACATCGCCGCGGACCTCCCCGCGAGCGTCATCGAGGAGGTGGTGCAGTCGCTGCCCGCAGAGGAGCGCGAGCGGCTGCGCGCGGCGCTGTCTTATCCGGAGGGCTCGGTTGGCGCGCTGATGGACTTCGACCACGTGGCGGTGCGCGACGACGTCACCCTGGAAGCGGTGACCCGCTACCTGCGCCGCATGGACGTGCTTCCGGACCATACGGATCAGCTGTTCGTCGTCGATCGCGAGCAGGGACTCAAAGGCACGCTGCCGCTCGCGCGCTTGATCGTATCCGACCTGGAGCTTGGCGTCGCCGGCATCATGGTGCACGAGAGCGTCAAGCTCTATCCCGAGGACCGCGCCGAAGACGCGGCCAATGCCTTCGAGCGCTACGACCTGGTGTCTGCGCCGGTGGTTGATGCCAGCGGCCGCCTGATCGGGCGCCTCACGGTTGATGCGGTGGTGGACTACATTCGCCAGAAGAGTGCCGAGTCGCAGTTGGCCGAGGCTGGCCTGCGTCACGAGGAGGACGTGTTCGCGCCGGTGCTCGACAGCTTCAAAAATCGCTGGGCCTGGCTTGCCATCAACCTGGTCACGGCATTCATCGCCTCGCGGGTGATCGGCGCATTCGAGGAGTCGATCGCGCGGCTGGTGGCGCTTGCGGCGCTGATGCCGATCGTCGCCGGCATCGGCGGAAATTCCGGCAACCAGACGATCACCATGATCGTGCGCGCGCTCGCGCTGGGCCAGATTCAGGGCACCTACTGGGCGAAGCTGCTCGCTAAGGAGATCGGTGTCGCGCTGCTCAATGGCGTGGTGTGGGGGACACTGCTCGGCGCGATTGCGTATGCGTTCTACGGCAATGTGGCGCTCGCCGGCGTGATGGCGCTCGCCATGCTTCTCAACCTGGTGCTCGCCGCGACGATGGGAGTGGCGATCCCCTGGGTGCGCGCGCGCTTCGGCAAGGATCCCGCGGTCGGCTCGTCGGTGCTGATCACCGCCTGCACCGACTCCGGCGGATTTTTTATCTTTCTTGGGCTCGCGACGCTGTTTCTGGTTTAAAGGCTATGACAAGCGCTCGAAACAGTTGCGCGCCGCGGCGAGCGTCGCGTCGATCTCCGGCGTGTCGTGCGCGGCCGACACGAAGCCTGTTTCGTAGGCAGAAGGCGCGAAGTAGACGCCGCGGTCGAGCATGGCGTGGAAGAAACGACTGAAACGCTCGCGGTCGCACCGCATCACCTCGGCGAAGCTGCGCGGCGGCGCATCGCGGAAATAGATGCCGAACATGCTGCCGATGGATTGCGCTGAAAAGATGACGCGTGCCTTGCGTGCCTCGGCGGCGAGACCCGTGACGAGCTGCTGAGTGATCGATTCGATCCTGTGCTGAAAACCAGGCTCGCTCACGAGCTTCAGCGTGGCGAGGCCGGCTGCGACCGCTACCGGATTTCCGGAAAGCGTCCCGGCCTGGTAGACCGGCCCGAGCGGCGCGATCTTCTGCATGATGTCGCGCCGCCCGCCGACGGCGCCCACGGGCAAGCCGCCACCGATCACCTTGCCGAGCGTGGTGAGGTCGGGCCGGACGCCGTAGCGAGCCTGGGCTCCGCCGAGCGCGACGCGAAATCCGGTCATCACCTCGTCGAAGATCAGCACTGCACCGCTGCGCGTGCATTGCTCGCGCAGGCTCTCGAGAAATCCCGGCGCTGGCAGAACGAGGTTCATATTGCCAGCCACGGGTTCAACGATCACCGCCGCGATCTGGTCAGCTTTCTCTCGAAACAGAGCTTGCAGGCCGGAGCTGTCGTTGTAGTCCATCACCATCGTATGAGCGGCGGTTTCGGCTGGCACGCCGGCCGAGCTTGGATGGCCGTAGGCGAGGGCGCCGGACCCGGCCTTGACCAGCAGCGCGTCTGCATGGCCGTGATAGCAGCCCTCGAACTTGACGATCAGGCTGCGCCCGGTGAAGCCGCGCGCAAGGCGAATCGCCGTCATCGTCGCCTCGGTGCCCGAAGAAACGAGGCGGACCTGATCGAGCGAGGGCACGAGCCGGCACAGCATCTCGGCCAGCTCAACTTCGGCTTCAGTCGGTGCGCCGAAGGAAAGCGCGCGCGAAGCAGCTTCCTGGATCGCTTCGACCACGGCGGGGTGCGAGTGGCCGGCCACCATCGGACCCCAGGACCCGACATAGTCGATGTAACGGCGGCGATCCGCGTCCCACAGGTAGGCACCCGAGGCGCGCTCGAAGAACAGCGGCACGCCGCCGACCGCACGAAAGGCGCGTACCGGAGAGTTGACGCCGCCTGGGATGACGCGCTGCGCACGCTCGAACAACGATTCGCTTTTCATGTGAACAGCTTCCCGTATTGGCGGGCGCGCAGACCGATATCGGGCGCCTCGAAGAGATCGGAAATGACCGCCAGCAGGTCTGCGCCGGCGCTGATGAGCTGCGGCGCGTTCTCGAGCGTAATTCCGCCGATCGCAGCCAGCGGCACGCCGAGATTCCTCGCTTCAGCGAAGAGGGAATGCGGTGCCCGCACCGCTCCAGGCTTGGTGGGCGACGCGAACACGCTGCCAAAGGCCACGTAATCTGCGCCCGTCGCGGCGGCGGCTTGGGCAAGCTCCAGGCGGTCGTAGCACGACGCCCCGAGAATCCTGCCCGCCAGCCTCGCGCGCGCGGCGCGCAAATCGCCGTCTTCGCGCCCCAGGTGTGCCCCGTCGGCACGCACCTCCAGCGCGAGCTCGATATCGTCGTTCACGATGATCGGCACGCCGTGGCGTCTGGCAAGGCGCACGACCTCCTTTGCCTCCAGCACGTCGCGCTTCTTCCTGCGGTATTGCACAAGCGCGGCGCCGCCCTCGAGCGCGTCTTGCAACATCGCGAACAGCGCGGCGCTCTCCGCCGCTTCGGGGGTGATGGCGTACAGGCCTCGCAGCTTCACTTCCTGCCTTTGCCCTCGCGCGCCCAGAAAAAGCGGTCGGGAAGAAGCTGGCCCGTGCCGGCACGGAAGCCTCCGGCGAGCGCCTGCCAGGTGTATTCCTGCGCGTCCCGCACCGCTTGCGCGACTTCGAGTCCGTTGGCGAGCGCCGCGGCGATCGCCGCAGCCAGCGTGCAGCCCGAGCCGTGATAGCTGCCCGGAAGACGCTGCCAGCGATCTTCGCGTATCACGGCGCCGCCGGCATACAGAGTGTTGATCACTTCCGCTCCCGCTTCGTGGGTACCGGTCACCAGGACGTACTCGCAACCGAGCTGGAGCAGCCGCCTCGCGCATTCGGCGAGCTCGATCTCGTCTTCGTCGTCGCCGCTCGCGGCGAGCCGACGCGCCTCGAGACTGTTCGGCGTCACCACCGTGCACTGCGGCACGATGAGCTCGCGCAGGACCCCGATCATCTCGTCGCTGGCGAGCGCGTCGCCGCGCCCCGAGGCGAGCACCGGATCCAGAATCACCGGCACCTCGGGATAATCGGAGATCACGTCGGCGACGGCGCGGATGTTTTCCAGCGACCCGAGCACACCGAGCTTGAAGGCGGCGACGCGCATGTCCTCCAGCAGGTGCTTCGCCTGGCCTGCGACCCAGTCGGCTTCCACGGCGAGGATGCCTTCCACGCCACGCGTGTCCTGCATGGTGAGCGCGGTCACGACCGAAAGCGGATGGCATCCCATGCTCGCAAGCGTCAGCAGATCCGCCTGCAGCCCCGCGCCCCCCGTAGGATCGGACGCCGCGAAGGTCAGCACGATCGGAGGCGAAGGGGACATGATTTAATATCCGGCTCATTCTACTGCCTGGCTTTCAATGACCGGAAACGAAGTGCAATTCAAGACCTGGATGTGCCTCATCTGCGGCTTCGTGTATGACGAGGCGGCAGGACTGCCCGAGGAGGGCATCGCACCAGGCACGCGCTGGGAAGATGTGCCGATGAACTGGACTTGCCCGGAGTGCGGCGCGAGGAAGGACGACTTCGAGATGGTCGAGATCTGAAAAACTTTCCGTCGAGAGCGGGCATCTAACCTCGATGCGGTAAAATACGGCGGCGAGCATGTCCTCGATCAACCTGACGCATCACTTCCTGATCGCCATGCCGAACATGGCGGACCCTTACTTCTCGAGGACCCTGACGTACATCTGCGAGCACAACGACCAGGGCGCGCTCGGTCTGGTCGTCAACCGCCCGATCGACATGACGCTGCAGGCGCTGTTCGAGCGCCTTTCGCTCACTTTACGCGACGGTTATCTTGCCACTGCGCCGATCTATTTCGGCGGCCCGGTGCAGACCGATCGCGGCTTCGTGCTGCACGAGCCGGCGGGCAACTGGCAGTCGACGTTGCGCGTGCGAGACGTGATCGGCCTCACGACGTCCAAGGACATCCTCGAGGCGGTCGGCCGTGGCGAAGGTCCCAAGCGCATGCTGGTGACGCTCGGCTACGCCGGCTGGTCGCCCGGCCAGCTCGAGCACGAGCTGTCGCAGAACGCGTGGCTCACCGTGGAGGCGCGCGACGCCATCATCTTCGACACGCCGGCCGAGGAACGCCTGCCGGCGGCGATGGAGCTCCTCGGCCTCGACTATGCGAGGCTGCAGGACGAAGCGGGACATGCCTGAGCGGGGCGCCCGCACCGTCCTGGCCTTCGATTTCGGTCTAAAGCGCATTGGCGTCGCAGTCGGCGAGCCCGAGCTTGCCACCGCGCATCCGCTGCCGGCCATCGCAGGCTTTGCCGAGATAGAAAGGCTGGTTGCGGAATGGCGCCCGGCGCGGCTGGTCGTGGGCCTCCCGGTGCGCGAGCACGGCGCGCATCCGCTTGCCGGGCGCGTTGAAAGGTTCGCGCGGCGGCTGGAGGGCAGGTTCAAGCTGCCCGTCGCTCGAGTCGACGAGCGGTTCACCTCGGTCGAGGCGGAGAGTCGTCTGCGCGGCATCAAGCACAAGTCGATTGATTCAGTGGCCGCGCAGCTCATCCTCGAGCAATACTTTCATGAAGCTGCCTGAAGCCGAACAGCTGTGCGCGCAGCTCGCCGGCGAGCTCAAGGCGCGGGTCGGCCCGCAAACCGCCATGATCGGCCTCTATACGGGCGGCGCCTGGCTCGCCGAGCGGCTGCACGCGATGCTGCGGCTGCCCGCGCCGCTGGGTCTGATGGACATCGCGTTCTACCGCGACGACTATCACGCCCGCGGGCTGCATCACGACCCGAAGCGCACCAAGATTCCGTTCGACATCAACGGCCGCGATTTGCTGCTGGTCGATGACGTGCTTTACACCGGCCGCACGGTGCGCGCGGCGATGAACGAGCTGTTCGACTACGGCCGCCCGGCGAGCATTTCGCTGGTGGTCCTCGCCGACCGCGGCGGCAGGCAGCTGCCGATCTGCGCCCAGCACTGCGGCGCGCGCGTCGAGGTGCCCTCCGGCATGCGCCTGCGGCTGAAGCGCGACGCCGGC
The DNA here is from genome assembly GCA_035476235.1 of Burkholderiales bacterium. Lineage (GTDB taxonomy): Bacteria > Pseudomonadota > Gammaproteobacteria > Burkholderiales > SG8-39 > SCGC-AG-212-J23. The sequence continues at coordinate 14,634 of DATILQ010000240.1, forward strand.
GACAGGCTGGCCCTTGCACTCGAGCCCGAGCGTGCAGCGTAACCCCCAGCTCAACACCAACGGCGAGCTGCAGCACCTGCTGTCCATCGAAGGCCTGCCGCGCGAGGTGCTGGTGCAGATCCTCGACACGGCGGAATCCTTCGTCGGTGTCACCGAGCGCGAGGTGAAGAAAGTGCCGTTGCTGCGCGGCAAGAGCGTGTTCAATCTGTTCTTCGAGCCCTCGACGCGCACCCGCACCACCTTCGAGATCGCGGCCAAGCGCCTCTCGGCCGACGTCATCAACCTCAACATCGCGCTTTCTTCGCACACCAAGGGCGAATCGCTGCTCGACACGGTGGCGAATCTGTCCGCGATGCAGGCCGACATCTTCGTGGTGCGCCACAACTCCTCCGGCGCCCCTTACCTGATCGCGCGCCACGTCAAGCCCCACGAGCATGTTGTGAACGCTGGCGACGGCCGCCACGCCCACCCCACGCAGGGGCTGCTCGATCTCTACACGATCCGGCACTACAAGAAGGAGTTCACGCGGCTCACCGTGGCGATCGTCGGCGACGTCATGCATTCGCGCGTCGCGCGCTCGCTGATCCACGGCCTGACGACGCTCGGCGCGCCGGAAGTCCGGGTCATTGGCCCGCAGACGCTCCTGCCGAGCGGCGTCGAGGCGCTGGGAGTGCGCGTGTTCCACGACATGCGCGCCGGGCTGAAGGACTGCGACGTGATCGTCATGCTGCGACTGCAGAATGAGCGCATGGGCGGCGCGCTGCTGCCCTCGGCACAGGAATTCTTCAAGCACTACGGCCTCACCGGCGCGAAGCTCTCGCTGGCGAAGCCAGACGCCATCGTCATGCACCCGGGCCCCATGAACCGCGGCGTCGAGATCGACTCGACGGTCGCCGACGGCCCGCACGCGGTGATCCTGCCGCAGGTGACCTTCGGCATCGCAGTGCGGATGGCGGTGATGAGCATCGTCGCGGGCAATTGATGCGCCTGCATATCAAGAGCGGACGCGTGGTCGATCCGGCGAGCGGGCGCGACGCGGTCGGCGACGTCTACGTGGCCGACGGAAAAATTGCGGAGGAATTTTCAAGGCCGGACCGAGTGATCGACGCGAAGGGGCTGGTCGTTGCGCCCGGCTTCATCGACCTTTCGGCGCGGCTGCGGGAGCCTGGCTACGAGTACAAAGCCACGCTCGAGTCCGAGATGGAGGCAGCGGTGGCGGGCGGCGTTACCGCTCTTGCCTGCCCGCCGGACACCGATCCGCCGCTCGACGAGCCGGGACTCGTCGACATGCTGCGTCGGCGCGCCAAGGCGCTTTCCCGTGCGCGCGTCTATCCGCTGGGGGCGCTGACGGTGAAGCTGCGGGGCGAGGCGCTCACCGAGATGGCCGAGCTCGGCGAGGCCGGTTGTGTGGCGTTTTCGCACGCCAACGTGCCGCTGCGCGACACGCAGCTGCTATGGCGCGCGCTGCAGTATGCGGCGACGTTTGGATACCCGGTATGGCTACGCGCGGAAGATGCCTGGCTCGCGAAGGACGGCGTGGCGCACGACGGCGAGGTCGCGACGCGGCTCGGGCTGGCCGGCATCCCCTCGTTCGCGGAAACCATCGCTCTCGGTGCCATTCTGGAGCTGGTCCGCGACACGCGCGCACGGGTGCATATATGCCGGCTGTCGACGATCGGCGCGGTGGAGATGATGCGGCGCGCCAAGCAGGAAGGCCTGCCGGTGAGCTGCGACGTCGCGATCCACCATCTGCATCTCTGCGACATGGATCTGGGCTACTTCGATTCGCATTGCCGGCTCGAGCCGCCCCTCAGAAGCCAGCGCGATCGCGACGCGCTCGCGCGCGGGCTGGCCGAGGGCGCTGTCGACTGCCTGTGCTCGGACCATACGCCGGTGGATGAGGACGGCAAGCACCTGCCGTTCGCCGAAGCCGAGCCCGGCGCGACCGGCCTCGAGCTGCTACTGCCGCTGACGCTGAAATGGGGCGCAGCGCATAAGCTGCCGCTCGCCGTTACGCTGGCGCGCATCACGTCGGACCCGGCGCGGATCCTCGGGGTCGCTGCGGGACGCATCGGCACTGGCGCGCCGGCGGATCTGGCACTTTTCGATCCGGGCGCAGCCGTGCGCGTGACGGCCGAGTCGCTGAAGAGCCAGGGCAAGAACACGCCGTTCCTCGGCTACGAGCTGGCGGGCCGGGTGCGTTACACAGTGGTGGCCGGCAACGTGGTGTACGAGGCATGAAGCTGCTTCTCACCCTCATCGTTCTCGCTTTGAGCGCATGCGCCTCCGCGCCATCTGGGTCCGGGGGGGGCTATTACAAGGATGATGGCCCCGGCGAGAAGCCGCCCGCGAACCTCGACCAGATTGCCGACGCCCAGCCGAGGGCCGAACCGCTGCACCGCTACGCCAATCGGCCGTACCAGGTGTTCGGCAAGGAGTATGTCCCGCTCGCCTCCGTGCAGCCGTACCGCCAGCGCGGCATGGCGAGCTGGTACGGCAGGAAATTTCACGGGCAGAGAACGGCGAGCGGGGAGACTTACGACATGTATGCGATGACCGCGGCGCATCCGACGCTGCCGATCCCGAGCTATGCCCGCGTTACCCGCGTCGCAACCGGGCGCAGCGTCATCGTGCGCATCAACGATCGCGGGCCGTTTCACCCGGGGCGGATGATCGATCTTTCGTATGCCGCCGCGCTTAAGCTGGGTTTTGCTCACCTCGGCAGCGCGGAGGTGGAGCTGGAAAGCATCGAGCCGGGACAGGCTGTAACGCCGATCGAGCAGGCCGCACTGACGACTCCCCCCGCCGCAGCGACGACTCCGCCGGCCGCGACAGAGACTCCGCCGGCTGCAACCACGACTCCCCCGGCTGCAACCACGACTGAGCAGGCTCTAGCAGCGCCAGAGCAGGCCAAGGCCGTTTACTTGCAGGTGGGGGCCTTTTCGTCGCGCGACAACGCTGAAAGCCTTCGCTCGAGGCTGGAAGACGAATTTGGCTGGCTCAAGGACACGGTCCAGGTGCTCGCCATCGGCAACCTGTGGCGGCTACATGTAGGCCCATACCGCACGCAGGACGACGCGCGCTCGGCGGCGGAGCGCATCGAGAGCCAGCTGAGCATAAAGCCGCTGCTCGTCGTGCGCTAGTCCAGTGTCATTCATGCGAAGCATCCTCCCTGTCCTTTTTTTTGCATGCACGCTTGCCCAGGCCGCCGCGCTGCAGCCGCCCCCCGTCGTCGGCCGCTCATGGATCATCGGCGACCTCTCGAGCGACCAGATCCTTGCCTCGGAAAAGCCCGACGAGCGCATCGAGCCCGCCTCCCTCACCAAGCTGATGAGCGCTTATCTCGTGTTCGCGGCGCTGCGCGAGAAGAAAATCTCGCCCGAGCAGCAGGTGACGGTCTCGGCCCGCGCCTGGCGCGCGCCGGGCTCGCGCATGTTCGTCGAGCCAAGGCGGCCGGTCGCCGTCGAGGAGCTGATCCGGGGCATGGTCGTGCAGTCGGGCAACGACGCCTGCATCGCGCTCGCCGAGGCGATTGCGGGCTCGGAAGAGGTTTTTGCGCAGATGATGAACCGCGAGGCGGCGCGCCTCGGCATGAAGAATACCCGCTTCATGAATTCCACCGGCTTGCCCGACGCGCAGCATTACAGCACCGCGCAGGACTTGTACCTGCTCGCTCGCGCTTTGATCCGCGACTTCCCGGCCGAGTACGGTCAGTACTATTCGCAGAAGGAATTCCGCTACAACAACATTACGCAGCCGAACCGCAATCGGCTGCTGTGGCTCGATCCGACGGTGGACGGCGTCAAGACCGGCCATACCGAGGCAGCGGGCTTCTGCCTCATCGCGTCGTCGCGACGCGGCGGCAGGCGCCTGCTTTCGGTCCTGCTCGGCTCGACGTCGGAAGCGACGCGCGCGCAGGAGTCGCAGAAGCTGCTCAACTGGGGCTTCCAGTTCTTCGACAGCGTGAAGCTCTACGCTGGCGGTGACGCTGTGAAATCCCTCGAGGTCTGGAAGGGGGCCGAAAGCACGGTCAGGGCAGGCTTCAAGGGCGACCTGATGATCACCGTGCCGAAAGGCGAGGCGGACAAGCTGAAGGCCGAACTGCTGTCGCAGCAGCCGCTCGTCGCGCCGGTGGGACAGGGCGAGCGCGTCGGCACGCTGCGCGTGACGCACGATGGCAGGCCGGTCGGCGAATACCCCGTCGTCGCTCTCGAGCCGGTGGCCGTCGCCGGGATTTTCGGGCGTGCCTGGGATACACTCAGGCTGTGGTTCAGGTAGCGAGGCGCACATGGTTTTTCTGAACGGCCGGATTCTCCCGATCGAAGACGCGAAGGTCTCGGTGCTCGACCGGGGGTTCATCTTCGGCGACGGGGTCTACGAGCTGGTGCCGGTGTACTCGCGGGTGCCGTTCCGGCTCGAGGAGCACCTGCTGCGCCTCGAGCGCAGCCTTGCGGGGCTGCGCATCCGCAACCCCTACTCGCCCGCGCAATGGCGCGAGTTCATCTATCGCCTGATCGATGCGCAGCCGTTCGACGACCAGGGCGTGTACTTCCAGGTGACGCGCGGCGTGGCCAAGCGCGATCATGCCTTTCCGAAGAACGCGGAGCCGACGGTGTTCATGATGTCGAATCCGCTCGTCAACCCATCCATGGAGCAGGTCGAGAAGGGCGCCTCCGCGGTGAGCGCACCGGACAACCGCTGGCTGCGCTGCGACATCAAGTCGATTTCGCTCGTCGGCAACGTTCTGCTGCGCCAGCTTTCCGCCGAGGCGGACGGCGCCGAGACGATCCTGTTTCGCGACGGCAAGCTGACCGAGGCTTCGGCCTCGAACGTCTTCATCGTCCGGCGAGGCATCATAGAGTCGCCGCCGAAGGGAAACCTGATCCTGCCGGGAATCACCTACGACGTGATCGTCGAGCTCGCACGCGCGAACGGCATGCCGCTCGAATTCAGGGAAGTCCATGAGGCGGAAGTGCGCGGCGCCGACGAGCTGTGGGTCACGTCCTCATCGAAGGAAGTACTGGCGATCGTTATGCTGGACGGCAACAGGATCGGCAACGGCCAGCCCGGCCCCGTTTTCCGGCGCATGTACCAGCTCTACCAGGAGTTCAAGCTAAAGGTGATGCGCGCGGGCAAACGCGAGGCAGTGTCGGTCTGAAGGGCGGCGACTCATGCCGGTGGTAGCGGATGGCTCAGCGCTCGCTTTTCCCTGCGACTTCCCGATCAAGGTGATGGGACGCAAGGAGCCGCGCTTCGCGCAGACCGTGATGGAGATCGTTCTCAAGCACGCACCGGATTTCGACGCGGCGACGATGGAGATGCGTCCGAGCCGGCAGGGGCGCTACCTCAGCCTCACCTGCATCGTGCGCGCAACCTCGCGCGACCAGCTCGACGCGCTGTACCGGGAATTGTGCGATCACCCCTCGGTAGTGATGGTGCTATGACGCTGGTCGAGGAAATTCTGGTCAGGCGGCTGGGGCGGGTCGACTATCTGCCGACGTTCGAGGCGATGCGCGCCTTCACCGCGCGCAGGGGCGAGGCCACTGCGGACGAGATCTGGCTGCTCGAACACCCGCCGGTGTATACCCTCGGGCAAGGCGCCCAATGGCCGAGCATCGATAACGGCATTGCGCTCGTCCAGGCCGATCGCGGCGGCGAGATTACCTACCATGGGCCGGGCCAGGTGGTGCTCTATGCGCTGGTGGACCTGGCGCGGCGCGGGATCAAGGTGAAGCAGTTCGTTGCGATGCTCGAAGGCTCGGTGATCGAGCTTCTCGCCGGCCGCGGCGAACGCAAGCCCGGGGCGCCGGGCGTCTACGTGGGCGGCGCGAAGATCGCGGCGCTCGGCATCCGCGTGTCCCGCGGCAGGGCTTATCACGGTCTCGCGCTGAATGTCGACATGGATCTTGCGCCGTTCCGGGCGATCGACCCATGCGGCTGTCCCGGACTCGCGGTGACGCAGACGCGCGACCTTGGAATCAGGAAATCGACCGACGAAATCGGCGCCGAGCTCGCGGCGAGCCTGGCAGGGAAGCTCGAGCATGCGTGAGGCCGGGATCAAGGAGAAGGGCCGCGCCAAGACCGAGCGCATCCCGATCAAGATCGTGCCGCGCGAGCCGCTCGCCAAGCCGGCCTGGATCCGCGTGCGCGCCCCGGGGCCGAATTCGCGCTTTCACGCGATCAAGAGCATCCTGCGCGAGCAGAAGCTGCACACGGTGTGCGAGGAAGCCTCTTGCCCGAACATCGCCGAGTGCTTCGGCAAGGGCACCGCGACCTTCATGGTCCTCGGCGATATCTGCACGCGGCGCTGCCCGTTCTGCGACGTCGCGCACGGACGGCCGCTTGCGCCCGATGCGGAAGAGCCGCGGCACCTCGCGGAAACGATTTCAAGGCTGAATTTGTCCTATGTCGTGATCACGAGCGTGGATCGCGACGATCTGCGCGACGGCGGCGCGCAGCATTTCGTCGACTGCATCCGTGCCATTCGCAAGGTTTCTCCTAATTCCATGCTGGAAATTCTCGTCCCCGATTTCAGGGGACGCGCGCAGCTCGCCCTGGAGATCCTCGCCAAGGCGCCGCCGGACGTCATGAATCACAACCTCGAAACGGTGCCGCGCCTGTACCGCCAGGCGCGTCCGGGCGGCGACTATGCGCATTCGCTGGATTTGCTGAAGCAGTTCAAAGCACTGCATCCTGCGCTGCCGACGAAATCCGGCCTGATGGTCGGCCTGGGCGAGACCGATGACGAGATCCTCGCGGTGATGCGCGATCTGCGCGCGCACGACGTCGATATGCTGACGATCGGGCAGTACCTGCGGCCCTCACCGCATCATCTGCCGGTGGAGCGCTACGTTGATCCTGCAGTGTTCCAGGAATACGAAAAGCAGGCGCGCGGCCTGGGTTTCAAGCACGCCGCGATCGGCCCGCTGGTGCGCTCGTCGTACCACGCCGACCAGCAGGCCCACGGAGCCGGGGTCGCCTAAACCCGGTACTGGACGGGTTATTCGCATCTGCGGGAGCAGTAGTTAACACGCGAACGCCGGAGTTTCTGGCTACCCTTCTCAATGTCTGCGTCCGGCTCGATAGCCGGGGAGGGGTCGGACATGAGGATAAACACCACGCTGGTGATCAACTCCAAGGGCGGGTCGGGAAAAACCACCGTCACGACCAACCTGGCCAGTTACTTTGCCGCCAGGAACATCCCGACCACCATCATGGACTACGACCCGCAGGGGTCCTGCCTGAACTGGCTGCGGCTGCGGCCGGCGCACGCAACGCGGATTCATGGCGCCAATGCCGCGCACCAGAGAGGCGGCCGGTTACGCAGCGTGGAGATGCATGTCCCCGCGGAAACCCGGCAGCTGATCATCGACGCGCCGGCCGGGGCATCAGGTCTGCTCTTGCAGGAGATGCTCGCCAGAGCGCATTGCATCCTCATCCCGGTGGCGCCGTCCGCGATCGACATCCACGCCACGGCGAACTTCATCCGGGACCTGCTCCTCGCGGGCAAGATCCGGGCGCGCAATGCCCGGCTGGCGGTGCTCGCCAACCGGGTCCGCAGCTCGATGCCGGTGTATCAGCCGCTCGAGCGGTTTCTCGGCTCGCTCAGCCTCGCGTTCCTCACGCGCCTCGGTGATTCGGACGTTTACGTCAAAGCCGCCGAGACAGGGGTGGGAATCTTCGAGCTGGAGACCTCGATGTCGGCCGCCGAGCGCCAGGCATTCATGCCGATCGTCGAGTGGGTCGACGGCGAGCAAAAACCCCGGGTCGACGCAAAGGTCATCGAGCTCGGCGCGCCTGCCGGACTGAAAGCCGCCGCGGCGTCCGCTGGGCCTAAAGGAACCCCCGCGCCTGTTCACGGCAGCCCGCGCCCGGTATTCTCATGGATACAAAGCTGGGCTAGGCCGGGTCGCTGAGCGCTTCACCCATTCTCGCTTCGTTCGCCGCGGCGGTCATCCTGTGGGCGTCTGCCGCGCTAGGCCAACTGGAACGGATCACGCCACAGGAAGCGGTTTCCGGCCTCAGGACCGCTCTCGAGAAGGGTTCCCACGCCGCCGTGGCGCAGCTCGGCCGCACCGACGGCTTCTTCGGCAATCCGCAGGTGAAAATCCCGCTGCCTGACTCGCTGACCCGCACCGAGAAGGTGATGCGCAGGGTCGGCATGGGCAAGTACGCCGACGAGCTGGTCCTCACCATGAACCGCGCCGCGGAAGCGGCGGTGCCCGAAGCGAGGCAGCTCCTCGTCGATTCGATCAAAAAGATGACCATTCGCGACGCCAAGGGCATCCTGGCCGGCGGCGACACCGCCGGAACGGAGTACTTCCGCCGCACCACGCGCGACCCGCTGCACGGCCGCTTCCTGCCGATCGTGAGGCGGGCGACGGCGAGCGTGAACCTCGCCCACAAATACAACGAATACGCCGAGAAAGGCGTCGCGCTCGGCCTGGTGAAGAAGCAGGACGCGGACCTCGACGAGTACGTGACGCAGAAGGCGCTCGACGGCCTTTACTTCATGGTCGCCGAGGAAGAGAAGAAAATCCGCAAGGATCCGGTGCGGGCCGGCAGCGACATCATCAAGAAGGTTTTCGGCGCTCTGCTCTAGTGCGCTTGATCCCAGTTGTCGCCGACGCCGACGTCGACCACCAGCGGAACATCGAGCTTCGCCACCGATTGCATCAGCTCCCGCAGCTTGGCTGTCACCTGTTCCAGCTCGTTCTGCGGCACTTCCAGCACCAGCTCATCGTGCACCTGCATGATGAGCATCGTGCGCAGCTTTAGCTGCTCCAGGAAATTCTGAACTGCAACCATCGCCAGCTTGATCAAGTCGGCGGCGGTGCCCTGCATCGGCGCGTTGATCGCGGCGCGCTCGGCCGCCTGGCGGCGCATGGGGCTGCCGCTCTTCATCTCCGGCAGCCAGAGGCGCCGCCCGAACACCGTTTCGACGTAGCCTTGCGTGCGTGCGCGTTCGCGAGTCTGGTCCATGTAGCGCTTCACCCCGGGATAGCGGGCGAAATACGACTCGATGTAGGCTTGCGCGGTCGCGCGCTCGATGCCGAGGTTCTGCGCCAGGCCGAAGCTCGACATGCCGTAGATGAGCCCGAAGTTGATCACCTTCGCGGTGCGCCGCTCGTCGTGGGTAACCTTGTCGAGCGGCAGCCCGAATACCTCCGCGGCAGTGGCGCGATGCACGTCGTCGCCGCGCGCGAACGCGCGCTTCAGGTTGTCGTCGCCGGAGAGGTGCGCCATGATGCGCAGCTCGATCTGCGAATAATCGGCCGACACGATCTTCGAGCCCGCCGGCGCGATGAACGCCTCGCGGATGCGGCGCCCGGCCGGCGTGCGGATGGGAATGTTCTGCAGGTTGGGCTCGTTGGAAGCAAGTCGGCCGGTCACCGCAGTGGTCTGCGAGTAGGTGGTGTGGACGCGCCCCGTGCGGGCGTCGACGCTCTTAGGCAGCTTGTCGGTGTACGTCGATTTCAGCTTCGAGAGGGCACGGTACTCCAGGATGCGCTTGGGCAGGGGGTGCTCCAGAGCGAGCTCGGCCAGCACGTCTTCGTCGGTTGAGGGCTGTCCCGAAGGGGTCTTCTTCTTCACCGGCAGCTTCTGCCGCTCGAACAGGATCTCCTGGATCTGCTTGGGCGAGCCGAGGTTGAAGGGCTGTCCGGCGGCCTCGTAGGCCTTCTGCTCGATCGCCAGCATCTCCTTGCCGAGCTCGTGGCTCTGCGCCTCGAGCTTGGCGGCGTCGAGGAGCACGCCGTTGCGCTCCATCCTGAAGAGCACCGGGAGGACCCGCATCTCGATCTGCTCATAGACGAACTGGAGTTTTTTATCCTGTTCTATCTTGGGGTGAAGGATCTCGTGCAGCGCGAGCGTGCAATCAGCGTCTTCCGCCGCGTATTCGGTGGCACGGCCGATCTCGACCGCGGAAAATTCGATGCGCGCTGCGCCCTTGCCGGTGACGTCGTCATAGCTGATGGTTTGCCAGCCGCAATGGCGCAAGGCGAGGGCGGCCAGATCATGGCGCTCGTGCACCTCGAGGACGTACGACTCGAGCAGCGTGTCGTGCACGCAGCCGGCGAGCCGGATGCCCTGGTTGGCGAGCACGTGGGAGTCGAACTTGACGTTCTGGCCGACCTTGCGGAAGCCGGCGCCTTCCAGCCAGGGTCTCAGCAATTCAAGTGCGGTGTCGAAGGCGATCTGTAGCGGCACTGCGGGGTATTCATGCGCGAGCGGCAGGTAGACCGCCTCGCTGCCGAAAGCGAAGGACATGCCCACCAGCCGTGCGGTCATCGGCTCCAGGCCGACGCACTCGGTGTCGAAGCCGACGAGCGGCGCGGTTTCCAGCTTCTTCACCAGCTCGCGCAACTGGCCTTCAGTCAGAATTGCCGAGTACCTGCGCTTCCGCAGGGCGGATGGCGGGGAGGGCTGCACCGGTTGCAGCGGCGCGCTTTCCACCTCTTTAAGCCAGGTCTTGAAGCCGAAGCGCTCGTAGAGGGCGCGCTGGCGCGACGGGTCGGCGGGGCCATCGGCGAGCTGATCGAGCGTCACGGGAAGGGGCACGTCGCGCTTCACCGTGATCAACTCGCGGCCCTTCGGCAGCCAGTCGAGCACCTTTCTCAGGTTCTCGCCGACCATTCCCGTGATCTCGCCCGCATGCGCGATCACCCCCTCGAGCGAGCCGTACTGGTTGATCCATCTTGCAGCCGTCTTCGGGCCGACCTTGTCGACGCCGGGAATGTTGTCGATCGCATCGCCGACCAGCGTCAGGTAATCGACGATCTTCCCGGGAGGCACGCCGAATTTGAGCTTTACGCCCTCGATGTCGAGCGTCTCGTTGGACATGGTATTGACGAGCGTCACGCGCCCGTCGACAAGCTGCGCCAGGTCCTTGTCGCCCGTCGAGATGACCGCGCGCCATCCGCGCCGCGTCGCCGCGTCGGCGAGCGTCGCGATCACATCATCGGCTTCGACGCCTTGGACGGTGAGCACCGGCCAGCCGAGCGCGCGGATCGCCTCGGACAACGGCTCGACCTGCGCCGAGAGCTCGTCGGGCATCGGCGCGCGGTGCGCCTTGTACTCGGGATACTGATCGTCGCGGAAGGTCCTGCCCTTCGCGTCGAAGACGACTGCGCGCGCCTGCGCCTCGTAATCGGCAGCGAGGCGCCGCAGCATGTTGAGCACCCCGTAGATCGCGCCGGTCGGCTCGCCTTGCGGGCTCTTCAGCTCGGGCAGGGCGTGGAATGCCCGGTACAGGTACGACGAGCCGTCGACCAGCAACAATGTTCTTTCAGGATTTGTTCCCGACACGATGAAGCTGTGCGGCATTATCGCAGAGTTCCCCGAGGTGCTTCTCAACCTCTAGTAGAATGGAAGTTAATGCGCCGCCTACTCGCGATCGCGCTGGCCAGCTTCGCAGTTTCGGTCTGGGCGCAGAAGCCGCCTCCCGGGCTCGAGCCGCTGCCCGAGCCGCCGCCGCCGCCGCCGATGCCAGGGCCCGAGGAGCCGAGCGTGCGCATCCCGGTGCAGGAGGCGGACAAGGTCGAGGAGATCCGCCAGGGCGGCCGCGTGGTGATGCTGAAGGTGACACCGCCGGGCGGCAAGCCCTACTACCTCATGGACACCACCGGCAACGGCAACTGGATGCGCCGCGATTCGCTCGACGACGGCGTGCGCGTGCCGATGTGGCCCATCCAGACTTTCGACTGATTTGTCGGTCTACACACCTGTCTCCGAAGCCCAGCTGTCGGAGTGGCTGCGCAATTACTCGGTCGGTGCGCTGCTCTCCCACGACCCGATCAAGGCGGGAATCGAGAACAGCAATTACTTCGTCACCACGACGCAGGGCCGCTACGTCCTGACGCTCTTCGAGCGGCTGCCCGCCGAGGAGCTGCCGTTCTACCTCGACCTGATGGCGCATCTCGCGCGCCACGGCATTCCCTGCCCGGCGCCGATCGCCGACCTGGCTGACCAGTACCTGCAGCGCCTCAACGGCAAGCCGGCCGCGCTGGTGACGCGGCTGCCGGGGCGCTCGGTCGAGCGGCCAGGTGTCGCCGAGTGCACCGAGCTCGGCGCGCTGCTCGCCCGCATGCATCTCGCCGCGCGCTCGTACGCCGCCTACCTCGAGAATCCGCGCGGCCCCAAGTGGTGGCGCCTTGCAGCCCGGGAGTTGAAGCCCTTTCTCGATTCACGGGAGAACTCGCTGCTCGAGGAAGAGATCGCCTTTCAGGCGCAGCACCGTTTTCCCGATCTGCCGCGCGGCCCGGTGCACGCCGACCTGTTCCGCGACAACGCGCTGTTCGAGAAGGGCCGCATTTCGGGCGTCATCGACTTCTATTTCGCAGGGGTGGACTGCCTGCTCTACGACATCGCGGTGTGCGCCAACGATTGGTGCCTGGTCGATGCGGCCTCCGACGCGCGGCTCGAAGCGGCGCGGACCCGCGCGCTGCTCGCGGGCTATCACGCGCTGCGTCCGTTTACCGAGCTGGAGCGTGCCGGATGGCCGGTGATGCTGCGCGCGGCGGCGCTGCGCTTCTGGCTTTCGCGTCTGCACGATTTCCACCTCCCCCGCCCGGGGATGCTGGTGCACGCCCACGACCCGGGGCACTTTCGCCGCATCCTCGAGTCGCGCGCGAGCGCTAGCGCGCCGTGGATCGACTGACATGCAAGCTCGCATCGTCGGCGTCCAACGCGGCGCGCGCTGGCTCGGCGAGGGCTGGCAGCTGTTTCGCGGCGCGCCGCTCGGGTGGTTCGCCATGGTGCTTGCCTATTGGCTGCTGATCACTTTCGCGTCGCTCGTTCCGCTCGTGGGCGTGGTCATCGCGCCGGTCCTGGTGCCGGCGTTTTCGGTCGGCTTCACGGCGGCGGCGCGCGCAGTCGGCGGCGGCCAACGGCTCGAGCTTGCGCTCCTCTTCGAGGGCTTCAAGCCGCCGGTGCTTCGCACCCAGCTCGTCCTTGGCCTCGCCTACCTCGCCTGCCTCGCCTTGGTGCTCTCCGGCACCACTCTCGCCGACGACGGCGCGCTCGCCCAATGGATGACGACAGGGCAGCGCCCGAGCGAAGACGTGCTGCAGTCGGACGCATTCTTCGCCGCGCTCGCCTGCGCCGCGCTGTTCTATGTCCCGGTAATGATGATGTTCTGGTTTGCGCCGCCGCTCGCCGCCTGGCACGCGACCGGGGCGGGGAAAGCGCTGTTCTTCAGCTTCTTCGCGTGCCTGATGAACTGGCGCGCGTTCCTCGCGTATGGCACGGTGACCGCGGCAGTCTCCCTCGTGCTGCCGTTCCTTGCGCTGAGCGGCCTGATGCTCGTCTCCGACGGAGCGCTCGCGCTGCCCGTCGTGTCGCTCGCATTCCCGCTGCTGCTGCTGCTGCTGCCGACGCTCTTTGCGAGCTTCTACGCCAGCTACCGCGACGTGTTTGCATCACAATGACGCATGCCTGAGCTGTCCTCTGACGCGGCGCCTGAATTCGTCGATGCCGCGAGCTGCAAAGCCTGGCTGGAGCATGTGCCGCTCGCCAACGTCGGCGTCGCGCAGCAGCAGCTGCTCGGCCAGCTGGTGGAATTGAATCGCTTTCCGATCAGCGCCGCGAACCGGCTCGCGGTCATGGAGACGCTGCGCGAAGCGGTCAACTTCGTGCAGATCGAGCAGGCCAAGCGCTTCACCAACCGGGCGCTGCCCCTGGCGGAAGCCGAAGCCGCGGTGTTTCGCGACACCGATGCGCTGTGGGCCCAGATGCGACTGGGCTATCTGCGCTGCCTGGACTCCGCGGCGAGCGGCGCTACGGTGCTGCGTGCGCAGGGCGCGCTCATCTGCCAGCGCCTGCTTGCCTACGCCGGGCTCAGGATGTTTCATCACTACCGGGCGTACCGCGAGATCCCGGCGCAGGATTGGCGCGCCCTGCACGAGTCCTACGCCAAAGCCGAGGAGCTGGAAGTGTCCGAGGAGCCGGTCAAGGACTTCCTCAACCGCGACGTGCACGACACCTCGCCGCGCATCGCCTACGCACGCGCGGTGCTGATGCACATGTCCAATCCGAACGAGCTCACGCAGCGCCAGCTCACCTTTGTCGCCTTTCTCCTCGAGCGCTGGGCGGCGAAGCTGGAAGTGCTCCGCGACCCGATCGACGAAGGCGATGGCTTGCCCCTCGTCGCGGACTTGGCCGGCGAGCGCTGCCCGGAGCGAGTGGCCGGTGCGCCGCCTCAGGCGCGTGCCGGCATCCGCTACCTCGATGCCCGCAAGCTGGCGAAGAGCCTGAAAAACCGCATCGGCCTGCTGCGCAAAGGCGAGTCGCCGGCGCAGCTGTCGATGGGCGAGGACTGCGTGCAGCCCTCGTGCGAGCAGTTGCTGGTGTTCTTGTTCCGCCAGTGGTGCCAGCCGAAGGCGGCGCGCGTCGAGCGCCGTACGGCTGCCGATGCCGCGAAAGTCTCCAGCGGCATGCAGGCGATTCATTGCGCGCTCTCGGGAAAGGATGCGCCTGGCTGCGTCCTCGAGGAGTGGCAGCTCGAGGACGAGAGCGCGCAGGGCCTGCGCATGGTGCGGCGTGCCGCCAGCCCCGGCGAGCGCCTCAGCCACGGTCAACTGGTCGCCACGCGCCCGGGCGAGGCGAGGAGCTTCATGCTGGGCCAGGTGCGCTGGCTGATGGGCGCCGAGAATGGCGATCTCTCCGCCGGCGTGCGGCTGCTCCCCGGGCTGCCGCAGACGATCGCCGTGCGTGCCACCGGACTTAACGCTCAGAACGAGAAATACCTGCCCGCGCTGTCGCTCTCGAAGGTGGCCGCGCTCAATACGCCGGCATCACTAGTGCTGCCGCCTGGCTGGTACAAGCCGAAACGCGTCATCGAGCTGATGACCGATCCGCCGACGCGCGTGGCTCTCACCGAGGTCCTCGACCGGGGCGCGGATTTCGAGCGCGTCGGCTATGAACCGGCTGCCTAGATGCCCGGCGCCCACGTTCCGATCGAGATCAAGCTGCACCAGAAATCGCGCGTGATGGAGATCAGCTTCTCCGACGGCCGCAGCTTCCGCTTGCCGTACGAGTTGCTGCGCGTGTACTCCCCTTCGGCCGAGGTGCGCGGCCACGGGCCGGGGCAGGAGGTGCTGCAAACCGGCAAACGCGAGGTCGAGATTCGAGCGCTCGAGCCGGTCGGCTCGTACGCGGTTCAGCCGGTGTTTTCCGACGGGCACAGCACCGGCATTTATTCGTGGGACTATCTGTACGAGCTGGGCCAAAACCAGGACGCGCTTTGGACGCAGTACCTGTCCAAACTGAAGGCCGCAGGCGCCAGCCGTGACCGGGAGCAATGACTTACTTTGTCTAAACGTGTCGACTTTGGGTATGAGGACATAGCCGAGCCCGAGAAGGCGGCACGGGTGGGCGAAGTATTCGACCGGGTTGCCGAGCGCTATGACCTGATGAACGACCTGATGTCGCTCGGCCTGCACCGGGTGTGGAAGTCGTTTGCCATCAAACTTGCCCGTCCGAGGCCCGGCGAGCGCATGCTCGACGTGGCGAGCGGAAGCGGCGACCTGGCCAGGGCCCTGGTGCGGCGCGTGGCGCCGAGTGGCGAGGTCTGGCTGACCGACGTCAACCGCCGCATGCTGCAGCGGGGACGGGACCGCCTGCTCGATTCCGGCGCGCTCGCCCCGGCCGTGCAGTGCGACGCCGAGCGGCTGCCATTCGCCGCGGGATATTTCGACTGTGTCACCGTCGGCTTCGGCTTGCGCAACATGACGCGCAAGGACGCTGCGCTCGAAGAAATGGTGCGCGTCCTGAAGCCCGGCGGGCGGCTGCTGGTGCTCGAATTTTCGAAGGTCTGGAAGCCGCTCGAGCCGGCCTATGACCTGTACTCCTTCAAGGTGCTGCCCTGGCTGGGAGAACGCGTCGCGGGAGAGGCCGCCGCCTACCGTTACCTGGCCGAGTCGATCCGAAGGCACCCCGATCAGGCGACGCTTGCGGCGATGCTGGAGCGGGCAGGGCTGTCCCAAGTGGAGGTATTCAATTTGGCGGCCGGAGTAGTGGCGGTGCATCGCGGCTACCGGATTTGATAGGATCGGCATCCTGGAGGAACGAGCTATGAGCAAGTGGTTACTCGGCCTATGCATTGCGCTGCTTTGCGGCGCCCTGGCGGCGACTGACGCGGAGGCGAGGCGGCTGGGCGGCTCGCGTTCGATCGGCACGCAACGAAACGTCACGCCGCCGCCGGTCTCGACGCCGGCGAAGCCTGCACAGCAGCCAGCCGCTCAACCGGCGGGCAGCCGCTGGATGCCGATCCTTGGCGGCCTCGCGCTCGGCGGCCTGCTTGGCTACCTCTTTGGCGGCAGCGGACTCGGCGGCGTGCTCCTGCTGGCGCTGCTTGGTATAGGCGTGGTGCTCGCGTTGCGTGCTCTTGCGCGCCGGCGTGCCGCGGTGCCTTCGCCAGCGATGCAATATGCCGCGGCTCTCGGCACGGAAACCGTAGCGGCGCCTCTGTCTGCGCAACCCGAAAGCATCGTTACCCGAGCTGGTGCAGTGCCCGCGGGCTTCGACGCCGCGGGTTTCCTGCGCGCGGCAAAGCTTAACTTCGTGAAGCTGCAGGTTGCCAACGACGTCCGGGAGCTGGAGGAGATCCGCGAGTTCACCACGCGCGAGATGTTCGACGAGCTCCGTCAGGACATTCTCACGCGCGGCTCCGAAGCGCAGCAGACCGATGTGGTCGCGCTCAATGCGGACCTGCTCGAGGTGGCGACCGAGAACAACAAGCATTGGGCGAGCGTGCGCTTCTCCGGCATGGTGCGCGAGACGCCGGGCGCGGCGCCGGTGGGCTTCGAAGAGGTGTGGAACCTCGTCAAGCCAGCCGACGGCTCGAGCGGCTGGCTGCTCGCCGGCATCCAGCAGATGCATTGAGGCGTCGCCTGTCGTCCGAAAAGGCCACCCCCGCGGTGGCCTTTTGTTTTGCTCTGAACCATCTGCTCGACGCCGAGCCCTGGGCGCGCGAGCGACTTGCGCCCTTCGCCGGCGAGAGCCTCGAGCTGCGCGCGCCGCTCCTGCCCGCCGTGCGCTTGACGATATTGCCGGCCGGACGCGTCGCGGCGGGCGGAGCCGAGCCGGCGCTGGTCGTCACGCTGCGGCCTGAAGCTCTCGCGGGCCTCGCGCGCGGCGGCGAGCATTTCATGCGCTCGGTCGAGGTCGCAGGCAATGCCAAGCTCGCCGCCGAAACCATGGCACTGGTGCGACACTTGCGCTGGGACGTGGAGGAGGACCTGTCAAGGCTCATCGGCGACGTCGCCGCCCGCCGAGTGGTGCAGGCCGGGCGCGATCTTGCGGCCTGGCAGGTGGACGCGCTGCGTCGCCTCGCCGACAGCTTCGCCGATTACGCCAGCGAGGAGGGCCGTCTGCTGGTGCGGCGCCGCGAGCTCGACGCGCTGGGCGCGTCTGTCGCGCTGCTGCGCGATGCCATCGAGCGGCTCGAAAAACGGATCGCGCGCCTTGGCTAGGCTGGCGCGGCTGTTGCGCATTTTCGCGGTCGGCCTGCGCTTCGGCCTGCACGAGTTCATCCCGCGGTTTGCGCGCAATCCGTTCGTGCGACTCGCTGCGCGGCGCACCGGCGAGCCGCGCGCTCAGCGCCTGCGCGAGGCGCTCGAGACCCTCGGTCCGATTTACGTCAAGTTCGGCCAGGTGCTGTCGACGCGGCGTGACCTTGTGCCGCTCGACATTGCGGACGAGCTCGCCAAGCTGCAGGACCGGGTGCCCCCCTTTCCATCCGACCTGGCGATCGCCGAGATAGAAAAAGGTCTGGGGAGAAGAATCGAAGCCGTGTTCGCCACGTTCGAGCGCGAGCCCGTCGCCAGCGCGTCGATTGCCCAGGTGCACCTCGCAACGCTGCACGACGGCCGCGAAGTCGCCGTCAAGGTGCTGCGACCGCGCGTCGAAGAGGAGATCGCCAAGGACGTCGCTCTGCTTGCCACCGGGGCGGAGTTCGTGGAGCGCCTCTGGCCCGATGGCCGGCGCCTGAAGCCGCGCGAGGTGGTGGCGGAGTTCGCGCGCCACCTCGAGGACGAGCTCAACCTGATGCACGAGGCCGCGAACGCCAGCCAGCTGCGCCGCAACTTCGAGCGCTCGGCGCTGCTGCTGGTGCCCGAGGTGCACTGGGACCTCTGTTCCGAGCGTGTGATGGTGATGCAGCGCATGCACGGCACGCCGGTATCACAGGTCGAGACGTTGCGCGCGAAGGGCATCGATATCCCTGCGCTCGCTCGCGCGGGAGTAGAGATATTTTTCACCCAAGTATTCCGCGACGGCTTCTTCCACGCCGACATGCATCCCGGCAACATCCTCGTCACCGAGGATGGCCGCTACGTGGCGCTCGACTTCGGCATCATGGGGACGCTGACCGAGGTCGATAAGAACTACCTCGCGCAGAACTTTCTCGCCTTCTTCAACCGCGACTATCGCCGCGTGGCGCAGGCGCACCTCGACGCTGGCTGGGTTCCGGCCCACACCCGGATCGACGAGTTCGAGACGGCGATCCGCGCGGTCTGCGAGCCGGTATTCGCGCGGCCGCTGAAGGAAATCTATTTCGGCAGGCTGCTGCTGCGCCTGTTCCAGGCCTCGCGGCGCTTCAACGTCCAGATCCAGCCCCAGCTCGTGCTGCTGCAAAAGACGCTGCTCAACATCGAAGGTCTCGGACGCCAGCTCGACCCCGAGCTCGACCTGTGGCGCAGCGCCAAGCCCTACCTCGAGCGCTGGATGAACGAGCAGCTGGGCTGGCGCGGTTTGGTGCGCGCGCTGCGGCAGGAAGCGCCCTTCTGGGCCTCCACCCTGCCGCAGCTGCCGCGGCTCGCGCACCGCGCGCTCTCCCAGGACCGGCTCGGCGAGCTCGGCGCCGCGCTCGAGCGCCTCACGCAGGAGAATGCGCGCCGCAACGACCTTCTGTCGGCGCTCCTCGTGGTATTCACCGCGGCCCTGATCCTTCTCGCCATCAGCCAGCTCTGATGGAACCATTCGGCATGGCGCTCCTGGAGATACGCCACGTCACCCGGCGCTTCGGCCCGCTCACCGCGGTCGACAACGTAAGCCTGGCCGTGGAGGCGGGCGAATTCTTCACCCTGCTCGGCCCTTCCGGCTGCGGCAAGACGACATTGCTTCGCATGATCGCGGGATTCGACCTGCCCGACGCGGGCGAGATCCTCCTCGACGGCGCCGACATGGCCGGCACGCCGCCTGAACAGCGGCCGATCCACACCGTGTTCCAGAGCTATGCGCTGTTTCCGCACATGACGGTCGCTCAGAACATCGCGTTTCCGTTGCGCATGGCGGGTAATGCGCCGGAGCAGATCTCCGCGAAGGTCAGGGACGCGCTTGCGCTGGTGCATCTCGAGGCCAAAGAACAGCAGTATCCACACGAACTCTCGGGTGGACAGAAGCAGCGCGTCGCGCTCGCGCGCAGCCTGGTCAATCGGCCGCGGCTGCTGTTGCTCGACGAGCCCCTCGGCGCGCTCGACGCCAAGCTGCGCGAGGAAATGCAGATCGAGCTGATCGACATGCAGCGCGAGGTCGGCATCACGTTCGTGTTCGTGACCCATTCGCAGAACGAGGCGCTCGCCCTGTCCTCGCGCATCGCGGTGATGAACGCCGGTCGCGTCGAGCAGCTGGACGCGCCGTCGCGGTTGTACGGTTTTCCGAGGAACCGCTTCGTCGCCGATTTCATCGGCAAGATCAACCTGTTCAACGGCGAGATCGTCGCGGTGGACGGCGAGCGCGTCCGGTTGCGCGCCGCCGGGCTGGGCGAAATCGAGGCGCGAAGCGCCGCCGGGCTGCGGCCGGGAGCGCCGGCCACGCTGGCGCTGCGTCCCGAGCAGGTGAGGATCGCCGCCATCGGCGCCGCGCTCGATCTGCCGAACCGCTATCCCGGCAAAGTGCGCGATTTTCTTTACGTCGGCGACGTCACTACCTACGTCATCGACTTGCAGAACGGCCAGCGCCTGCGGGCACTGCTTCCCAACTCCTCGCCGGGCCGGGCCAAGTTCTTCGAAGTCGGTGACGCGGTCACCGCTGCTTGGCCCGCCGAAGCGGGCGTCGTCCTGACGGAGTAATCGCCTGCGCTCGAACCGCGCTCTCAAGTGGCTGGTCGGCGGGCCGCCCTTCGCGTTCCTGGTGGTGTTCTTCCTCCTGCCGGCGCTGATCATGGTAGTGGCTTCGTTGCGCTATCCGGGCGAGTTCGGCGGACTCGCGCCGCTCGTACCCACCAAGCCCGGCGAGGAAGCCGGCCTCACGCTCGAGAGCTACCAGGTCTTCTTCAGCGACTGGGTGTACCTCGAGATCTTCGCCAAGTCGTTCGGCGTGGCCGCGCTCACCACGCTCGTCTGTCTGCTCATGGCCTACCCGGTAGCGGCCCTCATCGCGCGCAGTCCCAAGCGCTACCGCGACATGATGGTGCTGCTGGTGGTGCTGCCCTTTGCCTCCAACTTCCTGGTGCGGGTCTATGCATGGATGATCATGCTCGGGCCCTTCGATCTGCTGTTCAGCCGTTTTGCGGTGATCTGCGGCATGGTCTACGTCCATCTGCCGTTCATGATCCTGCCGCTGTACACCAATCTCGAGAAGCATGACCCGGCGCTTCTCGACGCGGCGCAGGATCTCGGCGCGAACGCCTGGCAACGGTTCTGGCGCGTCACCTTTCCGCTTTCGCTGCCTGGCGTGTTTTCGGGCTCGGCGCTGGTCTTCATCCCGGTGCTCGGCATGTTCGCCATCCCGGAGATTCTCGGCGGCAAGGACGACTGGATCGTGGGCAACATGATCAAGGAATCGTTCCTCGGCACGCGCGACTGGCCTTTCGGCAGCATGCTGTCCCTGATGCTCACGCTCGCCGTCCTTGCGGTGGCCGCCGCGGCGAGCTGGCTGGCCGGCCGCGGGATGAGCCGTGCGTAAGCTCGCGCTCGGCATCGAGGCGCTCGCGATTGCGGTGCTCTTCGGCAGCTTCCTTGCGTCGGGCGGCAAGGTGCTGCTCGCCGGCGCCGCGGCCGCGCTGCTCGCCCTGGCCGGCGTCCTTGGGCTCGCCGGCAAGCGACGCGAAATGCCCGGGTTCTGGCTGTGGTTCGTAAGCCTGCTGGTCTACGCCTTCCTGTATATCCCCCTGCTCATCGTCGTCATCTTTTCCTTCAACGACTCGAAGCTCAACGCGGAGTGGGTCGGGTTCACGACCGCCTGGTACCGCAAGCTCTTCACCGACCAGGACATGTTGCGCGCGGCGTTCAACTCGCTGTCGATCGCCTGTGTCGCGGCGGCGATAGCGACGGTGCTCGGCACCATGGCGGGACTCTCCATGCACCGCTTCAAGCCGAAGCTGCTTCCATTCCTGGTATTTACCCCGGTCGCGATGCCGGAGATCCTCCTTGGGGTGTCGCTGCTGATTTTCTTCCTCAACAGCGTTTCGCCGGTGCTGGGCGCCCTGGGCATCGACTTCGGGTTGGGGTTGACCACGGTGGTCATCGCGCACGTGACGTTCTGCATCGGCTTCGTGGCGATCATCGTGCGGGCGCGGCTCGCCGGCATGGACGAGTCGATCTTCGAGGCCGCGCGCGACCTCGGCGCTACGCCCTGGCAGACGTTCCGCCTGGTGACCCTGCCGCTCATCATGCCGGGCGTGATCGCGGGAGCGCTCATGGCATTCACGCTGTCGATCGACGACTTCGTGATCACCTTCTTCACCTCGGGCGTCGGCACCAAGACGCTGCCGCTGGAGATCTACACCATGATCAAGGTTGCAGTCACCCCCGAGGTCAATGCCGTCTCCGCGCTGCTCATGGCGCTCACCCTCGGCCTGATCATGATCGCGGCGAAGCTTGCCCCCGACCTGATGCGGGCAAAGACCTGATGCTTCGGATCTTCGCTGCGCTTGCCGCCGCTGCGCTGGCGCTCGCCACCGGCACGGCGCGCGCCGGACCTAACGACGTGCTGCGCATGTTCAACTGGAACAACTACATGACCGAGGAGACGGTCAGTCGTTTCGAGGCGCGCTGCAACTGTCACCTGGCGCAGGACTACTATTCCGACAACGAGGAGATGCTTGCCAAGCTCGCGGCCGGGGCGCGGGGCTACGATCTGCTCGTTCCGACCGGAAACGCGGTCGAGGCGCTCATCAAGTCCGATCAGCTGCAGCCGCTGGACAAATCGAAGATCCCCAACCTGAAGAACATCAAGCCGCAGTACCTGAATCCCTGGTTCGATCCCGGCAACTTGTACTCCGTGCCGTATGCCTACTCGCTGACGATCGTCGGCTACAACATCGAAAAAATGCGCGAGCTGGGCCTGCCGACCGACACCTGGGCCGTGGTCTTCGACCCGCAGTATCTGCGCCAGGTCGAGCGCAAGGTCACGGTCCTCGACTCCCAGCGCGAGCTGTTCGCGGCGGCGCTCAAGTACCTCGGGTACCCGGTCAACGAAACCGACGAAGCGAAGCTCAAGCAGGCGCGCGACTTGATCCTGCGCGCCAAGCCGTACTGGGCGGCGTTCAACGCGGCGTCCTACTTCAAGGAGCTGACCGTCGGCAACATCTGGCTCGCGCAGGGCTATTCCAACGACTTCTTCACTGCGCAGCAGGACGCGCGCAACGCGGGCCGCAAGTTCTCGATCGGGTTTTCGATCCCGCAGGAGGGCGCGGTGTTCGCGCTCGACAACCTGGTGATGCACAAATCGGGCAAGCGCCCGGACCTCGCCTATCAGTTCATCGATTTCTGGCTCGAGGGCAGGGCGTCCGCCGAGCTCACGAATGCCATCGGCGCCGGCAGTCCGAACCAGGCGGCGATGCCGCTCATCGATCCGCAGATCGCCGCGAACGAAGCGATCTTTCCCAGTCCGGAGAAGTTCAGGCAGCTGGAGATGCTGCGCGACTACGATCGCAGGCTGCGGCGCACTCTCAACCGGCTCTGGGTCGAGATCAAGGTGAGGTAGTCGGACCATGCGCGAGTCGCCGCTGGCACGGATCCTGTTCGCGGTCTATGTCGCGCTGGTGGTCTATGCTTCGCTCTACCCGCTCGCGGGCTGGCGCGACCATGGCTTGCCCCTGCTAGCCTATTTGTCAGCGCCGTGGCCGCGCTTTGTCACCGGGTTCGACGTCGCGGCCAACCTCGTCGGCTACGTGCCGTACGGCTTTCTCTGCGTCGCTGCGCTGTATCCACGGGTGCAGGGCGGCGCGGCTCTGGGCATTGCGACCCTCAGCGGCCTCGCGCTGTCGCTCGTTCTCGAGGGCGCGCAAAGCTATCTGCCGGCCCGCGTCGCGACCGGCCTCGACGTGCTGTGCAACGTCGCCGGCGCCGCGCTGGGCGCGCTCGCCGGCCTTGCCCTGGTGCAGCAGCTGCTCGAAGAAGGGGCCTTCAAGCGCCTGCGCGCCGCGTTTACGCCGGGCGTGGAGATGGATGTCGGCCTGGCGCTGATTGCGCTATGGCTGTTCACGC
The DNA here is from genome assembly GCA_035476235.1 of Burkholderiales bacterium. Classification (GTDB taxonomy): domain Bacteria; phylum Pseudomonadota; class Gammaproteobacteria; order Burkholderiales; family SG8-39; genus SCGC-AG-212-J23. The sequence continues at coordinate 38,063 of DATILQ010000240.1, forward strand.
AGCTCAATCCGGCAACCCTGCTGTTCGCCACCGGCGACCTGCGCGACATCGTCGCGCCGCACGAAACCCGGGCGCATGCGCCGGTATTCTTCGCCGCCATCGAGGCCTTCGCCGCCGGTGCCAATCTGGTTGCCGTGGCGCTGCTGGTATCCGCGCTCGCGGCGCCGGGGGCACGGGTGCGGGCATTGTTCGCGGCCCTGGTCGGGATTGCGCTCGCCGTGAGGACCGCGGCCTTTGCGATCGTCATGCAGGCCGAGCACGTGTTTGCCTGGCTCACGCCCGGCGCGCAGCACGGCCTGCTCGCCGGCCTGGCCATTGCGCTCGCCGCGGTGGAGCTGCCGCGCACCGCACGCCTCGGGCTCGCCGCAGTGCTCATCATGGCGGCGACGGTGCTCGTGAATCTGGCTCCGCCCAACCCGTACCTTGCGGCCTCGCTCAAAGTATGGGAACAGGGCCATTTCCTGAATTTCAACGGCCTTACGCGGCTGGTAAGCGTGCTGTGGCCCTTCGCGGCGCTCGGCTACCTGATATTTCTGGCCTCGCGGCGCAGCCGCGAGGCCCCCGGGTAAAATCGCGCATGTCCTACTACGACAGGCACGTGTTTTTCTGCTGCAACCAGCGCGACGGCGGGCGCACCTGCTGCAACAACAAGGGGGCCTCGGCGATGCGCGATTACGCCAAGCAGCGCGTGAAGGAGCTAGAGCTTTCCGGCCCCGGCAAAGTGCGCATCAACCAGGCCGGGTGCCTCGATCGCTGCGAGGAAGGCCCCTGCGTGGTGGTCTACCCGGACGCGGTCTGGTACACCTACGTCGACCGCTCCGACATCGACGAGATCATCGAGGAGCACCTGCGGCACGGCCGCATCGTCGAGCGCCTGCGCATGTAGATGCGTGCCACCACCCGCCGCGTATTCGTCGCGGGGCCGGCGGGACGGATCGAATGCGCCGTCGATTCGCCGGAGGGCAGCCCGCGCGGCTACGCCGTCATCGCGCATCCGCATCCCCAGTTCGGCGGCACGCTCGACAACAAGGTCGTGCAGACGCTGGCACGGGCGTTCGTCGAGCTCGGCTATGAAGCATGGCGGCCCAACTTCCGCGGCGTCGGGCAAAGCGAGGGGCGCTACGACGAGGGGCGGGGGGAGGTGGAGGATCTCGCCGCCGTCGTTGCGCAGATCGCTGACCAGAGAATCGTTCTCGCGGGATTTTCCTTCGGCGCCGCGATGCAGGCCCAGCTCGCCGCGCGCGTGAAGCCGGAACGGCTGGTTCTGGTCGGAACTGCGGTGATCAACTTCGACGTGCCGAGCGTGCCGCGGGGCAGCCTCGTGATACACGGCGAGCAAGACACTACGGTTCCGCTCGCCGCCGTCCTCGACTGGGCGCGGCCGCAGGACCTGCCGCTCGTCGTGGTGCCGGGCGCCGAGCATTTCTTTCATCGCCGGCTGCATCTCCTGCGCGACATCGTCGAGTCCTATTGCCGATGAACGTCCTCTCGGCGCGCGGCGTACGCAAATCGTACGCTGCCAACGAAGTCGTGTCCGGAGTCGACCTGCGGGTGGCCTCCGGCGAGTGCTTCGGCCTGCTGGGGCCGAACGGCGCCGGCAAAACGACTACGCTCAAGCTGTGCCTGGGCCTGATCAGGCCCAATGCGGGTGAAATCGAGCTCCTCGGCGAGCCGGTTCCGCGCCGCGCGCGCGAGGCGCGCACGCGCGTCGGCGTGGTGCCGCAGTCCGACAACCTCGATCCAGACTTCACCGTCGCCGAGAACCTGCTGGTCTACGGCCGCTACTTCGGCACGGCGGCGGGCACCATCGAGGCGCGGATCCCGGCGCTGCTGGGCTTCGCCGGGCTTGCCGGGCGGGCGGATTCGCGCATCAACACGCTCTCGGGCGGCATGAAGCGGCGGCTGACGCTGGCGCGCGCGCTGGTCAACGATCCGCAGCTCGTGTTCATGGACGAGCCGACCACCGGCCTCGACCCGCAGGCGCGTCACCTGATCTGGGAGCGGCTGCGCAGGCTGACGCAGGAAGGCAAGACGCTGGTGCTGACGACGCATTTCATGGAGGAGGCCGAGCGGCTGTGCCACCGCCTCGCCATCCTGGACAACGGGCGCATCATCGCCGAAGGCTCGCCGCGCGCCCTGATCGCCCAGCACATCGAATCGCAGGTCGTCGAGGTGCACGGCGCGGGCTTCGAGGCGTGGATGGAGCGCGCGAAGGCGATCTGCCCGCGCGTGGAGCGCGCGGGCGACACGGTCTACTGCTACGCCGAGGACGCCGAGCCCGTCCTGCAGAGCCTTGCCGGGCAAAGCGAGCTCGCGTACCTGCACCGCCCGGCAAGCCTGGAGGACGTCTTTCTGAAACTGACAGGGCGCGACCTGAGGGACTGATGAGCCTGCGCTGGGTCGCGGTCTGGCGCCGCAACATGCTGGTCTGGCGAAGGCTGATGGCGGCTTCCGTCCTGACCAACCTCGCCGATCCGCTGATCATGCTCTTCGGCCTGGGTTACGGCCTGGGTGCTCTGCTGCCCTCTGTCGAAGGCATGCCGTACATCGCCTTCTTCGCCGCCGGGTCGCTTTGCACCGCGACCATGTACACCGCGTCGTTCGAATCGATGTTCTCGGGCTTTTCGCGCATGCACGGGCAAAAGACCTGGGATGCGATCCTCTATGCGCCGCTGGTCATCGACGACATCGTGGCGGGCGAGGTGATGTGGGCGGCGAGCAAGGCCTGGCTCACCGGATCGACGATTCTCGCGGTGATCGTGGTGTTCGGCTTCGCCGCCTCGCCGCTCGTCCTGCTCACCCTGCCGGCGGCGTTCCTGGTCGGGCTCGCGTTCTCCTCGATCGGCCTGGTGATGACGGTGCTCGCGCGCAACTGGGACTTCTTCAGCTTCTACATGACGCTCGTCATGACGCCGATGATGATGATCTCCGGGGTGTTTTTCCCGGCCGAGCAGCTGCCCCAGCCACTCTTCGCGGTGGCGCAGGCGCTGCCGCTCTACCATGGCGTCGAGCTGGTGCGGCCGGTGATCGCGGGACGCCTGCCCGAGCAGCCGCTGCTGCACGTCCTGGTGCTCCTCGGCTATGCTGCGGCCGGTTACTCGCTGGCGATCTATTTCGCGCGCAGGCGCTTCTCGGAGTAGGGCATGCTCTGGGTCAAATCGCTGCACATCGTCTTCATGGTGACCTGGTTCGCGGGGCTGTTCTACCTGCCGCGGCTGTTCGTCTATCACGCGATGGCCGATGATCGCGTCTCGATCGAGCGCTTCAAGCTGATGGAGCGCAAGCTCTACTGGGGAATCATGACGCCGGGCGCGGTCCTCACCATCGTCTTCGGCGTCTGGCTGTGGCTCGGCTGGTTCCGCGGCGCTTCGGGCTGGCTGCACGCCAAGATCGCCCTGGTCGCGCTCCTGGTCGGCTATCACCTCTGGTGCGGTCGGCTGCTACGCGACTTCGCCGCCGATCACAACCGCCACACCCACGGGTGGTATCGCTGGTTCAACGAGTTGCCCACGCTCGTGCTGTTCGCCACGGTGTTCCTGGTTGTCTTCAAGCCGTTCTGAAGCGTTTTTCGCGAGTTGCCCGCGCGGCCTCGAGTCGCTTTTGAAGGAAGAGCTCGAGAGACTTCATGCGCAAGACGCTCGAGTCGTCCCCGGCGGTGTCTCATTCTCCGGCGGCTGGGAAGTCTGCTACGCGGCAAACCTCTGGTCGCGGATCGCCTCGCGAGTGCTATGGCGCATCGGCCAATTCGAATACGGCAGCGAGAACGACCTGTACGCGGCCGCGCGAGCCATCGATTGGCCGAATTACTTCCGCGTCGAACGAACGTTGCGCGTCAACGTCACGGCGCAAAAAAGCCCGCTCAAGAGCCTGGAGTTCGCCACCCTGCGGATCAAGGACGCCGTGTGCGACCGCTTCCGCGATGCGAGCGGCCGGCGGCCGGACGTCGAGCGCTCCAACCCCGACGTAAGAGTGCATGCCTTCCTGGAGGGCGCGCGCGGCACCCTTTACCTCGACACGTCGGGCGAGCCCCTGTTCAAGCGGGGCGAGCGCGCCGGGCAGGCGGAGGCGCCGCTGCGCGAGAATCTCGCCGCGGGCATCATCATGCTTAGCGGCTGGAGGCCGGACGAGCCGCTGCTTGATCCGATGTGCGGCGGCGCCACGCTGCTCGTCGAGGCGGCCGTCATGGCGCGCGGCCGCGCCCCGGGCGCGCGTAGAGCCTTCGGCTTCGAGAAGCTCGCGGTTTTCGATTCGGCCCGATGGGAAAAACTGAAACGCGAAGCGCAAGAACCCTCCGAGTCAAATCTCAGGCTGTACGGCAGCGACACCGACCCGCGCGCCCTCGCGGCGGCGCGGCGCAATCTCGCCGCCGCCGGCGTCGAACGCTGGGTGCAACTGGAGCAGGCCGATGTCCTGGAGCGAAGCGCGCCGGCGCCCGCCGGGGTGATGGTCATGAATCCCCCGTACGGCGAGCGCATGGGAAGCGAGGAGGAACTGGCGCGCTTCTACCCGAAGCTGGGCGACGCGCTGAAGAAAAAATTCGCCGGCTGGCGCTGCCATGTCTTTACCGCCGACCTGCGCCTGCCCAAGCTGATCCGCCTCGAGCCCTCGGCCCGTACGCCTCTTTGGAACGGGGCGCTCGAGTGCCGGCTGTACGAATTCGAGATGGTGGCGGGAAGTCGGCGCCGCAAGCCGGGCTAGCCGTCCTTGCCGAGCTGCTCCGCGGCCCGTCTGGAGTAAGACCTTGCCCTGGCGCGATCCCCGAGCGACTCATACAGCTCGGCAATTTCCTCCAGGACGTGCGCGTCAACGCGTCCGTCGGCAGCGAACTCCTTCTCGAGCCTGAGCTGCATGGCGAGAGCGGCGTCGAATTTCCTCAGCATGCGAAGCGTATTGGCAATCATCCAATGAGCGACGCGTATGGTGTCGTTGTCGCCGCGCTCCTCGTATGCCACCAGCGCCTGCTCGAAGTAACCCAGCGCTTCATCGTAGCGGCCAAGGACCTTCAGTTCGTACCCTATGTTGTTGAGCAGCGGAGCTTTCCAGCGACGCGCTTCGACATCTTTCGCACTCGTGGCGAGCGGCAGGGCCATCAAGTTCCATTCCAGCGCCTTTTCGCCGCCTTCGACGATCGCCACCATATGGGCCGCATCGATGGCCAGATCTTCCTCCTCGCCGGCGCGCGCAAGCTCCCATGCCCGCAGGAACAGCGGACGCGCTCCTGCCTTGTCGCCGGATGAATTGAAAGTGCGGCCTCGTTCCAGCAGGTAACGCAGCCTGGGTTTGAGGCCGGCGTCCTTCAATCGAGGCTCTATTTCGTCCAGCAGCTTATGCGCATCGTCGAAGCGTTTGCGCAGGGAGTAGGTGCGCGCGATCTGGGTTTCGAGCTCCAGCCGCAGATCCCCGCGCGCGCCGGCCAGCGCAGCGCGAAATCTCTGCTCGCTTTCGGATGGACTCGAGAAATTCCAGAGTCGCCTCATTCCGGCGTTGGCCGCAGAGTTTTCCGCATGATGCGCAAAGCGCGGCTTGGCCGCGCCACGACGCGGAACCCTGCGCGCTCGTACGCTGGCACGAGGCCCGTGTAGCCGGCGCAACCCGCGAGCCTCTCGGCCACCACCGGATAGCCCTCGAGGATCAGTCCGCCATGTCGCTTAGCGTGGCTCTCGGCAGCGCCCAGGAGCGCAGCCATGAGGCCGGTGCGCCGCTGGTCCCGGGCGACGAAATAGCAGGTAACGCTCCACACCCCGGCGGCGCTGTCCACCGGCTTCAGGTTGCGCGAGGCGGCAAGGCCGGCATACTCCGAGCGGGGCGCGACAGCACACCATCCGACGGGGATGCCCTTGCGGTACGCGATGAGCCCCGGCTCGGCTCCCGAGCGCACCCAACCGCGCAATTCCGCCTTCCGCTCTGCGGGCTGAAGGGCGCGAAAGTCACGATGGCGCCAGCGCCACCACATGCACCAGCAGTTCGAATAAGCCCCGTTCGGCCCGAAGAGCTTCTCGAGATCGGGCCAGCGCCGTGCCGTGGCGGAATGGATGTCGGTGGCTTGATCCTTCAATCGGCCTCCGCGAGGCACCCATGATACTAGCCGCCGCGGCGGCGTTCGATAAAATGGGTGCCACCCTCCGCTTCAAGAAATTCCGCGATCTCGGCGGCCGGGATTTCAGGCGCGACGAGCGCGCCCTGTGCCGCGAAACCCCGAAACGTCTCCACCCAGGGGAATTCCGCCTCGGATTTCGACCTCGTGGCCAGCTGCATCTCGGTGTCGACCACCCCTGGCTCATAGCTCAGGATCGCCACGTTCGGGGTCGCGCTCGAGCGCAACGGCGACTCCAGCTCTGCGGCGAAGGCCATCCCCGCCATCCGCAGCGCCGCCTTGCTGCCGCAATAGGCGGCGAGCCCTGGAAACGCCCGCACCGCGGCGCCCGAGGACAGGTTCACGACTCGAATCATTGCGCCGCGATGGCTGTTTTGTGCGACGAACCCCATGAGCCAGGTCGGGATCGCCACGTTGATTGCATACAACCGGACCAGCTCTTGCGCGTCGAGCTTCTGTACCGGCCCGAGCAGGCTGGCGCTTGCCGCGTTGTTCACGAGCCCGACGCGCTGCCATGCACGCTCGCCGAGCAGCGGGCCGAACTTGCTCTCGATCGATTTGACCGCCCTCGGCACATCCCCGAGATCGACTGCGAGGTGGTGGTAGCGGGGGTTCTCGATCGTTGGCGTCCGCCGCGCAACGCCCGCAACTTCCCATCCCCGTTGGAGGAGCTGTTTGGCGAGCGCCGCCCCGATGCCGGAAGTCGTTCCCGTGACCAGGGCCAACCGAGTCGTTGTCGACGCAACGGCCAAGCTAGCTCAGACGATATCGAGGTGCTCGATGCCCTTGCTGAGGTCCTTGTCCTTCGCTTCCTTGCCTTGCAGCTTGATCTGCAGGCGGACCTCGTTGGTGGAGTCGGCGAAGCGCAGCGCGTCCTCGTAGCTGATGCGGCCGGCCTCGTACAGGTCAAAGAGGGCCTGGTCGAAGGTCTGCATGCCCAGCTCGCGCGACTTCTTCATGATCTCCTTGATCTCGTGGACCTCGCCCTTGAAGATCAGATCGGAAATCAGCGGCGAGTTGAGCAGTACTTCGACCGCCGCGGCCCGGCCCTTGCCCCCGCGCACCGGCAGCAGGCGCTGCGAGATCACGGCCTTGAGGTTCAGCGACAGGTCCATCAGCAGCTGCTGGCGCCGCTCCTCGGGGAAGAAGTTGATGATGCGGTCCATCGCCTGGTTGGAGTTGTTGGCGTGCAGCGTGCTCAGCGCCAGGTGGCCGGTCTCGGCGAAGGCGATGGCATGCTCCATCACCTCGCGGTCGCGGATCTCGCCGATCAGGATCACGTCGGGGGCCTGCCGCAGGGTGTTCTTGAGCGCGGCTTCCCAGGAGTCGGTGTCCACGCCGACCTCGCGCTGCGTGATCATGCAGTTCTTGTGCGGGTGCACGAACTCGACCGGGTCCTCGATGGTGACGATGTGGCCGTGGCTGTTCTCGTTGCGGTAGCCGATCATCGCCGCGAGCGAGGTCGATTTGCCCGAGCCGGTGGCGCCGACGAAGATCACCAGGCCGCGCTTGGTCATCGCGACCTCCTTCAGCACCGGCGGCAGCTTCAGGTCGTCGAAGTTCGGGATGGTGGTAGTGATCACGCGCAGCACCATGCCGACGCAGCCCATCTGCACGAAGCAGTTGACGCGGAAGCGGCCGATGGTCGCCGGGGCGATGGCGAAGTTGCACTCCTTCTTCGCCTCGAACTCGGCGGCCTGCCGGTCGTTCATCACCGCGCGCACCAGCATCGCGGTGTGCTGCGAGGTGAGCGGCTGCTGCGACACCGGGGTCATCTTGCCGTCGATCTTCATCGCCGGCGGATAACCCGCGGTGATGAAGAGGTCGGAGCCCCTTTTGCCGACCAGCGCCCGCAGCAGGTCGTAGATGAATTTGGTTGCCTGTTCGCGTTCCATGGTTTACCCCGCGAAGTTGTCCTTGTTTGCCGCCTTGCCGCGCGCCTCCGCCATGCCGATCACGTTGCGCTGCACCAGCTCCTGCAGGTTCTGATCGAGGGTCTGCATGCCGATCTGCCTGCCGGTCTGGATCGCCGAGTACATCTGCGCGATCTTGTTCTCGCGGATCAGGTTGCGGATCGCCGGGGTGCCGATCATGATCTCGTGCGCGGCGCAGCGCCCGGCCCCGTCCTTGGTCTTGAGAAGCGTCTGCGAGATCACGGCGCGGATCGACTCCGAGAGCATCGCGCGCACCATCTCCTTTTCCGCCGCCGGGAACACGTCGACGATGCGGTCGATGGTTTTCGCCGCCGACGAGGTGTGCAGCGTGCCGAACACCAGGTGGCCGGTTTCGGCGCCGGTGAGCGCCAGGCGGATCGTCTCCAGGTCGCGCATCTCGCCCACCAGGATCACGTCCGGGTCCTCGCGCAGCGCGCTGCGCAGCGCGTTCGCGAACGACAGGGTGTGCGGGCCGACCTCACGCTGGTTGATCAGGCACTTCTTCGACTCGTGCACGAACTCGATCGGATCCTCGATGGTGAGGATGTGGCCGTGCTCGTTCTCGTTGATGTGGTTCACCATCGCCGCCAGCGTGGTCGATTTGCCCGAGCCGGTCGGCCCGGTGACCAGCACGATGCCGCGCGGCTGGTCGGCGATCTCGGCGAAAATCTTCGGCGCCTTCAGGTCCTCCAGCGACAGGATCTTCGACGGGATGGTCCGCATCACCGCCGCGGCGCCGCGCTGCTGCACGAACGCATTGACGCGGAAACGCGCCAGGTTCGGCACCGCGAACGAGAAGTCGCACTCGAGGTTTTCCTCGTAGAACTTGCGCTGCCCGTCGTTCATGATGTCGTAGATCATCGCGTGCACTTCCTTGTGCTCCATCGGCGGCACGTTGATGCGCCGCACGTCGCCATGCACGCGGATCATCGGCGGCAGCCCCGCGGACAAATGCAGGTCCGATGCCTTGTTCTTGACCACGAAGGCGAGCAGCTCGGTGAGATCCATTACAATCCTCCCTGCGGCGCGGGAAATTCCCGCGGTATTTCAGGGGATTATGGCAACAATATCCGATAACCTGCAAGTTGTAAGAGAACGCATCGCCCGCGCCGCGCGCGCCGCGCGCCGCGACCCCGTTTCTGTGACATTGTTGGCGGTGTCGAAGAGCCAGCCGGTGGCGCGCATCGAGGAAGCGCGCGCCGCGGGCCACCAGGCTTTCGGCGAGAACTACGTGCAGGAAGCGCTCGAGAAGATGGACGCGCTGCCCGGGCTCGAATGGCACTTGATCGGTCCACTGCAGAGCAACAAGACGCGCATCGCCGCCGAGCGCTTTGCCTGGGTGCATACGCTCGAGCGCGAGAAGATCGCGCGCCGGCTCTCCGAACAGCGCCCCGCCGGCCTGCCGCCGCTCAGCGTGCTGATCCAGGTCAATGTCTCAGGCGAAGCGACCAAGAGCGGTGTCGCCGTTGAAGCCATTGCAGCGCTCGCGCGCGCCATTGCCCCGTTGCCGCGCCTGCGCCTGCGTGGGCTGATGGCCGTGCCCGAACCCACCGCGGACGTCGCCTTGCAAAGAATGCGCTTCAGGACGGTGAAAGCCGCTTTCGAAAATCTCAGGGGCGAGTTCGGCTTCGACAGCCTGTCGATGGGCATGTCGGACGACCTGGAATCGGCCATCGCCGAGGGCGCAACGCTGGTGCGCATCGGCAGCGCAATTTTCGGCGCCCGCAAGGAGGAAAGGAGCGCGGCATGAGGATCGCTTTCCTCGGCGGCGGCAACATGGCCAGCGCGCTGATCGGCGGGCTGCTGAAGAAAGGCGTCGACGCGGGCGGGATCTCGGTGGTCGAGGTGAGCGCTGCGGCGCGCGAGAGGCTCGCCGCGCGGCACGGCGTGCGTGCGAGCAGCGCGCCCGATGCCGCCACGCAGAAGGCCGATACCCTGGTGCTCGCGGTGAAGCCGCAGGACCTGCGTCCGGCGGCTGCCGCGCTCGCCGGCGCGGTGCGCGGAAAGCTCGTGGTCAGCATCGCTGCCGGCGTGCGGCTCGACGCGCTTTCGCGCTGGCTCGGCGGCCACCGTAAGCTCGTGCGGTGCATGCCGAATACACCGGCGCTGATCGGCGCCGGGATCAGCGGCCTGTACGCGCTCCCCGAGGTGAGCCAGGACGAGAGAAAGAGAACGGAAACCATTCTAGGCGCGGTAGGCGAGGTCGTCTGGCTCACCGAAGAGCGCCTGCTCGACCCGGTGACGGCCGTTTCCGGCAGCGGACCGGCCTATGTTTTCTGGTTCATCGAGCAGCTGGCTGAAGCGGCAAAAAAAATGGGAATACCGGCGGATGCAGCGTCGAAGCTGGCCTTGCACACGGTGCTGGGTGCAGCCAGGCTGGCGGCGGGGAGCGAAGAGTCGCCGGCCGAGCTGAGAAAGAACGTCACCTCCAAAGGCGGCACCACCGAGGCTGCGCTCAGGGTGTTCGACGAGGAGCAGCTGGCGCAGCGCTTCGCGCGCGCGCTCGAGGCGGCAAGCCGCCGCGGCGCCGACATCGGCGCGGAGCTGGGGAAGGCCTGAATGTTCGGCCAGATCGCGACCTTCCTGGTCGATACCGTCGTCACCTTCATCGTGTTCCTGCTGCTCGCGCGCTTTCTTCTGCAATGGCTGCGCGTCCCGTTCCGCAACCCGGTCGGCGAATTCCTCGTCGCCACGACCGACTGGATCGTCGTGCCGGCGCGCCGCGTGGTCCCGGGCGTGGCGCGAACGGACTGGGCGACGCTGCTCCTCGCCTGGATCCTCCAGGCGCTCGGAATCTGGCTGCAGGCCGCGATCGTCGGCGCTCAACCGGGCACGCTTGCCATCCTCGCGGTGGCGCTGGTGGATCTGGTGCGCTTCGGCGTCTATATCCTGGTGTTCGCGGTGATCGTCCAGGCAGTGCTGTCGTGGGTGAATCCCTACGCGCCGCTGGCCCCGGTGTTCGATGCGATCATGCGGCCGTTCCTGCGCCCGCTGCGCCGCTTCGTGCCGCCGGTGGGGAGCGTCGATCTGACGCCGCTGATCGTCCTGGTCGTCCTGCAGGTGCTGCTGATTCCGATCGGCTACCTGCGCCTCGCCGCCGCCGGCCTTTGA
>DATILQ010000241.1:0-3570 GCA_035476235.1 Burkholderiales bacterium
CGGCGAGCTTTTCGCGCTGCTCTACCAGGCGCCGCGGCTCGCGTTCTTCCCGCGCCACCAGCCGCAGGTGGAGAAGATGGCGCGCAGCGCGCGCATCAAGACCTGAAGATGGGACAGACCCGATGAATGCACATCGTAAACTGGCGCGAACGATGCTGGTCTGCGCGATGCTGGCCGGCGCTGCAGGAACCGCTCTCGCACAGAAAAAGGGGAAAACGCTCAAAGAGCAAATCGTCGGCACCTGGACCTTCGTCTCGGCGCTCGATGTGAAAGCAGACGGGACCAGGAGCGACCGCTGGGGCTCCAATCCGAAAGGCATTTTCATGTTCGACGGGAACGGCAATTTCGCGCAATTCATCACGCGCTCGGACCTTCCCAGATTCGGGGCCAGGAGAATAGACCAGGGGACCGCCGAGGAATTCAGGGCGGTCATGAGCGGGCTGGTCGCCAGCTTCGGCACTTATACGGTCAACGAGGCCGAGAAGACGGTCATCACTCACGTCGAGGGAAGCGTTCTTCCGGATCTCGTCGGGGTCGATCAGAAGCGGAAGATCATTTCGCTCACCGCGAGCGAACTGAAGTACACCAATCCCACCACGGTGACCGGGCTGGCGGCTGAAACCGTATGGAAGCGAGCCGTATCACGGCGCAAAGCGCCAGCCTCCAGGCCGTAAGCGACGATCAGCGCTTAAACCTTCAGTACGCCGGGGAGCCAGAGCGCGAGGGCGGGGAAGGCGATCAGCAGCCCGACGAGGACGAAGTCGGCGACGAGGAACGGCAGCGTCCCCAGGTAGATGCGGGTGACCGGGATGTCGGGGTGCTGCGCCTGGATCACGAACACCGTCATGCCGGTGGGCGGGCTGATGAGGCCGATGGTGCACATCACGGTGACGAAGACCCCCAGCCAGATGCCGTCGTAGCCGATGCCGGTGACCAGCGGCAGGGTGACCGGCACGGTGATCAGGATGGTGCTGACTTCGTCCAGGAAGGTGCCGAGGACGAAGTAGAGCAGCATGACCGCGAGCAGGACCGACAGCGGGCTGAACTGCGCCTCCAGCACCCAGCGCGACACGTCGGCGGGGAACCGGGTCAGCACGATGAAGCGCGAGAAGATGAACGCGCCGACGACGATGAAGAACACCGCCGCGGTGGTGAACACCGATTCCAGCAGCGCGTCGAGCAGGCCGCGCCAGCCCATCGCGCGCGTGAAGAAGGCGATCAGGATGGCGACGAAGGCGGCCATCGCCGCGGCCTCGGTGGGCGAGAACCAGCCCAGGTAGATGCCGAACAGGGCGAAGAAGAAGAGCAGCACCAGCTTCCACATGCCCACCGCCGCGCGCAGGCGCTCGGCGAGGCGCATGCCCGGCACGCGAGGCACCCAGGCCGGACGGATCCACGCCACCGCCCAGATGGCGAGCACGTAGAGCCCGGCGAGGAGGAATCCCGGGATGAAGCAGGCGGCGTAGAGCTTGGCGAGCGACTGCTCGGCCGCGAGCGCGTAGATGGCGGTCAGCACCGAGGGCGGGATGAGGACGTCGAGCGTGCCGGCGGAGGCGACCGCGCCGGCGGCGAAGGCCGGCTCGTAGCCGTGGCGGCGCATCTCCGGGATCGCCACCTTGGAGAAAGTGGCCGCGGTGGCGATGGAAGAGCCGCAGATCGCCCCGAAGAGCGCGCACGCGCCGACGGTGGCGTTGGCGAGCGCGCCCCGCACGCCGGAGAAGAGACCGTTCGCCGCGTCGAACATCTCCTTCGCCATGTTGCCGCGCGAGGCCACCGCGCCCATCAGGATGAAAAGCGGCACCACCGAGAGCGAATAGGCGCTCGCCAGCTCGAAGGGCACCGAGGCGAGCACGGCGAAGGCCTTGTGCCAGCCGTCGATCGCGGCATAGCCGCACACGCCCACCAGCGCGAGCGCGACGCCGATCGGCACGCGCAGAAACAGAATGACGAGCAGGACCAGCACGCCCAGCGCGCCGATGAGGAGGTTGCTCACGCGCCCTTTCTCCAGCGCGCGATGTAGATCAGCGTGCAGAGCGCGGAAGCGGCCACGCCGAGGAGCACTGGCACCCAGTAAAGGAGCTTCGGGATGGAGAGGTCGGCGGTGACGTCGCCCATCTCGGACATGTCGCGCGCGAGCGGGACCATGACGAACACCATGGCGGTGAGCACCGCCAGCGAGAGGCAGGCCGCGACGAGGTCGAGCAGGCGCACCACGCGGCGCCGAACCATGTAATCGATGGCGTCGACGACCAGGTGCTCGTCGCGCAGGAACACCGCCGGCAGCGCGAGGTACACGCTGCAGGCGAGGCCCAGCTCGATCAGCTCGAAGGTGCCGTGGATCGGCTGGTTGAAGAAAGCGCGCAGCGTGACGTCGGCCACGGTGAGCAGCATCATGGCCGCGAGGAACACCGCGGCCAGGTAGCCGAAAACCTTCTCGGCGATTTTTACCGCTCGTTCCAGAAGTTCTTCGAGGTCTTGGAGTGCTTCTCGGACAGGCTCTTCATCTGCTGGTACACCGCGCGCGCCGGGAGCTTCTTGTCCTCGAGCTCCTTCAGCTTCGCCTCGATCACCTGCTCGCCGATCCTGCGGAAGCGGGCGTCTTCCTGCGCTGAGAGCCTGATCGGCTCGTCGCCGCCCTCGACCAGCAGCTTCTTGCCGATGGCGTCGAGCGCGTCCCAGCCTTCGCCGACTTCCTTCTCGACGCCCCGGGTCGAGTCATCGACCAGCTTCCTCAGGTCGGCGGGCAACTGCTTGTAGAAGTCCGGGTTCATCGCCACGCCGAACGAGGACACGTAGGAGTACATCTCGGTCGAGTACTTCAGCGTGCCGCCCATCTTGAAGGCGATGCCGGCGCCGCCGTAGTCGATGAACACGCCGTCGAGGGTGCCCTTCTGCAGCATCTCGAGCTGGTCGGGCGGGGGCACGCCGACGGGGGTTCCGCCGAGCGCGGCGACGAAATCGCGGATGGTCGGCGCGGAGAAGCGGATGCGCAGGCCCTTGAAATCCTCGATGCTGCGGATCGGCTTCTTGATGGTGTGCACGTTGCCCGGCTGATGGGTGAGGAGCAGCAGCACGTGCACGCCGCGATGCTCGGCGTCGAGGTACTTCGAGCGCAGCCCGGCGTCGTTCAGCGTCTTGGTGCCGATCTCGGCGCTGCCGGCCATGTACGGCAGCGAGATCAGCTCGGTGAGCGGGAAGCGTCCCGGCGTGCCGCCGTGCAGGAACCACGACACGTCGGCCTGGCCGCTCCTCGCGAGGTCGTAGTGCGCGGGCGCCGGCGCCATCTGCGCGCCGGGGAAATGCTTGAACGCGAGCCGGCCGCCCGAGGCCTTCTCCAGCTTCTCGCCCCACTGCACCAGCCATTTCGTCATGAAGTGCTGCGGGCCGACGAACTCGGCGACCTTGACCTCGAATTTTTCCTGGGCTTGCACGACAACAGAAAACGCCAGGGCGACTGCCCCGGCGATGATCCGACTCTTCATAGGGTCCTCCCGTGCGCAATTATGCCCCGTCTCGCGCCTGTCCACGGAAGGCGGAACACTGCGTTACACCAACGAGGGAGGCATCGTG
>DATILQ010000242.1:0-25455 GCA_035476235.1 Burkholderiales bacterium
TCGCGGCACTGCGCGCTGTATGGCTCACCAGCGCATGCTACCATGGTAGTAGACAAAATGGAGTTGACGGAGCATGCCTTGACCATCGTTTTTCCGGAAAGGCGCGTCCTGTTCGGTGCGCTCCTTCTCGTGACGCTAGCCACCGTCATGTTCGAGGTGCTGCTGACGCGCGTGTTTTCCCTGACGATGTGGTACCACTTCGCGTTCATGGCCATTTCGATGGCCATGTTCGGCATGACGATCGGCGCGCTCTTCGTTTTCCTGCGCCCGCAGACCTGGCCGCAAGCGACGCTGCCGCGTGCCTTGGGCAGGTGCGCGCTGTGGTTCGCGATTTCCATGGCGGTGGTGATCTTCCTGCACACCTCGCTGCTCTTGCCGATGAGTCTGACTTTCATCTGCGCAGCGGTGCCGTTTGTGTTCAGCGGCATTTTTGTCTGCCTCGCCCTGACGCGTTTTCCGTCGCAAGTCGGACAGCTCTACGCGGCCGACCTGGCGGGCGCCGCGATCGGGTGCTTGTGCGTCATCGTTTCGCTCCATTGGCTGGACGGCGTAGGCGCGGTGCTGTCCTGCGCCGCCTTGGCCGCGCTCGCCGGGGTGGCGCTTCTACGCGGCCGGGAGCGGGGCTTCGCCGTCCTGGTCTGCACGGCATTGGCCGGAATGACGTTGTGGGCCGGAATTCACCTCGCCCGCTATGACCTCGCCGCCTTTCCCATTGAGTACATCAAGTGGGCAAAGCAGCAGGAGATCGACTATGAACGCTGGAACTCATTTTCGCGCATAGCGGTAATGAAGCCGCGGGACCAGGACGTGGTGACCTGGAGCCTGAGCACGGCCTACAAGGGTCCGGTGAGCGTCCCGAGCCGCGCGTTGCAGATCGACGCGGGCGCGGGCACGTTTTTGTTCGGGTTCGACGGCGATTTGGCCAAGCTCGACTTCCTGCGCTGGGACCTCACCAACTTCGTGCACCATCTGCGCGCCAACGCGCGCGTTTGCATCGTTGGCTCGGGCGGCGGCCGTGACATCCTGGCGGCGAAGGTGTTCGGCCAGCAACACGTCACGGCGGTAGAAATCAACGCCAGCATCTTGAGCGTGGCGAACGAGCACTTCGGCGACTACAGCGGGCACCTGGATCGGGATCCGATCGTGACCCTGGTCAATGATGAAGCGCGCAGCTATCTGGCACGCGAGAAACAGCGCTTCGACATCATTCAGCTCACCTTCATTGATACCTGGGCGGCGACCGCGGCGGGCGCTTATGTGCTGACCGAGAATTCTCTGTACACACGGGAAGGCTGGCAGATCTTCCTCGACCGTCTCGACGACAACGGCCTGCTCGCCGTGGCGCGCAGCGCGCCCGACGAACTGGCGCGACTGGTTTCGCTGGGGCATGACGCTTTGCGCGCGAGCGGCGCGACCGAGCCCGAACGCCACATGGTGCTGGTGACCAATAAGCTCGCGAAGTGGCCGCAATCGTTTGGCCCCATGGGATTGTTGCTGGTGCGAAAGACGCCGTTCCCCGAAGCGGAGCTCGCGCAGATCCGCGAGCTTGCTGCCCGAATGCGTTTCGAGGTCGAGCTCGAGCCCGGCCGGGGGAAAACCGCGCTACTGCTCGCGCTCGCTACCGGTCGGGGCATGGAAGACGAATTGGCGGCGGGCATGACGAATTACGACGCGCCGACCGACGATCAGCCGTTTTTCTTCAATATGCTTCGCCTTCGCAGCTGGGCATTCATGCACGAGGCGAGCCAGGGGTGGCTGGGAACACAATCGGTAACCTTGCTGATAGACCTGCTCGTCGGAGTGCTGGTGCTGACCCTGTTGTGCATCGGGGTGCCGCTTGTTCTGGCGAAAATTGCGCTGGCGCGCGCCGACACGGCTCTGCTGGCCTTCTTTGCCGCGATCGGCCTGGGCTTCATGCTGATCGAGATTTCCATGCTGCAGCGCCTGATCATATTTTTGGGGCACCCCATTTACAGTCTGAGCGTCATCCTGTTTGTTCTGCTAGTTGCCGGCGGAATCGGCAGTCGGCTTTCGGCGCGGGTGCCGGACGACCGGCTGCGCGTTGCCGGAATCCGGCGGCTCGCGCTGCTGGTCGCAATCCTCGCGGTGGCGGGGCTGGCGATGGTCCCGCTGGTCGCGGATTTCCGGGGATCGGAAACCCCAGTGCGCATCGCGGTTTCGGGCGGCCTCATGGCTTCGATGGGCCTATTCATGGGCATGGCGTTTCCACTTGGCATGCGTTTGGCAATGGCGTCGCGGCCCCAGCTCGCGCCGTGGCTGTGGGGTGTCAACGGCGCGACCTCGGTTGTCGCCTCGGTCTTGGCGGTGGTGATCGCCATGGCGTTCGGGATTTCCGCAAGCTTCTGGAGCGGCGTGATTTGCTATCTTGCGGCAATTGCCGCGTTCGCCTTCGCAACGCTGCGCAGAACGAACTAGAGAATCCGCGAATATAGGGACTTTCGCAGGGACTCGACAGCGCAATAGAGAACAAAACGGCGCAACCGATTTGTCCACGCTGCTTTTACAGCGCGCCTTGCGGCCCTCAAATGCGCTCCCGGGACGGCGAGCACCAAGGCCGCCATCTTCGCTCCGTTATTGCGGAACGACGTCCTGTGGTCAGGGCTGCGGGGAAGCCCCGAACCGGCCTAACAGATTCGCCGTGATGCGCTGGATGCGCGGGTCTACGACGCCATCGAGATCCAGTCCGAAGCTCCAGCTGACCGTCCCCGCGCCGAACACCCACGCGCCGCTCGGTGCCTGGTAGATCGACGAGTTCGCGGTCATCGTTGTGCCGCCGGAATCGGTGAACGGAGACTGCGACAGCACCTGGTAGGTGCCGGCGACGGAGGTCGGCAGCGGGTAGCCCGACATCGACGCGTCCATTTCGTAGCCGACGATCCCCGGGATGCTGTCGCCGTCGGCCAGCCCCGTCCCCGCGTACACCCAGCTCGAGCTGTTCTGGACGACATACGGCGCGTTCGGCGAGCTGATATCGATCGATCCGGAGAACTGCACTCCCATGAGCTGCTGCTCCGGGCGGTTGAGGAACGGGTCGCGCCACAGGACGGTGGTCGTCGGACCCTGCACCGGGTCGGTCGTGCGGTCCTTGTAGCCGACCAACACACGGTCGGCGGCGCCGCTCAGCGGCGAGGCCTCGAACCGGACCTGCCAGTACACCGCGTCCGCGCCGAAGAACGCGAGATGGACGCCGGCGTCGCGCGCCTGCTGGACACCGTCGTACATCGCCTTCGACCAGTACTCGTTGTGGCCGCCAGACAGGAACACCTTGCTGTTGAGCAGCCGCTCGCTGTTCTCATGCGTGTCCACATCGGTCGAGTACTTCACGTCGTAGCCGGAGCGTTCCAGCCAGCGAACGAAGTGGTAATCCCACTTGAAAAACTGCCCGGTGCCCTGCGCAGTGTACGGCCTGTTCCACGACACCTTCACCGCTTTCGGCGCGCCCGCGACGGTGTTCGCGCCGTGGCTGTTGAAAAAGTAGAGGCTCTTGCCGGTGGCGTTGTCGTCCGGGTAGTTGTTGTAAGCCTGGTAGGTCGCGACGGCCTGCTGGAACATGATGTCCGCGACTCGCGCATCGTCGCGCACGACGAAGGTGATGTAGTTCTGGTAACCCTGCGCGTTCGTGAGCTGCACCATGAACACGCCGCTGGTCCAGGTTGGAGGCACCGTGAGGGTGTAGGCCGCCGTCCAATCGCACTCGATCAGTCCGGTGACAGCGTCGACCGGGCAGGCGGGCTGCGCCACGCCCTGCAGCGGGCCGATGCTCTGCATGAGCCGGCCGCCCAGGCCCTGGTACCAGCCCATGCGATACACGTCCATGGTGTATTGCTGGGCAGGATTGACCGTGACATAGAAGGTGATCGACTCGCCCAGGTTCGCGCTGGTGGCGGAGGCGTAACCCTTGATCTGCTGGTTGACGTCGTCGGCGGGCGGGATGCCGCGCAGCCACATCTGCCAGTTGCCCGAACCCAGCTGCTGGTTCTCGAGCACGACCGGTGACACAAAGGTGAAGCTCACGCTGTTATCGGTGCTGGTGGAGGCGGTGCTGGGGTTACCCGCCGCGTCAGTGACCACCCCGGCGGCGATGGAGGCGATCACCGTACCGGCGCTGCTCATGCCGCTCACCGCCATGTTGTAAGTGCTCGGACCGCCGCTCACCGTCACCGTCTTGGTGCCGCCGGCAGTGCCACTGATGCTGACGCCGGCGCCGGTGAAGCCGCTCACCGGCTCGCTGAAGACGGCGGTGAAGTTGATCGGCGAGGCGTTCGTCGGATCGGCTTGACCGGCCGCCTGGTTGATCGTCACCGACGGCGGCGTGGTGTCAGGGGGCGTAAAGCTCACGCTGTTATCGGTGCTGGTGGAGGCGGTGTTCGCGTCGCCTGCCGCGTCCTGGGCGACGCCCGCAGGGATGCTGGCGATCACCGTGCCGGCGCTGCTCATGCCGCTCACCGCCACGTTGTAGGTGCTCGGGCCGCCGCTCACCGTCCCCGTCTTGGTGCCGCCGGCGGTGCCGCTGATGGTGACGCCGGCACCGCTGAAGCCGCTCACCCGCTTGCTGAAGACGGCGGTGAAGTTGATGGGCGAGGCGCCCGTCGGATCGGCCTGGCCGGCCGCCTTATCGATCGTGACCGTCGGCGCGCGTCGGCAGCTGGACGCCCGGCATCGACGAGTCCATTTCGTAGCCGACTCGAGCACCACCGGCCCCGATTGCGCCTGGGAAATGCCCAGCGCGACACCGCCTGCGCTGAGGCTCGCGCTCGTCGCCGCACCGCCATCGCCCGCGCTCCCTCCCGCCACCGTGTTGATCGTTTGCGACAGCGCCGGGACGGCGAACCCCAAGGCCGCCATCGCCAGCCCGGCCGCGAGAACCCGGCCAAGTGAGCACGATCGGAAGCGGAGCAGGTCTCGCTGGGCTGACCGCGCGTTCATCTTAGCTCCCCCCAACATCTCGAATTGCCGGGATTTCTACGGGAGATTTGTGACGTGGGTATGCTCGCCCTACTGGTCCGAATAGCAGTCCAGTTAACGGGTTGCAGCGATGCAGCGCGTTTTCACTTCTCGGCGTGTAGCTCGATGCCGAGCTCTCGAAGCCGCTTCTCGTCGCGCATCCTAGTATTGATCACTCGACTCCGGGACGACCGTGGGTGTGGTCCTCTCCCAGGACTTCGAAGGGTTCCCGCCGAGCCCCGGCAGGCTCTGCGCCGCATCCTGCTTCGCGCCGCCGTCTTTCGGGGCGAATGTAATTACCCGCCGCAGCCCGACTTCGTCCAGCCTGAGCTTGAGGACCGGCTTTTCCGGAAGCTGCGGCGGCTGCGTTGCAGATTGTGCGGGAGCAGGCGCCGGGGTCGACACCTGCTGCGGCGCGGCCGTGCCCGCGGCCGCGAGAAGCGCGAAAGCAACGAACACCTCGAGATTGCTTTTCATCGCGTTAGCCTCACTCCTGCATGTTCCGATGATCATACGCCGGTGGCGACGGAGAGAGCGGCGTAGCTTGCGAAAAACGATGGCGTTCTGCCAGGGCAGGTCACGCGCGGTCTTCACCCATTGCAGCGCGTGAATGGCGGCCTCTTTGCGCACTTGCGCTTCGGTCATGGTGTGCAGAGGCTTGATTGGCACGGCCGCATCGCCGCCCCGGAACTCGACGAACACCAGCCGCCCGCCGGGCTTCAGCGCGCGCACGATGGCGGCAAGCATCTCGTACGGATATTCGAACTCGTGATAAACGTCTACCATCAGGGCGAGGTCGATGCTGCCTGCCGGTAGCCCTGGATCGGTTAACCCGCCGAGCACTGGTTTCACGTTGGCAGCGCCGCGCCGCGACATCTGCCGCCGGAGGAGCTTTATCATTTCGGGCTGTATATCCACCGCGTACACCGTACCGCTCGCGCCCACGCGTTGCGCCATGCGCCACGAGTAATAGCCGGTACCCGCGCCGATGTCGGCAACCGTCATGCCGGGCTTCAGCTCGAGCGCGGAGAGCACCAGCTCCGGCCGCTCCTCGTCGGCGCGCTCGGCGCGCTCCAGCCATTGCGCGCCGTGGAAGCTCATGACCTGCGCAATCTCGCGGCCCAGATAGACTTTGCCGATGCCGTCGGTGCTCGCCGGAACGGTGGTGTAGCGGCTCGGCGCGGATTCGCCTGCCCGCGCCACCGTCGGCAGGGCGAGCGCGTGGACCAGGAGGAGAAGAACCAGGGCCGGCTTCATGGTATGAAGCGTGGAAGGCGATGCACCCAAGACTGGGACACAGGAGTAATCTAACGCCTATGGCCGCGAGAAAGAAAGCCAAAGCGAAGCGTCAAAAGACGCCGGCGAGAAGACCGCTAGCCCGTAAAAAGACCCCTCCAGTCAAAAAAGCAGTCGCGAAGAAGAAGCCGGCGCCGCGACCGGCGCAAACCGTCAAGGCGCAGCGAGTACGCGCGCCTTCACAGCCGGCCAAGCCAGCCGCTGCCGCGGCGGCGCCCGCTCCCTCGGCGGGCGAGGAGCGCGTCGGGACCGTAACCCACTATTACGGCCATCTTTCTGTCGCGGCGGTGCGCATGGAGTCGGGGAGTCTGCGCATGGGTGACATGATTCATGTCGTGGGCCGCACCAGCGACTTCCGCCAGCGCATCGAGTCCATGCAGGTCGAGCACGAACCCGTGTTGGAAGTCCGGGCGGGCCAGGAATTCGGACTAAGAGTGACCGACCACGCCCGCGAGCACGACAGCGTGTACAAAGCCGCCGCTCCACAGCCGTTAGGCCCGAGCCTCAAGCCAGATTCTTCTTGAAGAAGGCGATCGTCCGCTCCCACGCCAGCTTGGCCGCCGCCTCGTTGTAGCGCGGCGTCGAGTTGTTGTGAAAGCCGTGCTGCGTCCCCGGATACCTGTACATCTGGTGCGGAACGCCGGCCGCGTTCAACGCGGCCTCGAACGCCGGCCACATGGCGTTGATTCGCTCGTCGGTCTCCGCGTAATGAATCAGCAGCGGGGCCCTGACTTTCCGAACGTCGGCGGTTTCGGCGGCAGCGCCGTAAAACGGCACGCCCGCGTGCATCTCGGCCCCCAGCGCGGCTGCCAGGAAATTCGTCGTGCCGCCGCCCCAGCAGAAGCCTGTCACGCCGAGCTTGCCGCTCGATGATTTGTGCGACTTGAGAAAGCGCGCGCTGTTCAGCATGTCCGTGCGCAATTTGCCCTGGTCGAGACCGGCTTGCAGCGCGCGGCCGTCATCGTCGTTGCCGGGGTAGCCGCCGACCGGCGACAAGCCGTCGGGCGCGAGGGCGAGAAACCCTTCGACCGCGGCGCGGCGCGCCACATCCTCGATATAGGGATTGAGCCCGCGGTTCTCGTGGATCACCAGCACCGAGGGAAACGGGCCCTGGCTTGCCGGCCGCGCCAGGTAGCCGCGCATGCTGCCCGAGTTGCCGCCGGGCGATGGGTAATTCACGTACTGCGCTTTCATCCGTTCATCGGTGAAGGAGATGGTCTGCGCCTGCGCGTAACGCGGCAGGAGCGCCTGTGCCATCGCCAGCGCCGAAACCCCGGCGACGGTGAGCGCGCCGGCCCGCGCCAGGAATTCGCGCCGGTCGATGCGGCCGTGGCAGTACTCGTCGTAGAGCTCGAATACGCGCCGGTCGATTTTCATCCTGGCCGAGCCGTCCTCTCTATGCGGAGCGGGTGCGCCCCAGCTCGTAGAGCGTCCCGGCCGTGCGGTCGTCGCCTGGCGCCCGCTGGCTGTCCACCCAGTCGATGATCGGCATGAACTGCTTGCGCTCGGCCACCGACACAGGGAAGTCCATCTCGAAAATTCCAACCCCCGTTTCCGCGGCATGCACGTACACGTCGGAATCGATGAGGCGCGCCAGCAGCTTCAGGTTGAGCGCGTTGAGAAACCGCTCCAGCGGCGGGTAGACGGGCATCGACCTGCGCACCCGGTTCGCGACCACCGCCAGCCGGATGTTCCTCTCCCGGATGCGGCCCTTGAGAAGCAGGTCCCTGATGAAGTTCGCCGTGGCGTGGATGTCCATGGAAGAGGGCACCACCGGGATGATGACGCAGTGGGCTCGGCCGAGCATCTCCTGCAGCAGCAGGCCCGAGGCGCCGGCCGGCGTATCGATCACCAGTTGCCGGGTCTCCGGGGGCACGTACATATCGAAGCTGCGCAGGCGGTCGGGCTTCGGCGGCGCGGCGTTGGCGCCGTGAATCTTCGCTGCCTCGGGCGCGCGCGAGCGCAGCCAGTGCAGGCTCGACCCTTGCGGGTCGTAATCCATGAGTGCGGTTGCAGTGTTGGCGGCGGCGAAGTGGCTTGCCAGATTGATCGCGACGGTGGTTTTTCCGGCACCACCTTTCGGATTGATCACCAGCGTGGTATTCATTCTCATCACAGGGGATCCACACCCCCTTTTTTTGTCGCTACACGCACACCCCTCTTATTGCCTACGCGGACCATCATGCTACCTGACGGAGCGAAATGCAAATGAGCCTTCCCGGCAGTCGTACGGGTCAACCCGGACATCGCCTTCCTCGGCCCGTGACGCGCGGACTTGGCAGGACATGGTTGAGCGCAGCGGCAGCGGCATTGCTCGCGACCGCGGCGGCGACCACCGCGCCCGCCGAGGACTACCCGTCCAAGCCGGTGGTCATCATCGTGCCAGCCGCCGCCGGCGGGCCGACCGATACGCTCGCGCGCAACCTTGGCGTGGCGATGGGAAGCGCGCTGGGGCAGCAGATGATCATCGACAACTCCGGCGGCGCCGGCGGCGTCATCGGCATCAACAAGGCAGCGAAGTCGCGGCCCGACGGCTACACGGTGCTGCTGTACCACGTCGGCATGTCGACCGCGCCTGCGCTGTATCGCAAGTTGTCGTACGACACGGTCAATGACTTCGAGTACATCGGCCGGGTGGCCGACGTGCCGATGACGCTGGTCGCGAGAAAGGAAATGTCGCCGCAGACCTTCGGCGAGTTTCTTGCCTACGCCAAGGCCAATCAAGGCACGCTCACTTACGCCAATGCCGGCATCGGCTCGGCCTCTTACTTGTGCGGGCTGCTGTTCATGAGCACGATCCAGGCCGACTTCACCACGGTGCCGTACAAGGGCACGGGCCCGGCGATGACCGACCTGGTCGCCGGCCGGGTCGATTTCATGTGCGATCAGACCACCAATACCACGCCACAGATCAAGGCTGGCACGATCAAGGTCTACGGCGTGACCGCGAATAGGCGCGTGCCCTCGCTGCCTGACGTCCCCACGCTCGACGAGCAGGGCTTGAAGGGCTTCGCGCTGGTCGTCTGGAACGGGCTGTTTGCGCCCAGGGGTACGCCCAAGCCGGCGCTGGACAGGCTCGTCGGCGCGCTGCAGACGGCGGTAACGGATACGGCGTTCAAGACGCGGCTGGCCGATCTGGGCGCCGAGCCGGTCGCGGCCGGCAAGGCGACGCCTGAATCGCTGCGCAGCCTGCTCAAATCCGAGATCGACAAGTGGGGGCCCATCATCAGGAAAACCGGCGTGTACGCAGACTGATCCTGCGTTCGACCTGCGGGGCTATCTCGCGCGGCTCAACGCGATGAAGCGCGTCTTCGCGGCGCTCGCCGCCGGCGGCTGACGGCAGGCTTGCCCGCGAGGCGCGCCGCAATTTCCGGGACTGCAGCCCGTGTAGCCGCGCAATATTCGTTGATTCTTGCAGTTAGCGGCTGTCTTTAAGGAGCTAGCTCACGGTCGGGCCCGCTCGAATCCAACTGGACTAGCAGATAACGCTACAGTAAATTGGAAAAGGGGAGCGTATGGTCGAGCATGCCGAGCGGCTGCACGGGAGAAGGCTGAAACCAAGAACAATGAAAAGCCGTGAATGGGTGGATAGATTATCTTCAGCGGTGGCAGTCCAGCTGGGTCAAGGCCCTGGACATGCCGCCTGAGAACGGGACGCGCCGCCACATCGACGCGCCGGGCGCCGACTGGTACTGGGAACAGGACGAGCAGTTGCGGCTCACGTACCTGTCGAGCCGCACCAGCGAGAAAACCGCCCTCGATCTGGCGCTAGACCTGTCTCCCTATCTCGGTCACAAGCGCTGCGATCAGCGGGCGCTGAACCTCACCCCGGAGGATTGGGACCGTCATCGCGGCCAGCTCGAGCGGCGCGAGGCGTTCCGCGATTTCGAGCTTCAGGTGGCCGCCGACGACGGCCGCACGGTCTGGCTGTCGCTTAGCGGCGAGCCGGTCTTCGACGCAGGCGGCGCATTCCGCGGCTACCTTGGCGCCGGGCGCGATATCACGTCGCAAAAGCGCGCCCAGCAGCTGCTCCTGCTCGAGAACGCGGTGATGTCCTGCCTCGCCGGAAGCGGCGGCATCCCCTTCGCGCTCAAAGGTGCGCTGCGCGCGATATGCGAAGGCGAGGGGTTTGATTGCGCTGAGCTGTGGAAGCTGGACGAAGCGGGCGGCGCGCTGCGCCTTCACCAGCATTGGAGCACGCAGGACCTTCAAGGCATCGCGGCCGTGGTCGAGGCTGCGGGCAAGATCGGAATCAGGCGGGGCGAGGGGATGGTGGGCTCCGTGTGGCAGTCGGGAAAACCGCTGTGGATCCGCGACTATCTGCAGCAAGCCGGGGCCGAGCGCGTAGGCGACGAGCTGTTCGAGAAGATGGGCCTGCGCGCCGCGCTGCTGGTCCCGCTGCGCGCGGGCCCGGAAATCGTCGGCGTGCTGCGCTTCGGCAGCCGCACGACGCGTGCGCCCGACGAGCGCCTGTCGGACAGGCTGAGCGCCCTCGGCGGCCGCATCGGCAGGTTCGTGCAGCAGGCGGCGGTGGAGCAGGCCAACAGCGAGCGCGCCGCGCGCTCGCGTCGCCTCGCCGACCTGTCCTCGGACTGGTACTGGGAAACGGATGCCAGCCACTGCTTTACCCGCCTGGAAGGCCGCTACGTCGCCGGCAACGACCAGGATCTGCGGCGGCGCCTGATCGGCCTGCGCCGCTGGGAGAGCGGCCTCGAAATCGAGGGCGGATGGAACGCGCATCGCGCGCTGCTTGACGCCCGCCGGCCCTTCTACGACGCGCTCATGTGGCGCCCGACGTCGCAGGGGGCCGTGCGCTACCTCAGCGTCAGCGGCGAGCCGGTGTTCGGTGCCGACGGCAGCTTTCTCGGCTACCACGGCGTCGGCCGCGACGTGAGCGCACAGAAGCGCGCCGAGCAGATGCTGACGCTGGAGCACGAGGTGGCGCGCTCGCTTTCGGCGGCGGAAGACGCGGAGAGCGGCTTGCGCTCCGCGGTGCGCGTGGTGTGCGAATCGGAAGGCTGGGATTCCGGCCGGTATTACCGCCTGGACGAGGCGAGCGGCGCGCTGCGTTTCCAGTACGGATGGTGCGTCAACGAGCCGGCCGTCGAGCGCTTCCTGGAGCGCTCGCGCGTGGTGTGGCAGTTCGGCGCGGCCTGGTCGGGCGACCTCCAGCGCGACCTCGCGTCGACGCAGTCCGTGGCCGAAGGCGCCGGCATGCGCGGCGTGCTCACCTTCGCCGTCACGTCGGAAGGCAAGACCATCGGCGTGCTCGCTTTCTCCGGCGAGTCGGTGCGCGAGCCCGACCAGAGGCTGCTGCAGGCGGCGCGGGTCATCGGCAGCCACGTCGGCCAGTTCCTGCAGCGCAAGCAGATCGAGCAGTCGCTGCGCGAGAGCGAAGCGCGCTTCCGCAGCCTGACCGAGATGTCCTCCGACTTCTACTGGGAAACCGATCCGCAGCACCGCGTGACGAACATCGCGGCCGGCGCGAACTATTCTGCCGCGACGATAGCCCTCGGCGTGGTCGGCAAGACGCTGTGGGAGATCCCCGCGCTGAGTCCCGACGCGGCGCACTGGGCGGAACACCACGCCAGCATGGACAGCCACGTTCCATTCCGCGACTTCGAGTTCTCGCGCGCCATGCCCGACGGGTTCACGCGGTATTTCTCGCTGACCGGCGAGCCGCGGCTCACTGCCGAGGGCACGTTCCTCGGGTACCGCGGCGTGGGCCGCGACATCACTGAAACCGCGCTCATGCGCGAGCGCATCGAGGCGCTCGCTTACAGCGATCCGCTCACCGGGCTCGCCAACCGCACCAGCCTTGCCCCGGCGCTGGAGCAAGCCGTCGAGCGGGCGCGGCGCCACGGCGCGAGGCTAGCCGGCGCGTTCATCGATCTGGACGGCTTCAAGCAGATCAACGACACGTACGGCCATGACGCCGGCGACCAGTTCCTCGTGGAAGTGGCGCGGCGGCTTCGCGCCAAGCTGCGGGCGACCGATCTGGTCGCGCGGCTGGGCGGCGACGAGTTCTTCGTGGTCCTCGAGGAAGTCACGGACGCCGCTGCCGTCGAAGGCATCAACCGCAAGCTGCTGGATGACGCATTGCGGCCTTACGCGCTGCCCGGCGGCGCTGAAACGCGAGTGTCCGCGAGCATCGGCATCAGCCTGTTCCCCGACGACGCCGCGGATGCGGCCACCCTCATGAAGCACGCCGACGCGGCGATGTACGCGGCCAAGGAGGCCGGCAAGAATCGCTACTGCTTTTTCTCGTCGCTGAACAGCGCGCCGCCTTCGCGGGACAATAACGCCTTGTCGGCGTAATTGCCGCGGCAAGTTCACAGGAGGCGTCATGAATGCCAGCAAGCGGGCGGTTGTCGTCGGAGCGTCGGCGCTGTTAGCGGCAATTGCGGCATACGCCGCGACCGGAGGCGGCAGCCCGCAGGACAAGGTCGTGTACCACTTCAGCGATGGCGTTGAGCAGGCATCGAATGGCCTGCGCAACATCAACAACCATCTAGAGGTCAATCCGTCGGCCAAGATCATCGTCGTGGCGCATGCGCGCGGCGTCGATTTCCTGATGAAGGGCGCCAAGGACAGGAACGGCAACAAGTACGAGGACCTCGTCGAGCAGCTCGCCGTGCGTGGAGTGCAATTCGACGTATGCGAGATCACCTTGCGCAATCGCAGGCTGGACCGGCAGCAGTTCATTGCAGACGTGACTTACGTTCCCTCCGGGGTGGCTGAGATCACGCGCCTGCAGCAGCGCGAAGGATTCGCCTACCTCAAGCCCTGAGCGGGCCCTGCCCGGCGCGTCGCCAGGACCACGCCCGCCAGAATGGTCGCAAATCCGGCGACGTGGTACGCGTGGAGCGCCTCGCCGAGCAGCAGCATCGCCAGCAGCGTGCCGAAGGCGGGCAGAAGATGCAGCGTAAACCCGGCCGCATTCGCCCCGACGACGGCGACGCCGCGGTTCCAGCAGATGAAGGCCGCGACCGAGGCGGCGAGGCCGATGTAGAGCACGCCGGCGGCCTCGCCCGCGCTCGGCCAGCGCGGCGGCGCCTGCAGCGCTTCGAGCGCAAGCGCCGGGGCGAGCAGCGCCAGGCCGGCGACCGAGATCACGAAAAGCAGGCTGACGTCGTTCAATTCCGGCGGGCGGCGCTTGAGCAGCACCGAGTACATTCCCCAGACCGGCATGGCCAGCACGATCCACGCGTCGCCGGCGTGGAATTCGAGCTGCAGCAGCCTGCCGGGCGCGCCGTGCGAAACGATCAGGAGGATGCCGAGAAGCGAGACCAGCATGCCGGCGAGCTGCCGGCGCGTGGCCGTCTCGCGGTCGATCATCCAGGAGCACAGCAGCATGAACAGCGGGGCGGACGAGTTGAGCAGCACGGCATTGATCGCCGTGGTGGTCTTGAGTCCGAGATAGACCAGGGTCTGGAATCCCGCCACGCCGGTGAGCGCGAGCAGCGCCAGCAGGCCGGCGTGGCGCCGCAGCGTCGCGCGCGCTCGCGCAAGCTCGGGCAGGGCAAGCGGCGCAAGAACCAGCGCCGCGATCAGCCAGCGCCAGAAACTGAGCGCCACCGGCTCGAACGCGTCGCGCAGCGCGCGTCCAATGACCCAGTTCCCCGCCCAAAGGAGGTTTGCCAGCGCGAGCAGCGAGAAGGCGGAAGCGCGCGCGGACCTCAGAGGTCGACCGCCCTCCACTTCGCCGCGAGCTGCTCGGCGCCGCGCAGCGAGAGGGCAAAGATCGTGTAGGTCGGATTCGACGCTCCTGCCGTGGGGAAAATGCCCGGCCCGGCGAGATAGAGGTTCGGCAGCTCGTGGCTCTGCCCGTAGCTGTTGACCACCGAGTTGCCGGCGTCGGTGCCCATGATGGTGCCGCCCATGAGGTGGATGGTCGGCATGTTGCCGCGCGCCGACCACGCTTCCCGGGCGCCGGTGGCCTTGGCGACGCGAAGGCCTTCCTCGAAATTGGCGTTCCACAGCCCGACCGCATCCTGGTCGAAGCTGTGGTGGATCCTGCCGAGCGGCATGCCGAATTCGTCCTTGTCGGCGGCGAGCTCGATGCGGTTGTCGAGGTTCGGCAATTCCTCGCCGAACGCGCCGATGCGGGTGAGCCCGCGCGCGGCGCGCTTCATGAACGCGCTCAGCTCGGCACCGAACAGGTCGAGCCGGGCGTTGGCGAACCCGCCGAGGTCGCTGGTCTTGAGCGCGCTGCCCGCGACGATGAACGAGCTGCCGAAGACCCCGGGGTGGGCCGTCTTGCCATAGCGGTCGTAGGACATGAATTGCGCGCCGGTGGTGCCCAGGTGGTTCTGCACATCCTCGTCGAACAGCGCCCAGGTACCCGAGCTGTAGTGGCACATCATGTATTTTCCGATCAGGCCGCTCGCGTTGGCGAGCCCCCTCGGGTGCCGGTCGGTCGCCGAGTTGAGCAGCAGGCGCGGGTTCTGCGCCGACCAGGCCGCCAGGACGACCACGTTCGCCTCCTGCACCTGGCGCTCCTTCTTCGCGTCGTAGTACTCGAGGCCGCGAACGCGGGTGCCCTGGCGGTTGGTCAGCACCCGCGTGACGCTCGAGCGCGGCCGGACTTCGGCGCCCGCCCTGCGCGCCTCGGCGAGGTAGGTGACCAGCGGATTGCTGAGCGCGCCGGTCGGACAGCCGATATGGCACCAGCCGTCGTAGATGCACGCCGGCCGGCCCTTGTAATCGGTCGAGTTCATCCCGACCGCCGCCGGCACCATGCGGATGCCGAGCGCTTCGAAGCCCTTCAGCCACACCTCGCCGTGGCGGAAGGTCTTCATCGGCGGCATCGGGTAGGGCTCGCCCGCCGGCCGCCAGATCTCTTCGGCCTTGGCGTTGCCGGAGACGCCGATGTCGCGTGCGACCTTGTCGTAATAGGGCGCGACGTCCTGGTAGGAGATCGGCCAGTCGAGCGCGCGGTTATGCTCGCTGCGGATCTTGAAGTCGTTCGGCAGGAGGCGCGGCAGGTTCGCGAAGTAGTGAAGCGCGGCGCCGCCGACGCCCCAGCCCGACTGGTAGCTGTAGCCGAAAGGATTCTTCCCTTCGAGCAGAAACGGTGCGCCGGCCGTCTTGATCCGTCGCCCCCAGAAGTCCGAGCTGATGAGATCGGACAACTGCCAATCCGGCCCCGTCTCCAGGACCACCACCTTCTTGCCGGCCTTTGCCAGCACCGCGCCGAACACCGAGCCCGAGGCGCCCGCGCCGACGATGGCGACGTCTACCTTCTCGTGCGTGGCCATGTCACCACCTCTTCAGCGGCGCGATGTGCGGCATGTAGGGAATGCCGAGCGCCGCGTAGCCTTCGAGCGTGCCATACACCACGTCGACGGCGTCGCTCCGCAGCACGAAGTACACGAATGCGCCGGCCGGACCCTGCCAGCCCTCGATCTTGTTCTGGCGCATCAGATTGACGAAGTCGCGCTGCTCGGTGCCCGCAAGCTGCGCGAACCGGCGCCCGCTGTGCGCCTGGCTTGAGCGCTCGACGGCGCCCAGTGCGGCCCGGTAGAAATTGGCGAAGGGCGGGCGCACGTTGAGGATGCGCGCCTCCAGCAGCGCTTCCTCCGCAGGAACGGAGATCTGCTGGTCGATGAAATGGGCGATGCCCGCGGCGCGCGCGCCGGGAACCAGCGTCTCGCCCAATGCCTCGAGGGTTTCAACCTCGTCGGGCTTGAGCAGGCGGAGCGTCACGCTCTGGGCGCGGGCCGCGCGCGGAGTCAGCAGCACTTCGACGCCGCCGATCGTGAACGCCAGCGCACCGATTGCCGCGCCGCGCATGAACTCCCGTCGCTTGCTCATGTCCACCTCCCCGCGGGCGCGACGATTGTGAGACGGCACCCTCCCACCGTCAAGGTGTGACAGCCGATTCGCATTGCGCTAAAGTGAATCGGTGGCGGCCTCCCGGCAATGAATGTCGTCCTGCAAGGCGCGCTGACCGGCTTGGCGCTGGCGCTGGTTCTGATCGCGGTGGAATACCTGCAGTTGCGGAAGCTGGCGCGCGAGCGCGCGAAGAAGCGGCACGTAGCCGCGGAATTCGACGACATCGAGCGGCGGCGGCTCGCGGCGCTCGTGCGTTTTTGCATCTTCGTGCCGCCGGCCTTCGCATTTTCCTACTGGCTCCTCTGGGGCTGAGCCGCAGCTTCAGGCTCCTGTGCCATCCTGGAAGCGCCAGCGAGGCGGTGCGCAGCATCGCCGCGCGCGTGCACAGAACAGGGGAAGGAATCGCGCTGACGTATTCGCTCGAAGGACAGCTCGACCGCCTGCGCATTCCCCCGCCGCGCCCGCCGCGCATCGCCGCCCGGCTCTGGCAGCACACCTGCTGCGAGATCTTCATCGCCCGCAACGGCCTGCCCGGCTACCACGAATACAATCTCGCGCCCTCGGGCGAGTGGGCCGCGTACGCGTTCGCGCGCTATCGCGACGGCGCGCCGCTCGTCGACGAGAAGCTGGATCCCCGAATTGGCGTGCGTCGCAGCGGGGAACAACTGGAGCTCGACGCCTTCATACGGGTCGACCGGGCGGCGCTGTCGCTGGCGCTCTCGGCGGTCGTCGAAGACGTGGACGGCGCTCTTTCCTATTGGGCGCTCAAGCACCCGCCGGGCAAGCCGGATTTCCACCATCCCGATGCGTTCGCCGCGCGACTCGATGAAGTTCGGAATTGACCGCCTGCTGGAAGATCGCGCGCTGCGAAAACCGCTGGCGGGGCGCCGCGTGGGGCTGCTCGCGCACCCCGCGTCGGTGACGCGCGATCTGGTGCACTCGCTCGACGCGCTCGCGGCGCTCGGGGACCTCGACCTGGTGGCTGCCTTCGGCCCCCAGCACGGCCTGCGCGGGGACAAGCAGGACAACATGATCGAATCGCCTGACTTCACCGACCCGGTGCACCGCATCCCGGTGTTCAGCCTGTACGGGAAAGTTCGGCGCCCGACCGCGGCGATGATGGACAGCTTCGACGTGCTGCTGGTCGACCTGCAGGATCTGGGCTGCCGCGTCTACACCTTCCTCACGACGCTGCGCTACGTTCTCGAGGCAGCCGCCGAGCGGGGCAAGGCGGTCTGGGTGCTGGACCGGCCCAACCCGGCGGGGCGTCCGGTCGAGGGGCTGCGGCTGCGCGCGGGCTGGGAGAGTTTTGTGGGTGCAGGAGCGCTGCCGATGCGCCACGGGCTCACGCTGGGCGAAGCGGCGAAGTGGTTCGTGGACGCTCTTGGTCTCGAAGTCGATTGCAGCATCGTAGAAATGCAAGGATGGGAACCGGCCCGCGCGCCGGGCCACGGCTGGCCGCTCGGTGAGCGCGCCTGGGTGAACCCGAGCCCCAATGGGTCCAACCCCTGGATGGCGCGCTGCTACGCGGGGACCGTGATGCTGGAAGGCACCGCCCTGTCCGAGGGGAGGGGAACGACGCGGCCGCTGGAGCTTTTCGGCGCGCCGGAGGTCGAGCCGAAACTTCTCCTGGGAAAAATGCAATCGCTGGCGCCGCGCTGGATGAAGGGCTGCCGGCTGCGCGAGTGCTGGTTCGAGCCGACGTTCCACAAGCATGCCGGCAAGCTTTGCGCCGGGCTGCAGATCCACGTCGACGACGCGGCCTACGATCACGCCGCGTTCCGGCCGTGGCGCCTGCTCGCTCTCGCCTTCAAGGCCCTGCGCGCCCTGCGGCCCGACTATCAGCTGTGGCGCGACTTCCCCTACGAATACGAGCAAGGCCGCCTCGCCATCGATCTCATCAACGGCAGCGAGCTGCTGCGCGAGTGGGTCGACGATCGCGCCGCGACGCCCGCGGATCTCGAAGCGCTCGCGGGCCGCGACGAGCAAGCGTGGCTCGAGGAACGCGAGGCGGTGCTGCTGTATCGTTGAGCACTACAAGATGCGTTCGCCGAATTTCTTCAGCGCGGCTTCCGAAAGCGCAAGGCCCAACCCGGCTTGCTCCTTCAGCGTGAGCCTGCCTTCGGCAATCCTCGGCGGGTCCTCGAACAGTTCGGCCTGCAGCGGATCGCGCTCCGGGTCGGTGAACGACTCGACGATGATGCCGGCGGGGCTCGCCGCGACGATATGCGCATGGATGAAGCAGTCGTGGTGCGGCGCGACCTGTACATGGTTCAGCTCGCACAACGCGGCGAGCTTGCGGCCCTCGGTGAAGCCGCCCATCATGGTGCAGTCGAACTGCAGGATCTGGATCGCCTGCTCCTCGAGCAGCGCGCGGCAGCCGTAGCTGGTGAGCTCGCTCTCGCCTGCGGACAGCGGGATGCGGGTGCGCTGCGCGAGCAGCTTCAACTCGCGGCGGTCGTCGACCCAGCGCACCGGCTCTTCCAGCCAGCGCGGGCGCAGCGGCTCGAGCAAGCGGGCGCCTTCGATGGCGGTGGCTAGATCCCAGCCGCGGTTGACGTCGACCATCAGGTCCTTGTCGTCGCCGATGATCTCGCGCACGAGCGCCAGTCGCTCCATGTCCTCGCCGAGCGGCAAGCCGCCGGCCTTGGCCTTGAACCCCTGGTGTCCTTGTCCTTTCAGCATCTGGATCTCGTCGCGCAGCTCGGACTGCGTCTTGCCGTCGCGGTAGTACGCGCAGGTGACATAGCAAGGCACCTCGTTGCGGTAGCCGCCGAACAGGCGGTAAAGCGGCAGCCCGGCCGCCTTGCCGAGGATGTCCCAGGCGGCGATGTCGACCGCGGCGGAAACGCGCACGATGGCTTCGCGCGACCAGCCTTTCTCGCTGGCGCGGCGCTGCCAGGTGAGGGCGAAGAGCTTCTGGTAGAGCTGCTCCGGCGCGAGGGGGTCGGCGCCGAGCACCAGCTCGCCGATGCCGCTGCGCAAGGCGTGGATCGCCGCCTCGATCGGCGTGTAGCTGGTAGCCAGGCCGATGCCTTCGATGCCTTCATCGGTCTGCAGCCGCACCAGGATCTCGTTGGCCCGCGGCACGATGAAATGGCTCACCCAGTGCGCTCGCCCGGTATCGGGTGCGCGCAGGATGTAAGCCTGGAGCTTGGTGATCTTCATTCCGGCTCCTGGATGCCCGCCTGTCTCATCAGTCTCGACCACTTCGCCTGGTCCTCGCGGATGAAGCTGCCGAATTCCTCCGGTGTATTGCCGCCGGGAGCGGCGCCCATGGCGAGCATTTTCGCGCGCGTGTCGGCCTGCGCGAGCACGCGGTTCACATCCGCGCTCAGCTTCTGCACGATCGCGCGCGGCGTCGCCGCCGGTGCGAGCAGGCCGAACCAGCCCACCGCCTGGTAGCCCGGCAGCCCCGACTCGGCGACGGTCGGCACCTCGGGCAGAGTCTCCGAGCGCTTCGCGCCGGTGACCGCGAGCGCCTTCAGCCTGCCTGCCTTCACGTGCGCCAGCACGGTCTGCGAGGGCGCGAACAGCAGATCCACCTGTCCCGCCAGCAAATCGGTCAGCGCCTGGCCGGTGCCCTTATAAGGGACATGCAGCAGGTCGACCTGGGCCATGGACTTGAACAGCTCGGCCGAGAGGTGCGAGGCGGCGCCGACCCCCGAGGAACCGAAAGTCAGCTTGGCGGGACTGGCCCTGGCCAGCGCGATGAGCTCGCGGATGTTCGCCGCCGCGACGCGCGGGTGGGCGGTGACGATGTACGCCGCGGCCGAGACGAGCGACAGCGGCGCGAACCGATCGACGTTCTTCGCGGTGAGCGAGGCGGTCGAGCTCATGAGCAGCGTGTAGCCGTCGGCCGGCGAGCGTGCGACGAAGTCCGCGCCGATGTGGCCGCTCGCGCCGGGCTTGTTTTCCACGATCACCTGCTGCCCCCACAGGTCGGCCAGCTTCGGTCCGAGCAGACGCGCGAGCGCGTCGGCGCCGCCGCCCGGCGGAAAGGGCACGACGACGCGCACCGGCTGCGCGGGAAAGTCTTGCGCAATGACGCGAGTCGAGAGCAGAACGGCACAAAACAATCCTGTGAAATTCATTGCGCCGCAGTGCCCCCGCGGCCATTTTAGCGTTGCTTTGCTGAGCTTCGCGCGCTAACGTTGTCGCACCCGCGATTCCAGAGGAGGGGTCATGAAGAGCACAGGAATGTTTGGCTTGAGCGTCGTGGTCTTCGCCATTGGCGCGTCAGCGGCCGAGATCAGCGGTGTCGTCACCGGACCGAAGGGTCCGGAAGCTGGCGTCTGGGTGATCGCGGAAACAACCGACCTTCCCACCAAGTTCGCCAAGGTGGTGGTCACCGACGGGCGCGGCCGCTATCTGATCCCCGAGCTTCCGCAGGCGAATTACAGCGTTTGGGTGCGGGGTTACGGCCTGGTCGATTCGAAGAAAGTAAAGAGTGCTCCCGGCAAGACCCTGAACCTGAAAGCGGTGGCAGCGCCGAACGCGAAAGCGGCGGCGGAGTACTACCCGGGCATGTACTGGTATTCGCTGCTCAAGATTCCGGACAAGAGCGAGTTTCCCGGCACCGGCGACAAGGGAAACGGCATCAGCGAAAACATCAAGACGCAGGAACAATGGGTCGACACGGTCAAGAACGCGTGCCAGTCATGCCACGCGCTCGGCAGCAAGGGCATGCGCACCGTGCCGAAGCTGTTTCAGGAATCCGGCAACTCCTTCCAGGCGTGGGCGCGGCGCACGCAGGCGGGGCAGGCCATGACGAACATGGCGACCGGATTGGGATACATGGGCGTCGAAGGAGCGTTGAAGCGCTATGCCGACTGGACCGACCGCATCGCCGGCGGCGAGCTGCCGTTCGCGCAGCCCGGGCGTCCGAAAGGCGTCGAGCGCAACGTGGTCATCACGATGTGGGACTGGTCGACGAACAAGGCCTATCTGCACGACTCGATCGCGACCGACAAGGACAATCCCACGGTCAACGCGAACGGCAAGATCTACGGCGCGCCCGAGGAGAGCACCGACATGGTTCCGGTGCTCGATCCGGTGAAGCACATCGCGACGCAGATCAAGCATCCGTGGCGCGATCCGGAGACACCGTCTTCGCTCTCGCTGCCGAAAGGACAGTCGGCGTACTGGGGCAACGAGCCGCCGTGGGACGGCCACACCAGCATTCACAATCCGATGATGGACCGCGAGGGCCGCGTGTGGTTCACGTCGCGCATCCGGCCGGCGGGGGCGCAACCGGCGTATTGCAGCGACGGCTCGCATCCGTCATCGAAGGTCGCCCCCCTGAAGGAGTCGCCGCGCCACCTCTCGATGTACGACCCGAAGACGGACAAGTGGACGCTGATCAGCACCTGCTTCGCGACGCATCACCTGTATTTCGCGTCGAAGGATCCGAACTACACGCTCTGGACGAGCGCCGGCGGACCAGGCGGCGGAGTGGTCGGCTGGCTGAACACGAAGAAGTACCTCGAGACCGGCGACGAGGCCGCCTCGCAGGGCTGGACGCCGATCGTGGTCGACACCAACGGCAACGGGGTGCGCGACGACAGCGACACGCGCCTGCGGGCCGCTTTCTACGGCGTGACGCCGAGCACAGTGGACGATTCGGTCTGGGGCCAGTCGATGGGCATCGGCTTCGCGCGCATGAACCAGCCGGGCTACCTCGTCCACCTGGTGCCGGGGCCCAATCCGGCAGAAACCGCGCTGACCGAGGTCTACTTGCCGCCCGAGGGCGCCTACAGCCCGCGCGGCCTGGACATGGGCACGGACGGCGTGGTGTGGACGGCGCTCGCGAGCGGGCACATCGCGAGCTTCGACCGGCGCAAGTGCAAGGGCCCGCTCAACGGCCCCGAGGCCGCGGGCGGCAAGCTCTGCCCCGAGGGCTGGACGCTCTACCGCATGACCGGGCCGCAGTTCAAAGGCCTCGATCCCTCCGGCAGCGCCAACCATGCCTATTACATCTGGGTCGATCGCTACAACACGTTCGGGCTGGGCGCCAACGTGCCCATCGCCGAGACCAACGGCAGCGAGTCGCTGATGGCGGTGGTCGACGGCAAGATCATCGACTTCCGCGTCCCGTACCCGCTCGGCTTCTTCACCAAGAACGTCGACGGGCGCATCGACGATCCGCAGGCGGGCTGGAAGGGCCGCGCGATGTGGACGACGTCAGGCACGCGCACCAACTTCCATAACGAAGGGGGCACGGACAACAAGCCCAAGGTCTACAAGCTCCAGCTGCGTCCCGATCCGCTCGCGCGGTAAGCCTCTCTTACCTGCAGCGAAGGTTCCCGCGATCCAGCGCGATCGGCTTGCTGCAGTCCTGCTCGGCGACGGTGCGTGCCGGATCCAGCGGCGCGGGCGTGGCCGCCGCGGGGTACCTTGCGCTCATTCCATACGACGGATACCGAGGCTCCGTGGTGCAGGACGCAGCGGCGACGAGCAGAAGCAGAACGATGGCAGGACGCATTGCGACCTCCCGGGAAGAGCCTTCAGTCTAGCAGCGTATGATGGCCCCTCTTTTGCCAGAGGAGGGATCGTGAAAGCGAGGAAAGCCGCAGTGGCCGGAGCAGTTATCATCGCCGCAGTCGCCGTGCTCGGGTACGCTCAGCAGCCGGGGTTCACGCGCAAGCTGCTGCAGGACCAGAACCTGAGCGTGCCGGAGCGCCACGCCGTGCAGGCGCTGGCGGAATTCGTTCCCGGTGGCGCGGCGGGCAGGCACACGCACCCCGGCGAGGAGCTCGGCTACGTCGTCGAGGGAACGCTGCTGCTCGAAGTCGACGGCCAGCCACCCAGGACGCTGAAGGCGGGCGATGCTTTCTTCGTCGAAGCCGGCAAGGTGCACGACGGCAAGAACATCGGCAGCGGCCCGGCGAAAGTGCTCGCCACCTACATCGTCGAGAAGGGCAAGCCGGTCGCTTCGCCCGCGAAGTAAGCTGCTCCGCGCTCAGGTCGTCCGGCGCACGAACGCCGGCGTGAGCTCCCTGAGCGAGTGCACGCCGCATTGCTGCATCGCTGCCTGCAGCTCGATGCGCAGGAGCTCGAGCACGCGCTCGACGCCGGGCTGGCCGAAGGCGCCCAGGCCCCAGAGGTAGGGCCGGCCGACGCACACCGCGCTCGCGCCCAGGGCCAGGCCCTTGACGATGTCGGTGCCGCGCCGGAACCCGCTGTCGACCAGCACCGGGATGCGCCCGCGCACGGCGTCGACGATCTCGGGCAAGGCATCGATCGTGGAGCGGCCGCTGTCCTCGCCGCGCGCGCCGTGGTTGGAGACGATCAGGCCGTCGAGGCCGTTTTCCACGCACAGCGTCGCGTCCTCATGCGCCAGGATGCCCTTGACGAGGATCTTCATGCGAGTGATGTCGCGCACCCGCTTGAAGAAATCCCAGGTCATGTTCGCCGATTCCATGCTGGTCATGCGCGACAGGTCGATGCCGTCATAGTTGGGCCTGCGCCGCGCCCGCGCCACGATTCCGGGCTGGTGGCAGTCCTGGCAATTCCTGGTGTCCTCGCGGCGCAGCCTGAACAGCGTTTCCTGGTTGCGGCCCGCCACGCGGTCCACGGTCACGACCAGCACCGGGCAGCCGGCGGCCTCGGCGCGCTTGATCAGCGCACGGGCGACGTCCCAGCTGGGCGAGGCGTAGAGCTGAAACCAGATCGGCGCGCCGCGCGCCTTGGTGGCGTCGTCGACCGACGTGGAGGCCGAAGTCGAAAGGATCTGCAGATGGTTGCCGGCTTTCGCCGCGCGCGCGACGGCGAGCTCGCCCTCGGGATGGAAGAACTTGTTGCCTCCCGTCGGCGCAATGACGATCGGGGTGTTCCACTTGCCGCCGAAGAGCTCGCAGCTCATGTCGACCTTGGAGACATCGTTGAGGCGGCGCGGGCGCAGCTGGAACCTCAGGAAGCCCTCGCGATTGGCGCGCAGCGTAACCTCGTCGTCGATGCCCGAGGCCATGTAGCCGAAATGCGCGGGCGGCACGGTCTTGCGCGCCACCGGCTCGAAATCGAACACGTTGATCGCCTCGGCCGGCGACTTGATGAGGTCCTCGGTTCGCAACGGCGCCCACAGGATCGGATCGGAAAGCCGCGGCGGCGCCGTAGGGCCGTCGGCAGCTCCAGTGCCGAGGCCCGAATAGGCCAGCAGCGGACTACCCGACAGGAACTTCAGGAACCGGCGGCGGCTTTCACTCCCGATGTCGGACGCTGACATAACCGACCCTCCCCGGATCGATTATCGATCCCAGTCATCGTCCTTGGGAAGGGGCGCCACCTTGGGCGGCTTGTCCTTGCGGCGCCTCCAGCCATAGAGAAAAATGCCGACCAGTCCGGCCACGGCGAGGAGGAGGAAGAGGGCGAACAGGAGGTTGCTTATTTTCCCAACCCCATGCGCTTGCCCGCCTCGGTGTAGGCGCGCACGCGCTCCTTCATGAAGCCCTCCATCGTGTCGACGCCGACGTTGACCAGCTCGAAGCCGGTCTTTGCCGCCAGCTCCTTCATCTCCGGGTCGGCGTTGAGGGCCGCCCAGAGCTCCGACATGCGCCGGCGTGCCTCGGCCGGCGTCGATTTCGGCATGCCGATGCCCCGGAACGCGCCGTCCACCCAGTCGATGCCGAGCTCGCGGAAGGTCGGGACGTCGGGCAGCAGGGGATGGCGCTGCTCCATCGCCACGACCAGCGCCCGCACCTTGCCTTTGTTGTTGACCGCGAAGGCGGTGTACGACATGGCGCCGGCGACATGGCCGCCGATCACCGCGGTCGTCATGTCGCCGGTGCCCTTGAAGGGCACGTAGGTCGTCCTGATGCCGAAGGTGGCGTCGAGCCGCTCGTGCGCGGCATGGTTGGCCGAGTTAAGGCCCGAGCCGCCGAGCGCGATGCGCTCGGGCTGCTCCTTCGCCGCCTTCACGAAATCCTGGAAATTCCTGATCGGGCTCGACTCGGCGACGACCAGCGCGTCGGGCGTATAGTGAAACCAGTACACCGGCGTGATGTCGTCGGTCTTGTACTGCACCGTGCCTTCCATCGGCTGCAGCACGATGTGCGGCAGGTTGACGCCGACGATGTTGAGGCCGTCGGCGGGCAGGCCGTTCATCTGCGACCACATCAGGCTGCCGCCGGCGCCCGGCTTGTACTGGATGATGCTTTCGATCGCCGGGCACTTGCGCTTGAGCACCAGCTGCTGGTGGCGCGCCGACAGGTCGGACTCGCCGCCGGCCGGGAAGGCCTGCCAGTAAAGAATGTTCCGGTCAGGGCAGGTTTGTGCAACAGCCGTTCCCGCTACCAGTGCTGCGAGTAGAAATCCGAGCTTTTTCATGTCAGTCGACTTTCATTCCGGTGTCCTTCACCA
>DATILQ010000243.1:0-12517 GCA_035476235.1 Burkholderiales bacterium
GCGAAAGCGCGAGCGCCTCGGCCTGATCGTGCGTGACGTAGATCGTGGTGAGCCCCAGCTCGCGCTGAATGCGCTTCAACTCGAAGCGCATGCGCTCGCGCAGCTTCGCATCCAGGTTGGAAAGCGGCTCGTCGAGGAGCAGCAGGCGTGGTTCCATGACCAGCGCCCGGGCGAGCGCAAGACGCTGCTGCTGACCGCCGGAGAGCTTGGTCGCCTCCCGGTCGGCCATCTCCTCCAGGGCCACCACCTTGAGTACCCGCGACACACGCTCCCGGATTTCCTGTCCGGAGAATCTCTTCCTGGAGACCCGCAGCGGGAAAGCCGCATTCTCGAACACCGTCATGTGCGGCCAGATGGCGTACGACTGGAATACCATGCCGAGGCCGCGCCGGTTCGGCGCGACGAAGACGCCGCGCTGCGAGGAGTACACGATATCGCCGCCGACCGAGATTTCTCCCTGCCGCGGCCTTTCAAGGCCGGCAATGGAGCGCAACGTGGTGGTTTTGCCGCAGCCGCTCGGCCCGAGGAGCGTGAACAGCTTTCCCTGCGGCACTTCGAAGGCGACGTCGTGCGCGGCGCGGATCGCCTGGCCGCGCTCGTCGATGTAGTCGGTGCACAGTCCTGTCACGCTCAGCACGTCACGCGTCCTTGATGCCGAACCTGCTGCCCAGCCATTGGGCGAGCAGAACCAGCACGAACAGCCCCAGGATGAACATCACGCCGAGGGCCGACAGCTCGACGTACTGTCCGTTTTCCCACAGCTCCCAGATCAGGATCGAGACGACCTCGGTCCCCGGGCTATAGAGCAGGATCGAGCTCGACAGCTCGCGGATGGAAACGATCACGATATAGATCCAGCCCGCCACCAGCCCCGGCTTCAGCAGCGGCAGGATGATGCGGCGGAAAGTCGTCGCCCAGCTCGCCCCGCTCATCGCGGCGGACTCCTCCAGCTCGCGGTGGATTTGCAGCATCGAGGTGGTGTTGTAGCGCAGGCCGTAGGGCATGAAGCGGGTGATGTAGGCGATGAGCATGATCCAGATCGTGCCGTAAACGCCGACCGGCAGGTACAGGTACAGGATCATGATCGCCAGCCCGAGCACCAGGCCGGGAAATACCATCGGCAGCGAAGCGAGGTTGTCGAGCAGCCAGCGGCCGGGCAGCCTCGTCTTGACGACGATCCAGCAGATCACCGAGGTCACCAGCATGATCAGGGTCGCGCTGCCCACCGCGAGCAGCAGGCTGTTCCACACCGCGCGCGCGAGGTTGGGATAGCCAAGGATGGTGCGATAGGGGTCCAGGGTCAGCTTCTGCAGCGCCTCGAGCGACGGCACGGAATAGAACTTCTGCAGCGACGACCACAGCAGCACGGCGAACGGCAGCGCCACGATCAGCAGAAAGTAAACGAGGAAGATCGCCGTGGTGAGGTAGCGCCAGGGGCCGAGGTCGATCGGACGCGGGCGAAAGCCCTTTCCCGTCATGGTGGCGTAGCGGTTGCCGCGGCTGGACAGGCGCGACTGGAAATACACGCCGATCGTGGTGATCAGCAACAGCGCGATGGCGTAGGCACTGGCGAGGCCGATCTGGCTTGGATAGCGGTGGACCGCCTGATAGATCGCGGAGGTGAAGACCTGGATGCCGACCGGCAGGCCCAGCAAAGCCGGCACCTCGAAGGACTCGATCGCGCGCACGAAAAGAATGAGCAGCGTGGCGAACACCGCCGGCCACACCAGGGGGAGCGTGATCCTGGCGGCGACGTGCAGGATGCCGGCGCCGCTCATCACCGCCGATTCCTCCAGCGCCGGATCCATGGAGCGGAATGCCGCGGTCATCAGCAGGAACGCCACCGGCGAGTAATGCAGGCCGTCGACCCACATCATTCCCGCGAGCGAGTAGACGTTCACGAATACCGCGTCGGTGTCGAACAGCCTCTGGAGAACGAGATTGATCAGCCCGATCTTGGGGCTGCCGAGCAGGATCCAGGCAACGGTGAACAGGATCCCGGGGATGATCAGGGGGATGATCGAAAGAGCGAAGAACAGCGCCTTGAAGGGCGTGTTGGTGCGCTCGTTCATCCACGCGAGCAGCGTCCCGA
Source organism: Burkholderiales bacterium (assembly GCA_035476235.1). Classification (GTDB taxonomy): domain Bacteria; phylum Pseudomonadota; class Gammaproteobacteria; order Burkholderiales; family SG8-39; genus SCGC-AG-212-J23. Next base: position 2,093 of record DATILQ010000243.1, read on the forward strand.
TGCAGAACGCCAGCGCCGCCGCCCCGAACGCGAAGCGCAGCGAATTCCAGAACAGTATCCAGGTGTCCGGCGAGGCATAGGCCTGGCGGTAGTTGCCCAGCGTGAGCACGGCCGCCTTGGCGGCGGTCTGCGGCGTGAAGAAGCTCTGCCACAGCAGGAAGCCGAGCGGCAACACCGCCAGGTACAGCGTCAGCAAGACGCAGGCGCCGATGACCAGCCATTTCAGATCGAGGCGCAGCGGCGGCAGCGCTGCCGGCGCTCTAATGATCGTGCTGGTGGTGGTGCGCATGCCGGTGCGGTAGCCGTGGGTCCTGGCTGAAAACCAGCGATTTGATGGTCACCGGCACCGTGTGCGACGGCATGCGGATGCGGCCCAGATCGATGAAGTCGAAGTCGCGCAGCGCGATGCCGTCGATCACCAGGACCTCCGAGCCGATGCCCCACTCTTCCTTGAGGAGCGCGCCGAGGGTTTGCGCGATGTCGCCATCGAGAATGACGTAGAGGGGTTTTCCCCCTTCGATCGTACGGGGAAGGCCAAGCGTGATCGCGCGCGCGAATGCCGACACGCGCTCGAAAGACGGCGCCCCGCGCCAGCGAAACGCCAACGCGACCTCGGCATCGCCCTCGACGACGTCGAACGCCTTGAAGTGGCCGGCGATGGCGGCGGCGAGAGCTTCGGCCTCGAGCTTGCCCTCGAGCCCAACTGGGGGCTGGAGCACCTGGAGATTCTTTCTCGGCAGCAGCTCGCCCGGCTGAGAGATGTACACCGTGTTGCCGGAGAGCTGGACGCTGTACTCCGAAGCGCCGAACGCGGTCGCGCGGATGCACTCGCCAGCAGGCAGCAATCGCCAGGGCAGGCGCCCCTGGTCGAGACGCCGGCGCAGCGCCACCCCGAGCCGCCGGCCCAGATCGCCGAAATCGCGCTCTTCGCGGCCGTAGACGTACTCGCCGACGCCGCCCGAGAACATGACGCCTTCTATGCCGGATAAATCCTTGAGCGGCTCGGTGAGATAGCTTTCCTCCGCTGATTCCAGAATCGCCCTGCACAGCGTTTCCGCCATCCAGTCACCGAGGGCGTCGAGCTCGGCATCTGAAACCTGCTTGCCGAGGTCCCATTCCAGGCCCGCGCGACGGGCGAGACCGCGCCCGGCCGGGTCGAGCCGCGCGATGCGGTGTTCGCCGTTCACCACCATCAGGCGTCCGCCAATGTGCACCGCCGCCGTTTCCAGCACGCGCCCGTCCTCGATCAGCGCGAGCTTGGTGGTGCCGCCGCCGATATCGACATTGAGGACCCGCAGATCCTGGTCGTGCGAGACTTTGGCGGCGCCCGAGCCATAGGCTGCCAGCATCGCTTCCATGTGATGCCCGGCGGTGGCGCAGACAAACTCTCCTCCCATTTCCGCGAGGAGCTCTGCGATGGCCTGCGCGTTCTCGCGGCGCAATGCCTCCCCGGTCAGGATCACCGACCCGGTATCGATGTCGTCCGGATGCAGGCCCGCCGCCTGGTAGGCGTCATCGATGATCCTGCCGAGCGCCTGCTCGTCGATCCGCACTTCGTCGACGTAAGGCGTGAAAGCCACGGGCGACTGGTACAGCGCGTCGCGGGCGACGACGAAATAGCGGCTTGACAGGTCTTCGCCCAGGCGGCGCAGGTGAAGCCGCGAGAAGATCACCTGCGTGCCGGCGGAGCCGATGTCGATGCCGACGCTGGCGAGCGAGAGGTTGTCGTGGAGCCAGAGCGGGTTTTCCTCGAGCGGGCCGGCCGCTCCGAGGTCGTGATCGTGGTCGTGATCGGCGCTGCCGTCGCCGTGGACATGATCGTGGTCGCTGCCGTACAGGTGATCGGCAAGCGTATGCCGCCGTTTCTTTTCGCCGTCGTTCACCATGGCGCCTAGAAATCGGCGCGCGAGCGCGACGGCAGGTAGCCGAGCCGCGTCGACACCGCGTCCGCGGTCTCGACCACGCTGGGCACGCAAGTCTGCATCAGCTTCTTGTTCATCCGCTGCACGGGCGCAGCAACGCCCAGCGCCGCAATCACTGCGCCGTTGTGGTTCCTGACCGGCGCGGCGATGGCGCGCAGCCCGCCTTCGCTCTCCTCGTCGTCGATCGCGTGGCCGCGCAGCCTCACTTCGTCCAGCATGGCGAGGACGGCCTCCCGCTTGGTGACGGTCTTGGGCGTGTACGCGGTCAGGCCGCGCCCTATTGCTTCCTTCACGTAATCGCCAGGTTGATGGGCGAGCAGCACCTTGCCCACGGCGGTGCAATGCAACGGGGCGCGCCCGCCGACGGCCGCCGCCATGCGGATCGCGCGCCGGCTCTCCATCTCATAGACATAGAGCACGCTGTAGTGATCGACGATGCCGAGCTGGACGGTTTCTCCGGTCTTTTCCAGCAGCTCGCGCAGCTTGGGGCGCGCTTCGTTTGCCACGTCCATGCGGCGGCGCACCAGGGCGCCGAGCTCGAACAGCGCCACCCCGAGGCGGTACTTGCCCGTCTCGCTGTTCTGCTCCAGGAACCCGGCGCCGGTCAATGTTGCCGCGAGGCGGTGCACCGTGCTCTTGGCGAGCCGCAGCCGGTTGGCGAGGGTCGTGATGCCGAGCTCGTCCTCTTCGCCGGAAAAGGAGCTGAGCAGCCGGATGGCGTTCGCTACCGACGACAGCCGTGCCTTCGCCGTCTTTACGGCTTGTTCCATAACCGAGAACGCGCTTCCCTATTGCGGAACGTCATCGTAGCACGGCGAACCGGCTGGCCAGCGCGTAGACCGCGAAGATCAATAGGATGCTGCCGACGCTCAGCACGGGACCGAAGGCGGCCGCCTGCTCCTCCAGCGCCGGCAGCACGTACTTCGCAATGCCGCCCGCCGCGAGCGCCAGGCACAGAAAAGCGATGGCAACGCTCACGCAGCGCGACACGCAGGCCGCGCGCCGGTCGGCGCCGGTGACCACTCTTGCCACCCACCAGCTGTTCACCGTGTCGGTGAGCACCATGCCGAGGGTAAACACGACGCCCAGCATGGCGGCGAACAGCGCCCCGGCCATGCTGGCCCCGGTGAGCGAGAACAGCAACGCATGGCTGATGGTATCGAACGACAGCGCGAACGCCGCGCCGACCGAGGCGATGAGCAGCGGATGGCTCGCCCGCGCCAGCCGGTCGGCCAACCAGCGGCCACGCATTCCCACCAGCGGCACTGCGGTTCCCGATGGAGTGCGCGCCGTCATCAGCAGGTTGGCGATCCCGAGCACGAGAAGCACGCCGATCGATATCCAGGCGCCGAGCTGCTCGAGCCAGTGCGGCGCCCGCAAGTCGGCCGCGGCCAGCGCGACGCCCAACCCGACCAGCGTGACGACCGCGCCATGGCCGAGCGAGAAGAACAGCCCCGACCAGCGCGACATGCCCGGGCGCACGCGGGCACTCGAGCGGGTCAGGCCGTCGATCGCAACGAGGTGATCCGGGTCGAAGCCGTGCCTGAGGCCGAGCGCGAAGACGAGCCCGATCAAGCCGGTCATTTCTGGATGAATAAGCCCTCCCAGAGCCTGTTCCATTTTTCCTGTTCCTCAAGCACGATTGCCGGGTCGACCATCGTGTATTCGAATCTGTTCATGTGGGTCTGCACTTTCGTGCTGACTGGCACGCGGCCCATCGAGCTGAGCAGCTCCTGGCCCTCCGGCGAGAGAACGAAATCGGCGAAGGCGAGCGCCGCATGCGGGTGCGGCGCGTTGCGGCCGAGGGCGATTCCCTGCGGCCGGGCGACCACCGGGTTCACGGCCACCCAGTCGATCGGCGCGCCCTTGCGCTTGAGCGACTCGGCATTGCTGTTGTAAACCGTGAGTCCCACCGGAATTTCGCCCGCGCCGATGAGCTCGGCGAGCAGGATATGGCCCTTTCTGACGTCCGGCTGCATCGCCGCGAGCTTGCGGAAGTACGCCAAGCCCGGCTGCTCGCCCCATAGCTTGACCAGCGTCGCCATCCATTCTGCATCGGTGGCCTCGATGCCAATGCGCCCTTTCCATTTCGGGTCGATGAATCCGTCGTAGCCGCGCGGCAGCTCCTCCCTGCGCACCTTCTGCGTGTTGTAGGCGACCACGAAGAAGTTCATCCGGTCCGGGATCCACAGCCTGTGCGGCGGCACTACGCTCGGCGGCAGATCCGACAAATGCGGCGAATGGAACTCGGCGAACAGCTTTTCGCGCGCCATCATCTCCATCTCGGGGCCGTTGGTCTCGATGACGTCGAAGGCGTAGCGCCGCGCGCGCGCCTCGGTCAGCGCACGCTGCACCAGCTTTTCGCTGATCGCCCGCCACAGCTCCACCTTGACGCCGGTTTTCTTCTCGAAAGCCTGCGCGAGCGGCGTCGATTCGGTCGGCGCGAGCGAGGTGTAGACCACGACGCTGCCCTCCCGCCGCGCCCCTTCGAGCAGCCGCTGCTCGCGATCCGCTCCGCGGTAAAGGAAGATCGCGTCGTTCCTTTCCGCGCTCTGCGCGATGCCTGCCGCGTGCCACAAGGCGGCGCACGCGCCAGCGACCAGGAGTCGAAAGATGGGCAGCATCTCGATTGACGTTGCGCGGCATTCTATGGTGAAGTGACTTCGTCAGAACAGGGTTCCCGGAAACACTGGATGAAGACCAAGACCACCACCGGCGTCACGCATTACCATATCCAGAAGAAGCGCCGCGCCGAATTCATCGAGGAATGGCGCAAGCACCGCCATACGGTGGTGCGGCGCGACGACGTGGTGCTCAAGCCGACGGCGCGCGGCATGCGCAGCGGCGTTTACATGGGCTGGGACGGCGACTCGCCCACCCGTTGCCTGGACGCGCTGGTGCACGAGCTCGATGCCGGCGGCGTCACCACCGTGCACCGGCACTCCTGGGACGCGCAATTGTTCATCGTCGAGGGCTCGGGCTGGAGCGAAATCGACGGCAAGCGCTACGAATGGAAGCCGTGGGACGCGATCCACCTTCCCGCGTGGAGCTGGCATCGCCACGGCAACGACGGCAAAAAGACGGCGCGCTTCATGAGCTACTCCTCGGAGCCGATGCTGTGGACGCTCGGCATGAGCCTGCTCGAAGATCGCGGCCACGAACAGGCGCGCAATCTGCCGCCGCGGCCGCCCTTCAGCGACGGCCCCGAAGGCGATGACCCTTATGCGCGCCGCCTCAGGCGCCTCGCCCAGGAAGCGAGGAAGCGCCGCAGCGGCCGCATTCACACGCCGTACGACGAGCACGATCTGCTCGCCACGCCGCGCGGTACGCGGACCAAGTTCCTGGTCGACCGGGCCATCGGCAGCCAGGCCTCCGGCATCACGCAAGTGATGATCCAGTTCGCTCCCGGCAAGACGCAATCGCTGCACCGGCATCCGGGCGAAGCCTGGCTGTACGTGGTCGAGGGATACGGCCATAGCTTCCTCGGCACGGCGCCGGACCGCGGGCAGCATTACCGCTGGAAAAAAGGCGACCTGATCGTGGTCGACCATTTCCTCTGGCACCAGCATTTCAACGACGATCCCCACCACCAGGCGCGCCTGGTGCGCGTGCACATGTTCGATTCGATTCTCGAGACCATGCGCGCCCTCACCGACCCGCTGGTTCTGTTCGAGGAGGCCGAGGACACGCTGCTCAGCATGCAGGAGATCTCGCAGATCGAATGGCCCGACGACCGGCGGCCGGAGAGCTGATGGCGGCGAGCGTTCCCGCGCTGCCGCCCGGGGTGCTGTCGCTGCACGTGCTGCCGGCGGAGCACCATGACAGGGACTGGGACGCGATCATCGTTCCCGGCGCGGTCAAGGAGCGGCTGCTCGGCCAGGCGCTGCTGACGCTCAAGCACGGCCGCAAGCTGGCCCAGCTGGCCGGCTTGCCGCACGGGCTGATCGTGCTTGCCGGTCCGCCGGGAACCGGCAAGACGACTCTCGCGCGCGGACTGGCGCAAGTGGCCGCACTGGCGCTGGCGCGCGACGGCGCCACGACCCTGGTCGAGATCAATCCGCACGCCTTCCCGAGCGACATGCTGGGCGAGAGCCAGCGCAACATCATGCGGCTGCTTCAGGACACGATCCCCGAGCTCGCCTCCCGGCGCCCCTTTACCGTGGTGCTGATCGACGAGGTCGAGAGCTTCGCGGTACGGCGCAGCACGGCTTCGTTCGACACCAACCCGGTCGACGTCCACCGCGCGACCGACGCGGTCATGCTGGGGATCGACGAGGTCGCGCGCAAGCTGCCAGCAGTGCTTTTCGTGACGACCACCAATTTCATCGAAGCGATAGACGAGGCGTTCCTGTCGCGCGCCGACCTGGTGATGCATTTCGCGCTGCCCGACCAGGCGACGATCGCGAGAATCCTCGACGCCTCGCTGGCCGAGCTGGCGGTGCAATGGCCCGAGCTGCGGCCGCTGCTGAAATCGACCGGTGAGATCGCCGAGATCGCGGCGCTCTGCGGCGGCTGGAACGGGCGCCAGGTGCGCAAGCTGGTCCTCGCCGCGCTCGCCCAGCGGCTGGAGGTGGCAAGGAATCCCGCCTTGCTGACGTTCGAGGACCTGCGCGAGGCGGCACGCAAGCGCGGCGGCGTCGAATGGATCGGCGCCGCGGCCCCGTCCTCGAAGGCGTTATTCCCCGACGTGCCAAGAGCGCTGATGCACGACCATGACCACGAGGGCTTTTAACTCGAAGTCCTGGGTTTTCGGGCTGCTGGCGGCAGCGCTCGCGACGCAGGCTTTGGCGCAGCCGGATGCCTCGCTGCTCCAGTATCAGGGCGCAGATCGCTACCAGAAGCTGCTCGCGTCCGCAAAGAAAGAAGGATCGATCACTTTCTACACGACCATCGCGGAGAAGGACCTTGCCACCATCGTCCGACCGTTCGAGAAAAAGCATCGGATCAAGGTCGATATCTGGCGCGCCGGGACCGACAAGGTGCTGCAGCGCACCCTGAGCGAAGCCGCCGCGCGGCGTTTCGAGGTCGATGTGATCCATTTCGGTTCCCCGGAAATGGAAGCGCTGCACCGCGAAAGGATTCTGCAGCCGGTCGCTTCGCCGTATTTCAGGGAGCTGATCCCGGGCGCCGTTCCCGGCCACCGCGAATGGGTGGCGACGATCCTGTCGGTCTGGGTGCAGGCGTACAACACGAACCTCGTCAAGAAGGAGGACCTGCCCCACAGCTACCGCGACCTGCTCGACCCCAAGTGGAAGGGCAAGCTCGGCATCGAGGCCAAGAATCAGGAGTGGTTCTGGACCGTGTCCGAGGAACTCGGCGGCGATGCGGGCATTAAATTTTTCCGGGAGCTGGTGGCGCGCAACGGCATGTCGGTGCGCCAGGGCCATTCGCTGCTCACCAACATGGTCGCCTCCGGCGAGGTGCCGCTTGCGCTCACGGTCTATAACTATCTCGCCGAGGGAGCCAAGCAGAAAGGCGCGCCGGTGGACTGGTTCGCCATCGAGCCTGCGGTTGCGCGCTCCAACGCGATCGGCATCGCGCGCCGCGCGCCGCACCCCAACGCGGCGCTCCTGTTCTACGACTACATGATCACCGAGGCGCAGCAGTACTTCGTCGCGCTGGACTACGTGCCGACCAACACGTCGGTCTCATCTCCCTTGAAGCGCCTGCGCTTCAAGCTGGTCGATCCGGTCCAGGTGCTGGACCAGATGGACAACTGGACACGCCTTTATCAGGAAGTGGTCATCCGGCGCGCAGGCCCGTAGTGCCAGCTCGCTAGCCTTCTGCAGGAACTGCGCGGCGCGGCTCGCCGACCGCCTTGGGCAGCAGCAGGCGCCCAAGAAGGCGGTACCAGAGCCTTTGCAGGATGCCCGGGCGCACTTTGGGATACAGCGGCTCGAATACGGCCCGCGTCGGCGGCGGCAGCATCGGCAGGACGGATGCCGGGCCGGAGGAAACTCCGATCATTTCTCCGATGCGCAGAATGTGGCGCGAATGCTGCGCAACGATTTCCGTCAGCGCCGCCTGCTCCGCTTCGATCAGCCGCGCGAATCTTTCCAGGTCACCGCGCTTTTCGGAAAAGCCGATGCCCATGATCCGGTAGGCCTTCGCCATGTAGGCAAGGTGCAATCGCTTTTCATCCGCAGTCAGCGGCGCGCACTGCTTCTCGACGTTCTCGATCAGGCTGAAGCCGAAATAAGCCTGCATCCAGGCAGGAATCCTGATTCTTTCGTGGCGCTGCTGGATCCGCCTGAGCAGCTCTCGCACCTTTGCGCTGGAGATGCCGCCGCTCGGCTTCGCCCCCGAATCGGTCACTTCGCGAATGAAGAGGTCGGTCTGATAGAACGAATCCGCCATCGAGCGCAAGGACTTGAAGCGGGGCGGAAAACTGCTGTCGTGCGCAGCGATGAAATCGCGCAGCAAGAAAAAGTTCAGGTAAGCGCCAATCCCGGGGCGGTAGCCGCAGCGAAACCACAGGCGGCTGACGAGATCGAGCTGCGCGGGGAACTCGGCTCCGAGCATGCCGTTGTCGAACCGCGCGTACGGCGGGTCGAAAGTCCTGAACAGATCGAGGTAGGCGGTCACGACTTTCTCCCGATCAGCCTGCGATACTGCGCCATGTGCCGGATGGCTTCTTTGGGCCTTTTCAGCTCCTCGCATAACAGCGCCAGGTTGTAGTGGCAATCCGCGAAGCGCGGATTGCCGCGCAGCGCTGCCTCGTACGCTTCCTTCGCTTCGCTCTTGCGATCCGTGTCGTCGAGAAGTACGCCGAGGTTGTACAGCAGCACGGCGTCGCTGCCGCACACCTTGATGGCAGCGCGGTAGACCTGCTCGGCTTTCGCGAAACGCCGGGCCTCGTGCAGCAGGGATCCCAGATTGATCTGCGCATCGATGAGCGTCGGGTCCGCGCCAACGGCTTGCTCGTACGCCTGCAGCGCAGCTTCGGCATCCTCGCTCTCCAGGGCGAGCGCCCGGTCGAACCAGTCCGCCGCGCTTGGCGCAGGCTGCGCGGCCTTGCTCTCGATCACGCTCAAGGAGCCATCGGCAGGATCGCCTTCGAACGCCAGCAGGTACTGCCCGGATTCCGCCTGCCAGCGGCTGTGGCCTTCCTTGACGACTACGCGGTCGGCCACGGCACAGATGCTCAGCCCCGACAGCGGCATGGACTGGGGGAGATGACGGCGAAGCTCCTTCACGGACCTGGTGATCCGCTTGCGCGGCACCTTGGCCGCGGCGAGCGCCTGGGCGGTGCGCAGGACGATCAGATCCTGGAATGAAAACAGCCAGGCCTTGCGCGGCCCGCGCGCGGGCGTTACGAACCCGGCGTGAATCAGGGCGCGGATGGTGCTGCGCGGAAGCTGCAGCAGCTTCTCGACCTCGCGCACAGCATACTGGTGCACTATTTCTTGGCGGCCTTGCGGGCGGCGGGTTCAGCCTGCTGCGCGCGCCTGGGCGGCTTGCGCGTTTCCGCTTTCGGCTTCTTCTCAAGGCTCGCGCGCAACGCTTCCATTAGATCGATGACCTGGGCGCCGGCCTCGGGCGCCTCGGCCAGCGTGATCTCCTGGCCCTCGACCTTTTTCTGCACTGCGGCCTCGATGCGCTCGCGCACCTCGTCCTTGTACGCGGCGGGATCGAACTTCTCGCTCGACTGCTGCTCGATCAGCTGCTGCGCGAGCTTCAGCTCGGCCGGCTTGACGTCCATGTTGGGAACGTCGATGTCCCGGAAGGAACGCACCTCGCCGGCATACAGAAGCTGCTGCATCACCAGTCCCTCAACCAGGTCCTCGACCGGGCGGATCATCACGATGTATTGCTTGCCGCGGGCGGCCCAGCGGCCGAGCGCGCAGCGTCCCGACTCGCGCAGCGCGCGCGCGAGCAGCGCATAGGGCTTCGCGCCGCCCTTGTCCGGACCGAGGTAGTAAGCCTTGTCGAAATACACCGGGTCGACCGTCTTCAGGGGTACAAACTCCGTGATCTCGGCGCTGTGCGTGCCGACCTCCTCCATCGCCTTCAGCTCCTCCGGCGAGAACATCACGTACTGGTCCTTGGCGAATTCATAGCCCTTGGCCATGTCTTCGCGAGGCACGACCACTTCTTCCTTCACGCAGAGGTATTGCTGCTTGAGGCGCGATCCGCATGTCTTGTGCAGAAGGTTGAACGAGATCGCCTTACTCGCCTCGGTGGCCGAATAGAGCTTCACCGGGATGGAAACCATGCCGAAGGAGATGGTCAACGACGCAATCGATCGTGCAGCCATGCCTGCCTCCCGATCTACTGGAACTTAAGCGGGGAACGGATTGTAATACAAAGAGATTTCGCCGGTCATTCCACCCCTTCCAGGGCCGCCTTGAGGCTGAGCTTGCGGCTCAGGGCGTCCTTCCAGCGGTCCCCGGTCTTCGCCAGCCGCTCGGGGGCGTTGGTCAGGCGGAAATCGAGGGGGTGCGCGTCCGCCAGCTCCTCCCAGGTGAGCGGCATGGAAACCGGCGCCCCCGGGGCCCCGCGC
>DATILQ010000244.1:0-3364 GCA_035476235.1 Burkholderiales bacterium
TCGGCTGGGCGAAGCCCGTGCCGGTCAATTTTCACGCGCTCCGGCATCCCAAGCGCGACATGCTCTGGGTAGCGCTCGCCGGCCCGGCGGCAAATCTGGCGATGGCTCTGGCGTGGGGCGCCGCTGCAAAGACAGGAGCGCTGTCGGGGCTCAAGCCGAACGATTTCCTGCTTCAGGTGCCCATCGCGGGTATCGAGGTGAACCTTGTTTTCATGGCGCTGAATCTATTGCCCGTTCTTCCTCTCGACGGCGGGCGGGTCGTCGTTTCCCTGCTGCCCGACCCTCTGGCACGGGGCTTTTCAAGGCTCGAGCCGTTTGGGCTGCCGATTCTCCTCGGGCTCGTCGCCGTCAGCATGAACGGATACAACATTCTCGGCGTATTCCTCGATCCGATAATGTTCGCATCGAAGTCGGCTATCGCGGCGATCTTTCACCTGTACCCAACCTAAATGTACGAAGATCGCGTGGTTTCCGGGATGCGCCCCACGGGCGCGCTGCACCTGGGCCACTTCCACGGCGCGCTCAAGAACTGGGTGAAGCTGCAGAGCGAGCATCCCTGCCTGTACTTCGTCGCCGACTGGCACGCGCTCACCACGCACTACGAAACGCCCGAGGTGATCCAAGAGAACGTCTGGGACATGGTGATCGACTGGCTTGCCGCCGGAGTCGATCCCGGCCAGGCGATCCTGTTCATCCAGTCGCAGGTGATCGAGCACGCCGAGCTGCACCTGCTGCTGTCGATGATGACGCCGCTCGGCTGGCTCGAGCGCGTGCCGACCTACAAGGACCAGCAGGAAAAGCTCGCCGACCGCGACCTCTCGACCTACGGCTTCCTCGGCTATCCGCTGCTGCAATCGGCCGACATCCTGATCTACCGCGCCAGGTACGTGCCGGTGGGCGAGGACCAGGTGCCGCACGTCGAGCTCACGCGCGAGGTCGCGCGCCGCTTCAATCACCTGTATGGCCGGGAGCCGGGGTACGAAGACAAGGCCAAGGCGGCGGTGAAGAAAATGGGCACCAAGAAGGCGCGCCTGCTCAACGAGCTGCGCACCAAGTTCCTGCAGGAAGGCGACGCCCAGGCGCTGTCGAAAGCGCAGGCGCTGCTCGACGAGCAGCAAAACCTCTCGCGCGGGGACCGCGAGCGCCTCTACGGCTGGCTCGAGGGCGGCGGCAAGAAGATCCTGGTCGAGCCCGAGGTGCTGCTGACCGAGGCGCCGCGCATGCCGGGCCTCGACGGCCAGAAGATGTCGAAATCCTACGGCAACAGCATTTCCCTGCGCGAGGAGCCCGAATCGGTAGCCAAGAAAATCCGCACCATGCCGACCGACCCGGCGCGCGTGAAGCGCAGCGACCCCGGCAATCCCGAGAAATGCCCGGTGTGGGAATTGCACAAGGTGTACTCCGACGAGGAGCGGAAAAAATGGGTGTGGCAGGGCTGCACCACCGCCGGCATCGGCTGCCTCGAGTGCAAGCAGCCGGTGATCGAAGCGATCCAGGCCGAGCTCGCGCCGATGCGCGAGCGGGCGCAGGTGTATCTCGATGATCCGACGCTGGTGAAGAACATCATCGCGGACGGCTGCGACAAGGCGAAGCGCCTGGCCGCCGAAACCATGCGCGACGTGCGCGAGGCGATGGGACTTTCCTACACGTGATGGCCAAGCTCTACGGCGAGCCGGTCATCGAGCTGCCGAGCGACCTGTACATCCCGCCCGATGCCCTCGAGGTGATTCTCGAAGCCTTCGAAGGGCCGCTCGACCTGCTGCTGTACCTGATCCGCAAGGAAAACCTCGACATCCTCGACATCCCGATGGCGCCGCTCACGCGCCAGTACCTCGAGTACGTCGAGATCATGCGGACGAAGAACCTGGAGCTCGCCGCCGAGTACCTGGTGATGGCGGCGATGCTGATGGAGATCAAGTCGCGCCTGCTGCTGCCGCGGCCGCCTTCGCTCGAGCCGGCGGAGGAGGACCCGCGCGCCGAGCTGGTGCGGCGGCTGCTCGAGTACGAGAGAATCAAGAAAGCCGCCCACGCGCTCGACGAGCTGCCGCAGGTCGGCCGCGACGTGGTCGCGATCTCGGTGTGGATGGAAAAGGCGGTCGCCGAGCGGCTGCCGCAGGTCGACCCGCAGGATCTTGCCGAGGCGTGGCGCAGCCTGCTGTACCGCGCGCGCCTGTCCAGGCACCACCACATTTCCCGCGAAGAGCTGTCCGTGCGCGAGCACATGAGCGGCATCCTGCGCCGCCTGCGCGAGCGCCGCGTGCTTGAGTTCGCCGAGCTGTTCGAGCCGGCCCGGGGGGTCGCGGTCCTGGTGGTCACCTTCCTCGCGCTGCTCGAGCTGGCGCGCGAGCTGCTGATCGAGATCACGCAGTCCGAATGCTTCGCGCCGATTTACGTAAAATTGGGCCATGCACAACCCGGCTGAGGCGAAGCGCATCCTCGAGGCGGTGCTGCTCGCGTCGCAGGAGCCCCTCGGCGTCGCGGAGCTCAAGGGGCTGTTCGACGACGAGCTGAGCGCCGAGACGCTCGCTCACCTGCTCGCCGAGCTGCGCGAGGAATGGAAGGGCCGCGCGGTGGAGCTGGTCAGCCTGGCGAGCGGCTGGCGGTTCCAGACGCGCGCCGAATTCAGGCCGTACGTCGAGCGCCTGTTTCCCGAAAAGCCGCCGCGCTACTCCCGCGCCGTCATGGAAACCCTCGCCATCATCGCTTACCGCCAGCCGGTGACCCGCGGGGATATCGAGGACATCCGCGGCGTGACGGTTTCCGGCCAGATCATCCAGACGCTGGAAAACCGCGGCTGGATCGACGCCGTGGGCCAGCGCGAGACGCCGGGCCGGCCGGCGCTTTACGCCACCACCCGCAAGTTTCTCGACGATCTCGGGCTGCGCAGCCTGGAGGAGCTGCCGCCGCTCGAGGAAATCGCCAGAACCCTTCAGCTCGAGCGTCCGGCCGTGACCGACGCCGGGCAGCGAGCCGCCGATTCCGAGCCGGAACAAGCCGCCACCGGAACCGACGGCTAAGCCGCGGGGCGAGCGGCTGCAGAAGCTCCTGGCAGCGGCCGGTCATGGTTCGCGGCGCGAAATCGAGGCCTGGATCGAAACGGGGCGGGTTTGCGTCGCCGGGCGCACCGCCAGGCTTGGCGATCGTGCGCTCCCTGCAGACCAAATCACCATTGACGGCAAGGTTGTAAGCCTGCTATCCGAACAGCCGGCTCGTGTCTTGGCGTATCACAAGCCCGTAGGCGAGCTGGTGACCCGCAGCGACCCGCAGGGACGCCCTACCGTGTTTTCCCGGCTGCCCCCCGGGAGGTGGGTGGCGGTGGGCCGGCTGGATATCAACAGCTCGGGCCTGCTGCTGCTGACCGATT
>DATILQ010000245.1:0-1754 GCA_035476235.1 Burkholderiales bacterium
CTCTGGAACTAAGGTGACTGCGGTTCGTGCGGTTCGAGGCAAGTCGCTCTCCTCGCGCACGCAGAAGGCATATGCGACACAAGAGTCGGCGCAGGGTCAAGGTCCGCAATCGTCCAGCTGCGGCACAACCGCGGCGTCCCGGCTTTTCAAAAATGCGCATGCTGATGGGTCCCGGCGCTTGGGGGTACGGGGGTGTTCAAGGCTATCCCCCCGGGGTGGGGTGGCTTGGCAAGGTGAAGTCCTAGAGTTGCTGGGAAAAGGGTTGGGGTGCACCCTCGCCGATTGGCGAATCCACGAGGTCCGGTTTGGCGACCGGCCTCAAACGAAGGGGCACCCCGATGGAGAGAATACCTGGGTCTGAGCGGACGCGCGAGCGGTTGAAGGGTCTGATGGACGGCACGGGCGAAGCAGCTGACGGCCGCTCGGAGTTGGTTCGGCTGGCGGCTCGGCTGATCATCGAGGAAGCGCTGGAAGGAGAGGCGGGGGACGCCTTGGGACGCGGCTACTACGCGCGTGGTGGGGCACCGGGAAGCGGGCATCGCAACGGCTATCGAACGGGTCGGCTGAAGAGCGCCGAGGGGCCGATCGAGTACAGTGCGCCGCAGATCGCCGAGCGGGCGGAGCCATTCCGCTCGCGCCTTCGCGAGACGCTGCGGGGCCGGACCGAGGAGCTGGAGGACCTGGCTGTCGAGATGTACGCGCGCGGGCTGTCGACGCGCGACATCGAGGCGCTGTTCACGGACGCAACGGGCAAGTCGCTGTTGAGCCGCACGGCGGTGAGCACGATCACCGAGCGACTGTGGACGGAGTATGAGGCGTTCGCGAGCCGGGATCTGGCGGAGTTTGATGTGCTCTACCTGTTCGTCGATGGCATCGCCGAGCGGCTGCATCTTGGCCAGCCGCGCGAGGCGGTACTGGCGGCGTGGGGCATCCTGGCTGACGGCAAGAAGGCGCTGCTGCATCTGGCGCCCGGCACCAAGGAGGACACGGCAAGCTGCCGCGAGTTTTTCCAGGACATGCGCCGGCGCGGCTTGCCCGACCCGCTCCTGGTGGTCAGCGACGGCGCGCCCGGCGTGATCCGAGCGATCGAGGAATGCTTCCCGCGCGCGCTGCGCCAGCGCTGCCTGGCGCACAAGATGAGGAACCTGCAGAGCAGGGTGCCCGACACCGTCTGGCCGGAGTTCCACGCCCGGGCGCGGGCCTGCTACCAAGCCGCTTCGCCGGCGCTGGCGCGCCTTCTGCGCGACGATATTGTCGCGACCTACCAAGGTGATCTCCCGTCGGCGGTGGCGTGCCTCGACGACGACTTCGACGCCTGCATCGCGCATCTGCGCTTCCCGCTGGCGCACCGGCGCGCCATCAGGACAACCAACCTGCTCGAGCGGCTGTTCGGCGAGGAGCGCCGGCGTACCAAGGTGATCCCGCACGCCTTCGGCGAGCGCGCCGTGCTCAAGCTGATGTATGCGGCACTGATCCGTGCCGCCGAGCGCTGGCGTGGGCTCAGGATAACCGAGTTCGACCAGCGTCAGTTGACGGCGATCCGCGACGAACTCGATCGCGCTCACGCCGCGCAAACTGCGCCGGTCGTCACCGCAGCCCCAACCCGTTTATCCAGCAAGAACCGGACTTGACCACGGAATCTATACCCCCCATCATTTGAGGTGACCGCCAATTGCGCCTCACAACGCGAAAGAGAAGCGATAAGCGGCCGCGCATTCGACCCGCGCCAAAAATCCTCGTTGAGCTCGCGGCGA
>DATILQ010000246.1:0-24499 GCA_035476235.1 Burkholderiales bacterium
CGGTTCGCGCCGGTTGCCTGCGCCGGGCCGCTGATGGCGGCAGAGCTCGATGCGTTGGGCCGCGCGCTCTCGCAGCCGAAGCGTCCGCTCGCCGCGGTGGTCGGCGGCTCGAAGGTGTCGACGAAGCTCGCCGCGCTCGCCGGCTTGGCGAAAAAGGTCGACCAGCTGATCGTCGGCGGCGGCATCGCCAATACTTTTCTGCTCGCGGCCGGCAAACCGATCGGCAAATCGCTGGCGGAGCCAGACCTGGTTGGCGAGGCGAAGAAGATCATGGCGATGACCAAGGTGCCATTGCCTACCGACGTGGTGGTGGCGAAAAGCATGCAGGATGAGGGCAAGGTGAAGCGGGTCGACATCGTGTCGGGGGACGAAATGATTCTGGATATCGGCCCGGATACGGCGCGCTCGCTCGCGGCATCGCTTGCCAAGGCAGGGACCATCGTCTGGAACGGCCCGGTGGGCGTCTTCGAGAAGGAGCCGTTCGCCAAAGGCACCCGCACGATCGCCGAGGCGATCGCGAACTCGGAGGCTTATTCCATCGCCGGCGGCGGAGAGACCGTCGCGGCAATCAACAGGTTCGGCATCGGCGGCAAGATCGACTACGTTTCCACGGCAGGTGGCGCGTTTCTGGAGTTTCTCGAAGGCAAGACCCTGCCTGCCGTGGCGGCGCTTGAAGCGCGCGCGGATACTGGTTAAGGTTACCCGAATGCCCCGCAGCACCAAGATCGTGGCCACCCTCGGCCCGGCTTCCAGCGACCCCGCAGTGCTCGAACGCATGATCCGCGCCGGCGTGGACGTGGTGCGGCTCAACTTCTCGCATGGCACCGCCGCGGATCATGAGCAGCGCGCCGCGCTGGTGAAGAGCATCGCGTCGAAGACCGGGCGCACGGTGGCGATCATGTGCGACCTGCAGGGGCCGAAGATCCGCGTTGGCAGGTTCAGGGACGGCAAGGTCACCCTGGAGAAGGGGCAGCGCTTCGTCCTCGATGCGGCCTGCGAGCTGGGCGATGGCGAGCGTGCCGGCCTCGACTACAAGGAGCTGCCGCGCGACGTCGAGTCCGGCGCGGTGCTGCTGCTCGACGACGGCAAGATCGTGCTCGAGGTCACGGCCGTCAAAGGCAGCGAGGTGCACACCGTCGTGCGCCACGGCGGCGTGCTGTCGAACAACAAGGGCATCAACCGGCAGGGCGGCGGCCTGACCGCGGCGGCGCTCACCGCCAAGGACATGGAGGACATCAGGACCGCGGTGAAGATCCGGGCCGACTACCTCGCCGTCTCGTTCCCGAAATCCGGCGCCGACATGTACATGGCGCGGGAGCTGATGCGCGCCGCCGGCGGCAACGCCTTCCTCATCGCCAAGATCGAGCGCGCCGAGGCGGTGGCGGAAAGCGCGCTGGTCGACATCATGCGCGGCTCCGACGGCATCATGGTGGCGCGCGGCGATCTCGCCGTGGAGGTGGGCGACGCCGCGGTGCCGGCGCTGCAGAAGAAGATGATCCGGCTCGGGCGCGAGCACAACAAGCTCACCATCACCGCGACGCAGATGATGGAGTCGATGATCTCGAGCCCGGTGCCGACGCGCGCCGAGGTGTCGGACGTCGCGAACGCGGTGCTCGACGGCACCGACGCGGTGATGCTGTCGGCGGAAACGGCGGCCGGCAGGTACCCGGTGGAAGTGGTCCAGGCGATGGACCGCATCTGCCTCGAGGCCGAGCAGACGCAGCCGCTCAACCTCGACCAGGATTTCTTCAACCGCGTGTTCACGCGGGTGGACCAGTCGATCGCCATGGCGGCCCTGTTCACCGCCTACCACTTGAAGGTGAAGGCGATCGCCGCGCTCACGGAATCGGGCTCGACCGCGCTGTGGATGAGCCGCCTCAACGCCGGCGTGCCGATTTACGCCCTCACCTCGCAGACCTCGACGCGCTATCGCTGCGCGCTGTTTCGCGAAGTCTTTCCGTTGATGGTGAAGTATGTCGGCCACGACCGCGAGGAGCTGCTGCGCGAGGCGGAGAAGGTGCTGGTGGCCAACAACGTGGTGAAGGACGGCGACCTGATCGTGCTCACCATCGGCGAGCCGATCGGCAAGGCCGGAGGCACCAATACGATGAAGATCGTCAGAGTCGGGGAGCATCGCACGTCATGACCCACGCCAACCTGCCGCCCAAGGCTTCACGCTTCGTCGACGTCGAGCATCTGCCCTGGGAAAAGACGCCGTATCGCGGCGTCGAGACCAAATCGCTGCTCGTCGATCGCGCCACCGGGGTGATGACGCTGCTCATGAAAATGGCGCCGGGCGCGCGGCTGCCGGACCACGAGCACGTGATGATCGAGCAGACCTACGTGCTCGAAGGCAGCCTGGTGTGCGGCGAGGGCGTGTGCAAGGCCGGCGAATTCGTCTGGCGTCCCGCCGGCAGCCGGCACGAGGCCTGGGCCGGGCCGCAAGGCGGCCTCATGCTCGCCATGTTCCAGATCCCGAACAGGTTCCATCAGCCCGACGGGCGCGAGACCGATTTTCTCGGCAAGGATTGGGAGAAAACCTGGGGCGCGCTGCGCCCCTCGTAAAGATCGCGCCCGGCGACCAGCGCCCTCATCTTGCCGTCGGCCATGTTGCGCTTGAGCATCCAGAAGCCGCAGTCGGGGTGGACGTAGCGCAGCCGCCCGGCGCCCAGCGTTTTCTCGGCTTGCTCGATCGCGCGCGCCACCTCTTCCGCGCTTTCGACCTCGGTGCGCTTGATGTCGATCACGCCGACGCCAAGCCCGATCTGCGGACGCAGGGATTTGAACACCGCCATCTCCCCTTGCGGCCGGTGCGCGCACTCCATGACGATGTGATCGACGTGCAGCGTATTGAGGTAGTCGATCAGCTTTGCCCAGCTGCCTTTCTGGATCGACTGCCCGCCGTAGTTGCCGAAGCACAGGTGCACCGCCGCCTTCGCGGATTTCGGTACCGCATCGAGCACGCGGTTCATGGCGGAGGCTGCCCACTGCCATTCATCGGGGCTGCCCGGCAGGTTCGCCTCGTCGACTTGAACTACGTCGGCGTCGAGGTGGCGAACCTGGGCAGCGAGCGCGTCGCCGATGGCGTGTGCCAGCTCCGCGCTGTCCCGGTAATGCCTGTTGAGCAGCATCTTGGCGAGCATGTGCGGGCCGGTGAGCGTGAACTTGAACGGCCTGGAGGCAAGCGCGCGCGCCCGGCTGCAGGCGCCCGGCAGGTCGAGCGTTCCCGGGCCGAGCGGCCCATCGACCACGCCGGGCGGTCGCGCGCGAAAGCGCGTCGCGCGCTGGCCGCGGTAGCCCATCAGCTCATCGAAGGTCAGCCGCGTGCGCACGCCGGCGAGCGGCTGCACGAAATACTCGATCATGCCGTTGGTCTCGGGATGGTTGACGTCGAAGCGGTAGAGCTCGCCGTCGCACACGACGTCGATGCCGGCCTGCTCCTGCGTGTGCAGCACCACCCGCGTTGCGTCGAGCAGCGCCTGGTCGGAGGGCGCCGCGACGAGCCAGTCCGGGATCGGGTAGGAGCCGACGACGGTGGTCTGGATCACGCCGTCATTATAATGTCTTCACCGGATGGTTAATTCCAGGCTGCGGGATCCCGAGCGCACGCGGCGGCGCATTCTCGACGCCGCGACCGAGGAATTCGCGCGCTTCGGACTGGGCGGCGCGCGGGTCGACCGCATCGCCTCGCGCGCCGGCGCCAACAAGCGCATGCTGTACTACTACTTCGGCGACAAGGACCGGCTGTTCCTCGCCGCGCTCGAGGGCCGCTACGCTCACATCCGCAGCGCGGAGCGCGCGCTCGAGCTCGAGCACCTGGAGCCGCGCGCGGCCCTGAAGCGGCTGGTCGAGTTCACCTGGAACTATTTTCTCGAGCACCCGGAGTTCCTGACCCTGCTCAACAGCGAGAACCTGCACAAGGGACGCCACGTCGCGCGCTCGCGCCGGGTACGAGACATGCACTCGCCGCTGGTCGAGACGCTGCGCCGCGTGCTCGCGCGCGGCGAGCGCGGCGGGGTGTTCCGCAAGGGCGTCGACCCGGTGCAGCTGTACATCTCGATCGCCGGCGAAGGCTACTTCTACCTCAGCAACCGCTATACGCTGTCGCGGATCTTCGGCCGCAATTTGATGGATCGGCGCGCTCTCGCGTCGCGCGCGCGGCATAACGCAGACATGATCCTCAACGCGCTGCGGAGGCGCGCGTGAGGATCGCGCTGTGCAACGAGGTGATCGCGCCGATGCCTTTCCCGGCGCAATGCGTCTACGCCGCCAAGCTCGGCTACGACGGTCTCGAGATCGCGCCCTACACGCTGTCCGACGAGCCGCATCGCCTCGGCGCGGCGCAGATCGCCGCGGCGCGCAGCGCCGCCCAGGACGCGGGCATCGCCATCACCGGCCTGCACTGGCTGCTGCTCAAGCCGGCGGGGCTCTCGATCTCGACGCGCGACGAGGCGGTGCGCAAGCGCACCATCGACGTCATGCTCGCGCTGATCGATCAATGCGCCGAGCTCGGCGGCCGCTATCTGGTGCACGGCTCGCCGCATCAGCGGCGCATCGATTCGGGCGAGACGCGTGCCGCCGCGCTGGCACGCGCGCAGGAGAGCTTCGCCGCGGTGGCGGGGCGCGCCGAAAAAGCCGGCGTGGTCTATTGCATCGAGGCGCTCGCGGCCGAGCAGACCCCGCTCATCAACACGCTCGAGGAGGCCGCGCGCATCGTGAAGCAGATCGACAGCCCTTCCATCAGGAGCATGCTTGACTGCAGCGCCGCGGGCCGCATGGAGAAGCAGCCGCTTGCGGCGCTGGTGGACCGCTGGCTGCCGCAGGGGGTGATCGCCCACGTGCAGCTGAACGACCGCAACCGCCAGGGCCCGGGGCAGGGTCAGCAGAAATTCGCGCCGTTGTTCGCCGCGCTGAGGAAACACCGCTACGGCGGCGACGTGGCGGTGGAACCGTTCGACTATGTCCCCGACGGCCCGGGCGCGGCGGCGCGCGCCATCGGCTATGTGCGCGGCGTGCTCGAAGCGCTCGACAACCCAATCTCTTAACCATATAGTTAAAAGCAGGCAGGCATGAAAAGGCTCCGCTCGGTCCTCACGCCGTTCGTCGGCGTCCTGGTGTTTCTCGCCGTGTGGGAGGCGGGGGTGGCGCTCTACCGGATGCCCGCCTACCTGCTGCCGGCCCCCAGCGTGATCTGCGAGACCTTCGTGAGGGAGTTTCCCCGGTTGGCGTACCACGGCTGGGTGACGGCGTATGAAATGCTCCTCGGCTACGCCCTGGCGGTGGCCGTCGCCGTTCCGCTGGCGATCGCGATCACGTCCTCGCAGCGCTTCGACAGCTTCGTCATGCCGACGCTGCTGTTTTTCCAGGTGGTGCCCAAGGTGGCGATCGCGCCGCTGTTCCTCGTCTGGTTCGGCGTCGGCGCTCTGCCCAAGATCCTGGTGGCGTTCCTGATCTCGTTTTTCCCGATCGTCATCGACGCGGCGGTCGGCTTGCGCTCGATGTCGGTCGAAATGACCGACCTCGCACGCTCGATGGGCGCGAGCCGCATGCAGGTATTCGCCCGCTTTCGCCTGCCCACCAGCCTGCCGTACCTGTTCAGCGGCCTGAAGGTCGCGGCGACGCTGGCGGTCGCCGGCGCGGTGGTCGGCGAGTTCGTCGGCGCGGACAAGGGGCTCGGCTACCTGCTGCTGGTCACGAACTCCAACATGGAGACCGCCTTGATGTTCGCCACCATCGTCGCTCTGACGATCATCGGCCTCGCGTTTTTCTACGCCGTCGAGCTGCTCGAGGCGCTTTTGATCCCGTGGCACGTGACGCATCGCATCCGCGGGGACACGGGGACCCTGTAGCGACTACCAGGAGGAGGATGAAATGAAGCGGATGACCGCACTGCTGATATTGACCCTGCTCGCCGTCCCGGCGCTCGCGCAGGAAAAATTCCAGTTCCGCCTGAACTGGACGCTGTACGGCGAGCACGCGCCTTTCTTCGTCGCGCGCGACAAGGGCTTCTATCGCGATGAAGGGCTCGAGGTGGAGATCCTGGAAGGCAGCGGCTCGACCACGGTGGCGCAGCTGGTGGCCAACAAGACCAACCCGGTGGCTTACGTCGATGCCGCGACCATGATGCGCGGCGTGGGCGCCGGCATGCCGATCAAGGCGGTGGGCGTGACCCTGCAGCAGAGCCCGATGTCGTTCATCTACCGCGCCGACGCGGCGCGTCCGACCAGGATCTCGGAGATCAAGGGCAGCCGCATCGCCATCACCGCGGGCGACGCCAGCCTTGCGATCTTCACCGCTTTCATGGGCAAGCTCGGCATGAAGCTCGAGGATGTGCAGATGATCACGGTGGCCAACCCGCAGGCGAAGGAGCAGGCGGTGCTGAGCAAGCAGGCCGACGCGCTGCTCGGCTACTTCATGGACCAGGGCCCGCGCATGCAGCTGCAGACCGGCGTCAGGATGGGCTGGACGCGCCTGTATGACATGGCGGGCGTCTCGACGCTCTCCAGCGCGATCATCGTCAACAACGACTGGGCGAAGGAGGCGAAGAGCCAGGACCAGCTGCGGCGCTTTCTGCGCGCCTCGCAGCGCGGCTGGCAGCACGCGTTCGACAACCGGGACGAGGCGGCCGAGATCTTCATGAGGAACGCGCCCGCGTTCAACAAGGAAATCTCGCTCCTCGAGATCAACGGCACGATGACCATCATCCGCACCGAGCGCACCCAGGGCCGGCCGATCGGCTGGTCGGCGCTGGAGGACTGGAAGGAGACGCAGGACCTGCTCGCCCAGTACGCTAAGCTCAAGCCCCAGCCCGACCTCAACGTCTACTACACCAACAGCTTCCTGTCCGAGGCGCCTTATTCGCCCAAGAAGTAATGCAGCCCTACATCCGCCTCGAGAACGTCGGCAAGGTCTACGACACCAAGGGGGGCAGGGTGGAGGCCTGCGCCGAGGTCCATCTCGACATCCGCCAGTCCGAGTTCGTCGCCATCGTCGGCCCGAGCGGCTGCGGCAAGACCACCCTCCTGAAGATGGTCGCCGGGCTGGTGCCCTGCAGCTCGGGCTCGATCAGCGTCGGCGGCAGGAAAGTGGATCGTCCGCAGACCGACGTCGGCATCGTGTTCCAGGAATCGATCCTGCTCGACTGGCGCGACGTGCTGTCGAACGTGATGCTGCAGGTCGACATCCGCGGCATGGACCGCGCGACCTACGAGGCGGCGGCGAAGCACCTGCTCAGGCAAACCGGGCTGGAAGGCTTCGAGAACAAGAAGCCTTACGAGCTTTCCGGCGGCATGCGCCAGCGCGTGTCGATCTGCCGCGCGCTGGTGCATGATCCGCCGCTGTTGCTGATGGACGAGCCTTTCGGCGCGCTCGACGCCTTGACGCGGGAGCAGATCTCGATGGACATCCAGCGGGTATGGATGGAAAAGCGCAAGACCGCCCTCCACATCACGCACAGCATCCCCGAGGCGGTGCTGCTCGCCGACCGCGTGGTGGTCATGAGCCCGCGCCCCGGGCGCATCGTCGAGATCCTCGATGTCGACCTGCCGCGCCCGCGGCGCCTCGACAAGCTGCCGCCGCGGTTCAACGACTATGCCGGCCGCATCCGGGACATCTTCAAGTCCAGGGGCGTGCTGGCGATGGATTGAGCGTGCAGGTCAGGTTTTCAGTCAGGGAGATCTCCTTTTTCGAGCGCGAGGTGCGGCTCAGGCTGCCGTTCCGGTTCGGGGTCGTGACGCTCACCTCGGCGCCGCAGGCCTTCGCGCGCGCGCGCATCGCCCTCGAGGACGGCAAGGAGGGCGTCGGCGCGGCGGCGGAAATGCTGGTGCCGAAATGGTTCGACAAGGACCCGGCGCTCAGCAACGAGCAGAACATCGATCAGCTGCGCGCCTCGCTGGCGCTGGCGCGCGACGCCTACCTCGCCGCCGGCGAGAACACCGCGTTCGGCCACTGGATCGACAACTACGGTCCGCAGATCGCGATCGGGGCGACGCGGGGCATGAACAGCCTCACCGCCTGCTATGGCCCGGCGCTCATCGACCGCGCCCTGCTGGATGCGCTTTGCCGCACCCTCGGCCTTTCGTTTTACGAGGCGATCCGTACGAACCTTCCCGGCATTGCCGCGCCGGGCTGGCAGGCCGACCTGGCGGCGTTCGACATGGACGATTTTCTGTCGCAGCTCTCGCCTGCGACGAAGATCGCGGCCCGGCACACCGTCGGCCTGCTGGACCCGGTGACTCCTGCCGACAAGAAGGTGAACGACGGCTTGCCCGAGACGCTCGGCGAGGTCGTCGCGCGCTACGGGCAGCGCTGGTTCAAGCTCAAGGTTGGCGGCGATGCGAAGGCCGACGTGGAGCGCCTGATCGGCATCGCGGCAGTCCTCGATCGCAACGAGGAGCCGTACCAGGCGACGCTCGACGGCAACGAGCAGTACGCCAGCGCCGCCGGCGCGCTCGAGCTGTGGCGGCGCATCCGGGCGGAGCCGCGCCTCAAGCGCCTGGCCTCGAGCATCGCGTTCATCGAGCAGCCGGTGAACCGCCAGCACGCGCTCTCCGACGACGTGTCGGCGCTGGCGGAGGAAACGCCGGTGCTCATCGACGAGTCGGACGATTCGCTCGAGGCGTTTCCGCGGGCGCGGCGCCTGGGTTATACGGGGGTCTCGTCCAAGACCTGCAAGGGCTTCTACAAGTCGCTGCTCAACGCGGCGCGCTGCCGGCTGTGGAACCGCGAGGAAGGCGCCGCGCGCTACTTCATGTCGGGCGAGGACCTGACGCTGCAGGCCGGCCTTGCGTTGCAGCAGGACCTCGCGCTCGTATCGCTCCTCGGCCTGGCCCACGTCGAGCGCAACGGCCATCACTACGTCAACGGCATGGCGGGCCTGCCGCCGATGGAGCAGGCGGCGTTCCTGGAGGCGCACCCCGATCTGTACCAGCGCAGCCATGGCGCCGTCAGGTTGAAAATAAAAGATGGCGACCTCCAGATCGGATCGCTCGATTGCCCCGGCTTTGCCAGCGCGGCGATGCCGGACTGGGAGGCGATGAGGACAGTGCAGTGAGCGAAAGGCGAATCGGCATCATCATGCACGGCGTCACCGGGCGCATGGGCATGAACCAGCACCTGGTGCGCTCGATCCTGGAGATCCGCAAGCAGGGCGGCGTGGCGCTGAAGGACGGCACGCGCGTCATGCCCGACCCGTTGCTCGTCGGACGAAACGCGGCCAAGGTCGAGGAACTGGCGAAGAAGCACGGCGTGGAGCGCTGGACGACGGATCTGGATAAGGCATTGATGAGCGAAAAGGATGAGATCTTCTTCGACGCCGCCTCGACCCAGCTCAGGCCCAGGCTCCTCAAGCGGGCGATCGCGGCGGGCAAGCACGTGTACTGCGAGAAGCCGGTCGCCACCTCGCTCGCCGAGTCCATGGACCTGTACCAGGCGGCGAAGAAGGCGCGGGTGAAGCACGGCGTGGTGCAGGACAAGCTCTGGCTGCCGGGGCTGCTGAAGCTGCGGGAGCTGCGCGACGCCGGCTTTTTCGGCAGGCTGCTGTCGGTGCGCGGCGAGTTCGGCTACTGGGTGTTCGAGGGCGACCGCGAGCCCGCGCAGCGCCCGTCGTGGAATTACCGCAAGCAGGACGGCGGCGGCATCATCCTCGACATGCTGTGCCACTGGCGTTACGTGCTCGACAACCTGTTCGGGGAAGTCCAAGCGCTTTCATGCCTGGGCGCGACCCACATCCCGTACCGCTGGGACGAGAACGGCAAGAAGTACAAGGCGACGGCGGATGACGCTGCCTACGCGACGTTCCAGCTCGCCGGCGGGGTCGTCGCGCATTTCAACTCTTCCTGGGCCGTGCGCGTGCGGCGCGACGACCTGCTCACGCTGCAGGTGGACGGCACGAAAGGCAGCGCGGTCGCGGGGTTACGCCGTTGCTTGATTCAACCTTATGAAAAAACTCCCAAGCCGGTGTGGAATCCCGACGTTCCGCAACCGCTCAATTTCTTCGAAGGCTGGCAGGAGGTGCCCGACGCCGGCTACGACAACGCCTTCAAGGCGCAGTGGGAGCTCTTTCTCAAGCACGTCACCGGCGAGGGCGCCTTCCGCTGGAACCTGCTCGAGGGGGCGAGGGGCGTGCAGCTCGCCGAGCTGGGATGGAAGAGCTGGCAGCGGAAAAGCTGGCTCGACGTGCCGAGGCTGAAAGCATGAAGCGCGACACGATTCTCACCATCAAGCTTCCCGGCGCGGGCGGCGCGCTCGAAGACTATGCGGTGCGGGAACCCAAGTCTTTTCGCAGGCCGCCGAGACCGTTTACCCGGCGTGCCCTGGCAGCGGCGCATGTCGTCGCCGATCCGTTGTCGACCAGGGAGCCCTGGCTCGAGCCGGCGATCGACTGGGAGGCAACGATCGCGTACCGCAGGCACCTGTGGTCCTGGGGCCTCGGGGTCGCCGAGGCGATGGACACGGCGCAGCGCGGCATGGGGCTCGACTGGCCGAGCTCTTTGGAACTAATAAAGAAAACCCTCAGCGCAGCGAGAGATGTACCGGGCGCCTTCGTCGCCTCGGGGGCCGGAACGGACCACTTGTCTTTGCATAAAGAGTTTTCAATCGGGGAAATCATTTCCGCGTACGAAGCCCAATGCGCTTCGATCGAGAAGCTCGGCGGCCGCATCATCCTCATGGCCAGCCGCGCGCTGGTGGCCTGCGCGAAATCGCCCGAGGACTACGCCCGCGTGTACGAGCGCATCCTGTCGCAGGTCAAAGAGCCGGTGATCATCCACTGGCTGGGCGAGATGTTCGATCCGGCGCTGGAGGGATATTGGGGCAGGAAGGATCACTATGCTGCCATGGACATCTGCCTGGATGTTCTGACAGAAAATCGAGTAAAGGTGGATGGAATCAAGATTTCCCTGCTCGACAAAGACAAGGAAATCGCCATGCGCCGCAAGCTGCCCAGGGGCGTGCGCATGTACACCGGCGACGACTTCAACTTCGCCGAGCTGATCGAAGGCGACGCCGAGGGCTACTCGGATGCGCTGCTCGGCATCTTCGACTCGATCGCGCCGGCGGCTTCACATGCCCTTTCATGCCTCACAGACGGGGACAAATCCGGTTATCACGAGACGCTCGCGCCCACCGTGCCGCTTTCGCGCCACATCTTTCGAGCGCCGACGCGCTTCTACAAGACCGGCGTCGTGTGCATGGCCTGGCTCAACGGCCACCAGAACCACTTCGTGATGGCCGGCGGCCAGCAGTCGGCGCGCCACCTGCTGCATTTCTGCGAGCTGTTCAGGCTCGCCGACGCCGCCGGGCTGCTGTCGGATCCGCCGCTCGCCTGCGCGCGCATGAAGCAACTTCTCGCGGTGCACGGATGCGGCTGACGAAGCTCGGCGGTTTCGGGCTGGAGGCCGACGCGATCAGCCCCGATTTCCGCAACGTCTGGGAGGCGTTCTTTGCCGGGCAGATCCTGGTGTTCAGAAATCTGAAGCTGAAGGCGGCGGAGTTTCTCCAGTTCGCGCGTCAGTTCGGGAGGCCCGAGCCGCACGTCATCGACCAGTTCCACCATCCCGAGCACGCCGACATCCTCATCCTGTCGAACGTGAAGAGGAATGGCGAGCCGATCGGCCTCGCCGACGCCGGCACGTACTTTCATACCGACTACTCGTATCTCGAGGTGCCGGCTCGCGCGACGCTGCTGTATTCGATCCAGGTGCCGAAGAAGGGCGGCGATACGCTGTTCGCCAACCAATACGCCGCCTATGACGATCTGCCTTCGTCCATGAAAAAGAGAATCGACGGCCTTATTGCGCTGCATCACTACGGCAACCGCGACGACCTCGACCGAGGCTCGCGCACCGTCGCCTCGGTGCTTTCCGAGGAGCAGGAGAAGAAGGTGACCTGGGTGCGCCACCCGGTGGTGCGCCGCCATCCGGTCACCGGGCGCAAGGCGCTCTATGCCGTGTCGGGCAGCTCCTTCGGCATCGAGGGCATGCCGCAGGACGAAGCCATCGAGCTGCTCGATGAGCTGCGGGACCACGCGACGCAGGAGAAGTATCAGTACCGGCTCCGCTACGGGGCCGGCGATGTGGTGATCTGGGACAATGCGTCGCTGCTGCACGCGGCGACACTCACCGACCCGGACGATCCGCGTACACTGTGGCGCATCACCGTCAAGGAGGAGGGAAAGTCATGAAGCGGCTAACCGCGGGAATCGTTTCACTTCTAATTGCTTTTCCCGCTGCGGCGCAGGTGACGCTGCATGGGGCGGTGCAGTTCAACGACGACCATGCGTTCAACAAGGCGCTGCTGAAGTTCGAGGAGCTGGTGAAGATGTACTACGGCAAGCCGGTGAGCTTCGTGCTCCACCGCAACAGCGAGCTTGGCCTCGAGAAGGACTACTTCGCCTACATGAATCAGGGCAAGGCCGTGGACTACGGCATCGTGTCGCCGGCCCACATGTCGACGTTCTCGCGCGCGGCCCCGTTCATCGACGCGCCGTTCATCTTTCGCGACCTGGTTCACTGGAACAAGGTGCTCGACCAGGATGTGCTCAAGCCGATCGCCGACGAGATCGCGCAGAAGGCCGACGTGATGCTGATCGGCTACGCCGGCGGCGGTACGCGCAACATCTTCGCCAACAAGCCGGTGCGCAACATGGCCGAGATGAAAAACCTGAAAGTCCGGGTGCAGGGAGCGCCGATCTGGAGCCGCACCTTCACGGCGGCGGGGATGTCGCCGACCGTGATCGCGTACAACGAGATCTACAACGCGATCCAGAACGGCGTCATCCAGGCCGGCGAGAACGAGGCCGCCGGCGTCGAGCAGATGAAGTTCTACGAAGTCGGCCCGAATCTCGCCGTCACCGAGCACGCGATCACCATCCGGCCGATCTGCTTCTCGGGCAAGACCTTCCGCAGCCTCGACAAGGACCTGCAGGCGGCGGTGCTCAGGGCAGGCAGGGAGGCGGGCGCCTACGGCCGGCAGGTAGAGTCGAGCGAAGACGCGCAGAAGCTCGACGCGCTGGAGAAGGCCGGCAAGCTCAAGCGGATTGCGTTCGCCGACCGCGCGCTGATGAAGAAAGCGGTGGATCCCGTGATCGAGGCCTACGCCAAGGAGATCGGCGCGGACCAGATCCTCGCGAAGATCAACGCGATCAAGTGAGGCGCCTGATCGAGCTGTACCATCGGCTGCTGACCTGGCTGATGGTGGGGACGGTCGCGATCCTGATCGTCCCGGTCACGCTGCAGATCATCTCGCGCTACACCGAGCTGATCCCCTCCTGGATCTGGACCGAGGAGCTCAGCCGCTTCCTCTTCATCTGGATGGTGATGCTCGGGGCGATGATCGGCATCCGCGAGCACTCGCACTTCGAGGTCGACGTCTGGCCCGACCTCGGGCCGAAGCCCACCGCGCTCCTGCGCATCGTCTCGCATGCGTGCGTGCTGGTATTCGCCCTGGTTTTCGTCTGGTGGGGCATCGGGTTCGTGCGCTTCGGCTGGGACCAGCTCTCCGAGCTGGCGGAGCTGCCGATGCCGTGGATCTTCATCGCCTGGCCGCTCGCCGGCGCGACTTGGGTGCTGTTCCTCGGCGAGTCGCTCGTCGACAGCGTGCGCGTTTTGCGTTCATGAGTTCGGCCGCCCTCAGCCCGGGGATGGCCGCGCTCGCGCTGTTCGGCGTGTTCTTCGCGCTGATAGTGGCGCGCGTGCCGGTTGCCTTCGCGCTCGGTCTGGCGTGCCTTCCGGTGGTGATCACCGAGCCGCGCCTGTCGCCGATGATGCTCTTCAACGAGACGTTCAAGGCGTACAACTCGTTCATCCTGCTCGCGGTGCCGTTCTTCCTGCTGACCGCCAACCTGATGAACGTCGGCGGCATTACCGATCGCCTGGTGCGGCTGTCGCGCACCATGGTGGGCCACTTTCCAGGCGCGCTCGCCCAGATCAACGTTCTGCTTTCGGTGTTTTTCGCCGGAATCTCGGGCTCCTCCACCGCCGACGCGGCGAGCCAGTCGAAGATCTTTATCGAGGCGCAGGTGAAGGAAGGCTATGGCCTGTCGTTCTCCATAGCGATAACCGCCGTTTCGGCGGTCCTCGCGGTCATCATCCCGCCTTCCATCCTGATGATCGTCTGGGGCGGGGTGATCTCGACCTCGATCGGCGCGATGTACCTGGCGGGCATCCTGCCGGGGCTGCTCATCGCCGCCGCGCAGATGGTCACCGTCCACGTGTACTCGAAGATCTACCACTACCCGGTCTATCCGCGGTCCACGCTGAAGGAGTTCTTCGTCTCGGCCTGGCAGTCAGTGCCGGCGTTGTTCACCCCGTTCATCATCGTCGGCGGCATTCTGCTCGGGTGGTTCACGGCGACCGAGTCTGCTGCGGTCGCGGTCATCTATGCCGCGGTCCTGTCCATCTTCATCTACCGCGAGATGGATATGAAGCAGCTTTATCACGCGTTCGCGGAGACAGGACGGCTCGCCTCCGTGGCGCTGTTCTGCGTCGGCACCGCGTCCGCTTTCGGCTGGCTGCTCGCCTACTACCAGATTCCGAAAGCGCTGCTGGCGAACGTGACGAGCTGGGGCTTGGGCATCACCGGCGTGGGGTTCTTCATCGCCTTCGTGTTCCTCGTCGTCGGCTGCTTCCTCGACGCCATCCCGGCGATCATCATCGTCGGCACGATCCTGCAGCCGCTGGCGCAGTCGGTGAACATGCATCCGATCCATTTCGCCATCATCGGCATCGTCTCGCTCGCCTTCGGCCTGGTGACGCCGCCTTACGGCCTGTGCCTCATGATCTCGTGCGCGGTGGCCAAGGTGCCGCTCAAGTTCGCGCTCAAGGACACCATGATCATGCTGGTGCCGATGCTGCTGATGCTGGCGGCGATCATCATCTGGCCCGAGATTCCCCTGATCCTTCCCAAGCTGATCGCTCCCGAACTGCTGAAGTGAAGCTTTCGCTCAACACCGCGACGGTGAAGAAGCAATGGAATCTCGCGCAGATGATCGAGGGCTGCGCGCGCCACGGCATCCGCGGCATCTCGCCCTGGCGCGATCAAGTTGCTGCTTTGGGCTTACGAGAAACAAAAAGGCTCATTGATGAAAATGGGCTGACCGTGACGGGGCTTTGCCGGGGCGGTTTTTTCACCGCCAAGGACTGGAGGGACGATAATCGGCGCGCGATCGAGGAGGCGCATGCGCTCGGCGCGCAATGCCTGGTGCTGGTCGTCGGTGGCCTTGCCGAGGGATCGAAGGATTTGATCTCATCGCGCGAGAGGGTAAGAGAGGGCATTGCAACCATCCTTCCGGAGGCAAGAAAGGCCGGCGTGCCGCTAGCGGTCGAGCCGTTGCATCCCATGCAGGCGGCCGAGCGCGCGTGCATCAATACGCTGGAACAGGCTCTGGATCTTTGTGAACTACTCCAGAATGGAATTGGCGTCGCGGTGGATGTCTACCACGTCTGGTGGGATCCGAAGCTGGAGCAGCAGATCAGGCGAGCCGGCAAGCGCATCCTCGCTTACCACATCTGCGACTGGCTGGTGCCGACGCGCGACCTGCTGAACGACCGCGGCATGATGGGCGACGGCGTGATCGACCTGCCGCGCATCCGCGGCTGGGTGGAAAGCGCAGGCTATACCGGCTTTCACGAGGTGGAGATTTTCTCGGAACTCGACTGGTGGCGCCGCGACCCAGACGAGGTGCTGAAGACCTGCAAGGAGCGCTACCTGGAGGTCTGCTGATGCGAGGCGCCGTCTTTCTAGGCAATCGGAAAATCGAGATCCGCAATTTCCCAGACCCGGTCCCGGGAGCCGGCGAGGTCGTGATCCAGATGAAGGCCTCGGGGATGTGCGGCAGCGATCTCAAGTTCTACCGCTCGCCGCCCGGCGCGGCGCAAGCGGCGTTGGGTCTGGGCAACCAGGCGGAGCCGTTCATCGCCGGGCACGAGCCCTGCGGCGTGGTGGCCGCGCGCGGCCCCGGCGTGCCGGAGCGCGAAGCGCCAATCGGCCAGCGCGTCATGGATCACCATTACTCGGGCTGCGGCGTATGCAGGCACTGCCGCGTCGGCTGGTCGCAGTTGTGCCGCGCGGGCATCGTCGTTTACGGCGTGACCGGGAACGGCGGGCATGCCGAATACCTCAAAGTGCCGGCGCGCACGCTCGTGCCGCTTCCCGATGAGCTGAGCTTCGTCGAGGGCGCGGCGGTCGCCTGCGGCACGGGTACCGCCTACGGCGCGCTGCGCCGCATGCATCTCGCGGGAGGCTCGACGCTCGCCGTGTTCGGACAGGGTCCGGTTGGCCTGAGCGCGACGCTTTTGGGAGCGAAGATGGGCGCTCGAGTCATTGCGGTGGAAACGAATGCACAGCGGCGCGCGCTCGCCAAGCAGTTCGGTGCCGATGAAGCGATCGACGCTCCGGACGCCGAGAAAGCGCTGAAGGAAATGACCCACGGCGAAGGCGTGGACCTGGCCCTCGATTGCACCGGGATTGCCGCCGCGCGACTCGCCGCGGTTCGCTCGGCGAAGACCTGGGGAACCGTCTGCTTCGTCGGCGAGGGCGGCGACGTGACGCTAGACGTGAGCCGCGACCTGCTGCGCAAGCAGCTCACGCTCATCGGCTCCTGGACCTTCAGCGCCATGGGGCAGGCGGAATGCGCGCGCTTCGTCGCGGATAATGCGATTGATCTTGAAAAAATCTTTTCGCACCGCTGGAAACTCGACCAGGCCGACGAGGCGTACCGCGTCTTTGACACCCAGTCGAGCGGGAAAGGCGTGATCCTCTTCTAGATCGCGGCTCCGGAGCCGGGGTCGAAGAAGTGCAGGCGCTCCGGGTCGAAGGCGAGCCGCACTTTCTCGTGCACCTTGACGCGCGTGGCGGGATCGACCCGCGCGACCATGGCGTTCGCGCCGGCGCGCACGTCGAGCAGGATCTCGTTGCCGAGCGGCTCGACCACCTCGACGACCGAATCGAAGGCGTACTCGGCGGAATCGGCGCCGCCCGCGATGCGCAGCGCCTCGGGACGCACGCCCAGGACGACGTGCCGGCCCGCGTGGCGGCGCAGCGCCTCGGCCTTGGCCGGCGGCACCTTGACGCGCAGCCCGCCGGTCTCGGCCCACAATGCGCCGCCCGCCTCGGCGATCGACACCTCGGCGAAATTCATCGCCGGCGAGCCGATGAAGCTCGCGACGAAGCGGTTGACGGGCCGGCCGTAGAGCTCGAGCGGCTCGCCCTCCTGCTGCACCACGCCGTCCTTCATCACCACCACCCGGTCGCCGAGCGTCATCGCCTCCACCTGGTCGTGCGTGACGTAGATGGCGGTGGTCTCGAGCCGGTCGTGCAGGCGCTTCAGCTCGACGCGCATCTGCACGCGCAGCGCCGCGTCGAGGTTCGACAGCGGCTCGTCGAACAGGAACACCCGCGGGTTGCGCACGATGGCGCGGCCGAGCGCGACGCGCTGGCGCTGGCCGCCGGAGAGCTGGCGCGGCTTGCGCTCGAGCAGCGCCTGGATGCCGAGGATCTCGGCGGAGCGCCGCACGCGGCTCTCGACCTCGGGCTTGTCGAACTTGCGCATCCTGAGGCCGAACGCCATGTTGTCGTACACGCTCATGTGCGGGTACAGCGCGTAGTTCTGGAACACCATGGCGATGTCGCGGTCCATCGGCGCGAGATCGTTCACCACCCGGCCGTCGATGCTGATCTCGCCCGAGCTGATCTCCTCCAGCCCGGCGACCATGCGAAGCGTGGTGGTCTTGCCGCAGCCCGACGGCCCGACCAGCACCACGAACTCGCGGTCGCGGATCTCGAGGTTGACGTCCTTTACCGCATGGACGCCGTCGTACGTCTTGTTCAGATCCCTGAGCAAGACCTTGGCCATTATCCCTTCACGCTTCCCGTCACCCCGGCGACGTAATACTCGACGAAGAACGAATAGACGATCGCCACCGGGATCGAGCCGATCAGGGCGCCGGCCATCAGCGGCCCCCAGAAGAACACATCGCCGCGGATCAGCTCGGAGACCACGCCGACCGGAACCGTCTTCTGCTCGGGCGAGGAGAGGAACACCAGCGCGTAGATGAACTCGTTCCACGACAGCGTGAAGGCGAAGATGCCGGCCGAGAGGATGCCCGGCACCGCGATCGGGAAGACGATGTACAGCATCGCCTGCCAGCGCGTCGCGCCGTCGATGCGCGCGCATTCCTCGAGCTCCTTCGGGATGGTCTTGAAGTAGCCCATCATCAGCCAGGTGCAGAACGGGATCAGGAAGGTGGGGTAGGTGAGGATCAGCGCCCAGGGCGTGTCGCCGATGTGGTAGTCGCGGATGATGTCGGCGAGGGGAATGAAGAGGAGCGTCTGCGGCACGAGATACGTCACGAAGATCGCAGTGCCCAGCAGCCCCGCCCAGCGGAAACGCAGCCGCGCGAGCGCGTAGCCCCCGATCACGCCGCACAGGAGCGAAATCAGCGTCGCTGCCAGCGCGATCAGCATCGTGTTCCACATCCACCGGTCGAACAGTGTCTCCTGCAGCAGGTTCTTGATGTGGTCGAACGTCGGGTGGGTGGTCCAGAACGGCGAGTACAGCGGATGGTTCCAGGGCCGGTAGAGCTCGCGGTCGGGCCGCACCGTGGTCACCGCCATCCAGTAGAACGGGAACAGCAGGCCGAGGATGAACATGCCCATCGGCAGGTAGAACCAGAGCCACTTCTTCCACTTCGCGCCTTCGATCATCGGCTCATTTACCTGTTCTCTACCCGCCTGATGTACCAGAGCTGGAAGACAACGACCAGCAAGAGCGCCGGAAACATCGCCAGCGAAATCGCCGCGCCTTCGCTGAGCAACCCGGTGCCGACGCCGATCTGGTAGGCATAGGTCGCGAACAAATGGGTGGCGTTGGCCGGTCCGCCGCCGGTCAGCACGTAGACCAGCTGGAAGTCGGCGAAGGTCTGGATGATCGAGAACAGCACCACCACCATGGTCACCGGCAGCAGCAGCGGCCAGGTCACGTGCCAGAAGCGTTGCCAGCGGTTGGCGCCGTCGATGGCGGCGGCCTCGTGCAGGTCAGGGTTGATGGTCTGCAGGCCGGCGAGCAGGCTGATGGCGTAGAACGGCACGCCGCGCCACACGTTCACCGTCATGATCGAGGCCATCGCCAGCTCCGGGTCGCCCAGCCAGTTGATGCGCGAGTTGATGATCGAGAGCTTCCAGAACAGCCAGTTGAAGACGCTGAAGGTGGGGTCGAACATCCACTTCCAGGCGAGCGTCGAGAGCACCGTCGGAATGATGAAAGGCAGCAGGATGAAAGCGCGCACCCAGGCCTTGCCGCGGAAATGCCGGTTGAGGAGCAGCGCGAGCCACAGCCCCAGCGCCAGCTTGAACACGGTGGTGACGCCGGTGTAGACGAAGGTGTTGAGCGCCGCCGTGCGGAAGATCGAGTCGTTGAAGATCTTCGTGAAGTTGTGCAAGCCGATGAAGTGGCCTGGCTCGCCGACGACCGTGTTGGTCACCGACAGCCACACCCCGCGCACGAACGGGTAGGCGATGAACAGCGTGAGGAGCGCGAGCGTGGGCACGAGCAGCCAGAAGGCGAGCGCGCCCTCGCGCTCGAGCATCCGGCTGACCGCGCCGCGTCTCGAATCACGCCCCGTTGTAGACCTTGCCAACCTCTTCATGCGCCCACTTCACCGCGGCTTCGGGCGCCATGCCCTGCACCGCCTTGGCGTACATGTCGGTGATGATGTACTTGGTGAGCACCTCGGCGGCCTTGCGGTTCGGCGGCCCGGCGTAGCCCGGCGTGAGGCCGACGCGGCCGGCCAGCTTGAACGGCGCCATGACCGGATCCTCATCCCACATCTTGTGCTTCTCCCAGACCTGCGAAGGCGGCGTGGAGTAGCCCTTCTGCGAGACGAACCATTTCTCGTAGTGGGCCGGGGTGTGGATCCACTTCATGAACTCCTTCGCCGCCTTCTGGTTCTTGGAATAGCCCATCAGCATGTGCGACTGGAAGAGATGGAAGGCGAATTGCCCGGCGGGGCCTTTCGGCAGTTGCGCGTGCTGGATGTCGCCCTTCATCGGCGTGCCCTTCTCGGTCTGGTACTGGTCGGGCTTGCGCAGCGTCTCGATGTAGATCGAGGCGCCGTTCAGCGTGGCCGAGATGGTGCCCGAGAGGAACGCACGGTTGTTGTTGGTGTCGTCCCAGGCGAGCCCGCCCTCATCGAAGGAGTCCTTCCAGAAGCTCTGCATGAACTTCACCGAGTCCAGCGTCTGCCTGGAGTCGAGCACCACCTTCCCCTTCTCGTCGACTTCCTTGCCGCCGAAGGACCAAAGGTAGGGGTAGCTGAAGGTCGGCGCATCGCCGAAGGTGTGGCCGAGCGTCTGGCCGAGCGGCCGGCCCTTGGCCTTCAGCTTCTTGCCCGCGTCGTGGTACTGCTCCCAGGTCTCCGGAAACTTGCTGTAGCCGATCTCATCGAACCAGGATTTGCGGTACGAGATCTCGGCGCCGATGATCGCCCAGGGCACGGACAGGAACTTCTTGCCCTCGCTCGTGTTGGCGCGGCACAGCCGGTAATAGCCGCCTTGCGCCGTGCCGATGGCCTCAGCCACGTCGCTGATGTCCGCCACGCCGGACGAGTACACATGGGGGAAGTTGTTGAACGCCATGATCAGATCCGGACCGGCTCCGGACTGGATCGCCGCCGTGATGCGCGCCTGCAGGTCGTTGCCGTTGATCGTCTCGAGGTTGATCTTCACCCCGAGCGCCTTCATGGCTTCGGGCAGCATGGTCTTGCGCAACAGTTCGTCCGATGCCGGGACGAAGTCGTTCCACTTCAGCCAATGCACGGTCGATTGCTGCGCGAACACCGGAGCCTGATGCGATGCGAGTATTCCGGCAAGCCCGGCGCCCGAAGCCTGCAGGAATTTGCGGCGAGTGAACCTAGCCATCGTGTCTCCTCCTCCAAGAGGTGTTTACGCCGCCACTGTAGCTCTAAAAACGGCGGCAGACCACGTTTTCCTAATAGCCGAGCACCCGCGGCAGCCAGAGCGACAGCCCCGGAAAGTAGGTGACGATCAGCAATGCCGCGCACATGGCGCCGTAGAACGGCCACAGCTCTCTCGATACCTCCTCCATCGTCACCTTGCCGATCGCGCAGCCGACGAAAAGAGTGGGCCCGACCGGCGGCGTGATGAGGCCGATGCCGAGGTTGAGCAGCATGATCATGCCGAAGTGCACCGGATCCACGCCCATCGCTTTCACCACCGGCAGCATGATCGGCGTGCAGATCAGGATCATCGGCGCCATGTCCATGAACGTGCCGAGCAGCAGCAGCAGGATGTTGATCAGCATCAGCATCACGTACTTGTTGTCGGTCATCGACAGGAAGAGCGTGGTCGCCTTCGCCGGCAGCTGCATGATCGCCATCAGGTAGCCGAAGCCGGCCGCGAAGCCGATCACCATCATCACCATCGCCACGGTCTTCGTCACGCGGTGCACGAGCTTCGGCATCTCCCGCCACTTGTATTCCTTGTAGATCACCATGGTGCAGAAGAGGGCGTAGACGCAGGCCACCGCGCCCGATTCGATCGCGGTGAAAGCACCGGACAGGATGCCGCCGAGGATGATCACGATCGTGATCAGGCCCCAGAATGCGTCGAGCGCGATCTTCAGCGCTTCCCGCAGCGGCACCACCCGGCCGGCCGGGAATCCCCTCCTGCGGGCGGTCCACAGCACCAGGACGATCAGGCAGGCGCCAAAGAGCAGGCCGGGAAAGACGCCCGCCATGAACAGGGCCGCAATCGAGACGGTTCCCCCAGTGGCGATCGAGTAAATGATGGAATTGTGCGACGGCGGCACCAGGATCGCCTGCACCGAGCCGCAGATCGTCACGTTGGTGGCGAAGACCTTCGAGTAGCCGTTCTTCACCATCTCCGGGATCATCACCGAGCCGATCGAGGCGGTATCGGCGACCGACGAGCCCGATAGGCAGCCGAACAGCGTCGAGGCCAGCACGTTGACCAGCGCGAGTCCGCCGCGGATGAAGCCGACGAACACCTTGGCGAGGTCCACCAGCCGCCGCGCAACGCCGCCTTCCGACATGATCGCGCCGGCGAGCACGAAGAACGGGATGGTGAGGAGCGCGAACTTCGACATGCCGTCGGAGATCGCGATCATGATCGCCTCGAGCGGCATGTCGATCCACAGCGCGGTCACGAGCGTCGCCAGTCCCATGGCGTAGGCCACCGGAATGCCGATGAACATGAACACCAGGAAGGCGACCAGGAGGATCAGGGCATCCATGATCAGTCGAGCTGCGGCTGGTCACGGAACGTGAACGACGTGGGCGGCGGATCGCCCAGCCAGAGGCGCTCGATCACGAAAAGCAGCGTTATGACCCCGGCTGCCGGGATCGGCAGGTACGTCACCCCGACCGACAGCTCGGGGAACTCGGCGATCGTGTTCAGCCAGGTCGCCTGCACCAGCAGCAAGCCCCACTTGATCATGAACAAGGCGATGATTCCCATTCCCACGTCCGCAGTCCGCTCCATGCGGACACGGTTCGTGTCGTTCAGCATCTTCAGCAGCGTGCTGACGGCGATATGCGCCTTGGCGCGGTAGGCCGCGCCGCCGCCGATGAAGGAGAACAGCACCATCAGCAGGATGCCTGCGGGCTCCGGCCAGCTCGCCGGCGACTCCACCACGTATCGCATGAACACGCCGTAGGGAATGATGATCGTCATGACCAGCATGGCGACGCCCGACAAGCTGATGCAGACGATGTAGAGCCACTCCATCGCGGCCCGGTAGGTTTTTCTCATGGCAAAAAAAGGCCCGCCGCAGTTTTCACGTCGGCGGCCCTTTGCTCCGTCTGTCGGTGGTTACTTCGTGTCCAGGATGCGCGTCAGCAACGCGCTGTACTTCGCGCCGTACTTGTCGCGCACCGGCTGGGTTGCCTTGAAGAAGGCCTGCTTGTCCGCGGGGACGAACTGCACGCCCTTCGCTTTCAGCTCCTCGGTCGCCTTGGCGGTCTTCTCGTCCCAGAGCGTGCGCTGCTCGAACTGGGCCTCGCGGGACAGCTTCCTGAGCAGCGCCTGGTCTTCCTTCGACAGCGTGTCCCAGGTGCGCTTCGAGAACACGAACATCTCCGGAATGATGAGGTGGCCGGTCAGGCTGTAGATCTTGGCGACCTGGTAGTGGTTCTGCGCCAGCACCGTCGGCTCGTTGTTCTCCGCGCCGTCCACCACGCCGGTCTGCATCGCCGAGTAGAGCTCGTTGAAGCCCATCGCCACGCCGTTGCCGCCCATGGCGTTCATGGTCTCGACGAAGATCGGGTTGCCCATCATGCGGACTTTCATGCCTTTCAGGTCCGCAGGCTTGGTCACCGGCTTGTTGGCGTACACGTTGCGCGTGCCGGCGTCCATCCAGCCGAGCGCGATCAGCCGCGTGTTCGGGTTGGCGCTGATCTTCTCGAGCAGATCGCTGCCGATCGGGCCGTCGATCACCTTCCGCATGTGCGCTTCGTCGCGGAAGATGAACGGCATGTTGAACACGTTCAGCTCGTCGATCACCGGGCCGAGCGCGCCCACCGAGATGCGCGCGATCTGCAGCGCGCCCACCTGCGCCTGCTCGATCATCTCCTTCTCGCCGCCGAGCTGCATCTGCGGGTACATCTGGATGCTGACGCGGCCATTGGTCTGCGCCTCGAGCTTCTTGCCCATGCGCACGATTGCCTCGACCGTCGGGTAGCCGAGCGGGTGCACGTCCGACGCCTTCCACACCTGCTTCTGCTGCGCGACGCCCGCCGCAGGCAGGGCAACGCAGGCCGCCGCCAGCGCGGCGCCGATGAAATGCCGGTACGACATGGAATCCTCCTCTGGTAAGATTCGTCAGTCATCATACAACCATGCAGCCTCCCCCCGTCAAGATCCGCCCGCTGGTGGCCGAGAGAAAGCTGTCGCGGCGCCTGTTCGAGCAGCTCGCCGAGCAGATCAAGGGCGGCCGGCTCACCCCCGGCGCGCGCCTGCCGACCGAGCAGGAGCTCACACGGGCGGCCCGTGTGAGCAGGACGGTGGTGCGCGAGGCGGTGGCGGCGCTGCGCGCCGAGGGGCTGGTGGTGACTCGGCAGGGCGTGGGCGCCTTTGTTTCCGCGGAACCGCAGCGCGCGCCGTTCCGCATCGATCCCGAGCGCATGCAGTCGCTCCACGAGATCCTCAACGTGATGGAGCTGCGCCTCGGCGTCGAGATCGAATCGGCCGGCCTCGCTGCCGAGCGCGCTTCGCGCGTTCAAGTACGCGCCATCGCCGTTGCCCTGGACGCGATCGATCGTGCTGCTGCCGGCGGCAAGACCGCGGTCGACGAGGACCTGGCGCTGCACCGCGCCATCGCCGAGGCGACCGGCAACGCCGAGTTCCCGCGCTTTCTCCAGTTCATCGGCCGGCACCTGATCCCGCGCCGCACGGTGAGCGGGCTGCCCGAGCAGATGGGCGGCCGGCGCGCCTACCTTGCCCTCATCCAGGAAGAGCATCGCAGGAT
>DATILQ010000247.1:0-3270 GCA_035476235.1 Burkholderiales bacterium
TCTGCAACCGCATTTATCACCTGGATACGCAATACCGGAGCCGAAAGCTTTTGAATGTGCGGCTTTGCCGAACTGATGAAGCGTGCCCTGCCCTCTGCGGTGTCGAGGTCCGACTGCGAGCGCAACTCTCCAAGGAGAAACTGGGAGAGCGTCGGCGCTTCTTTTATCAGGTTCTCGAACGCCTCCTTTCCATGTCGTCGAACGTAGGTGTCTGGGTCCTCGCCCTCCGGTAGGAACAGAAACCGGACGCGCTTGTGGTCTGGTGCCAGAGGCAGGCTCACTTCCAGGGCGCGCCAGGCTGCCTTGCGGCCTGCCGCGTCGCCGTCGAAGCAGAACACCAGCTCGTCGGCGAGCCTCAGCAGCTTGGATACATGCACCGGCGTCGTGGCAGTACCGAGCGTGGCCACCGCGTAGCCGACGTCGAACTGGGCAAGCGCGACCACGTCCATGTAGCCCTCGACCACCAGCGCCCGGCCCGCTGAGCGAATCGAATCGCGCGCCTGCACCAGCCCGTAGACTTCACGGCCTTTCTCGAAAAGCGGCGTTTCCGGTGAGTTCAGGTATTTGGGCTCGCCGTCCGCGATCACGCGCCCGCCGAAGCCGACCACGGCGCCGCGCGCGCTGAAGATCGGGAACATGATGCGGTCGCGAAACCGGTCGTAGCGCTTGCCTTCGTTCTCGATCACGAGGCCGCATTCCACGAGAGGAGATTCGGAATATTCCTTAAAAACGGACTTCAGCGCCTGCCAGTCGTCCGGGGCGTAGCCGATCCTGAAGCGCGCCGCGATTTCGCCGGTCAACCCGCGGCGTTTCAGGTACTCGATGGCAGGAGGGGATTTCTTTAGTTCGGCGCGGTAGAAATCCATCGCCCTTTCCATGACCGCGTAGAGATCGGTCTCGCGCTCCTTGCGGGCGGCTTCTTCGGGGCCCGGCGCGCGCACCTCGGGCACCTGCATGCCGACCGCTGCCGCAAGATCCTTCACCGCGTCGACGTAGCCCAGCCCCGCGTACGCCATGAGGAAGCCGATCGCGTTGCCGTGCGCGGCGCAGCCGAAGCAGTGGTAGAACTGCTTGGCGGGACTGACGGTGAAGGAAGGCGTCTTCTCGCCGTGGAACGGGCACAGCCCGAGGTAGTTGGCGCCGCCCTTCTTGAGCTGGACGTAGCGCGACACTACATCCACGATGTCGACCCGGTTGAGGAGGTCCTGCTTGAACGAGTCGGGGATCACGACCCCGATTTTGACCTAAAACTTCAGCCCGCAAGCCTGCTTTTGACCAGATTCGAGACTTTGCCCATGTCGGCGCGGCCGGCGAGGCGCGCCTTGAGCGCGGCCATCACCTTTCCCATGTCCTTCATGCCCGCGGCGCCCGCTTCCGCCACCGCGGCGGCAACCGCCTCGCCGATCTCCGCGTCGCTCATCTGCCGGGGCAGATAAGCGGAGAGCACCTCGATCTCGAATTTCTCGGCCGCGACGAGGTCGTCGCGCGCCGCTTTTTCGAACTGCGCGATCGACTCGCGGCGCTGCTTGATCATCTTCTCGATCACCGACAGGACGTCGGCGTCGGAGAGCTCGATGCGCTCGTCGACTTCCCTCTGCTTCAGCGCGGCGAGCAGCAGGCGGATGGCCGACAGGCGCGCCGCGTCCCTGGCGCGCATCGCCGCCTTCATGTCTTCGGTGATTTGCTGCTTGAGTGGGATGCTAGTTAGTAGAGCTTCTGCGGCAGCATCTGGCTGCGCAGACGCTTGTGGTGGCGCTTTACGGCGGCGGCGAGCTTGCGTTTGCGCTCGGCGGTCGGCTTTTCGTAGTACTCGCGGGCGCGCAGCTCGGTGAGCAGGCCGGTCTTCTCCACGGTGCGCTTGAAGCGGCGCATGGCCACTTCGAACGGCTCGTTTTCCTTGACGCGTACTGTCGGCATCCAGCCCTCGGGCTCGAAAAGGGGCTGAATTGTAGCAGAATCGGCTAATGCTGATCCTCGGCATCGAGACTTCCTGCGATGAAACCGGCGTCGCGGTTTATGACGGCAGGCTGCTCGCCCACGCGGTGCACTCGCAAGTCAGCATGCACGACGCCTACGGCGGAGTGGTGCCCGAGCTCGCCTCGCGCGACCATATCCGGCGGCTCGTGCCGCTCACCCATGAGGTGCTCTCCCGCGCGGGGCGGCGGGCGGCGGACCTGACGGGCATCGGCTATACCGAGGGCCCGGGCCTCGCCGGCGCGCTGCTGGTGGGCGCGTCGTTCGCGCACGCGCTTGCGCTTTCGCTGCGCATCCCGGTCATCGGCATTCACCACCTCGAAGGCCATCTGCTCTCGCCGCTGCTCTGCGAGCCGGCGCCCCCGTTTCCCTTCGTCGCCCTTCTCGTCTCCGGCGGCCATACGCAGCTGATGCGCGTCGAGGGCGTTGGCCGCTACCTCTTGCTGGGGGAGACGCAGGACGATGCGGCAGGCGAGGCTTTCGACAAGACCGCGAAGCTCCTCGGGCTGGGCTATCCCGGCGGGCCGGCGTTATCGCAGCTCGCCGAGTCGGGTGCGCCCGGCCGTTACCGGCTGCCGCGGCCGATGATCGGCAGCGGCGATCTCGAGTTCAGCTTCTCGGGCCTCAAGACGGCGGTCCTGACGCTCGCCAGGCAGGCCGGACCGGCGGCGCATGCCGACATCGCGCGCGCCTTCGTCGATGCGGTGGTGGAGGTGCTGGTCGCGAAATGCGCGCTCGCGGTAAAGGTCACCGGGCTGACGCGCCTGGTCGTCGCCGGCGGCGTGGGCGCGAATCGCCAGTTGCGCTCGGCGCTTGGCAAAGAGGCGCAACGGCGCGGCTTCGACCTGTTTTATCCGCAACCCGACTTGTGCACCGACAATGGCGCGATGATCGCCTTCGCCGCCGCCCTGCGCCTGCGCCAGGGGCAAGACGGCGCAGCGCACGCCTTCGGCGTCAGGCCGCGCTGGGAACTCGAGACGATCAGCTAGCTTTGTTCGCGCCGATGCGCGATTCGGTGCCGGCCAGGAGGCGGCCGATGTTTCCCTGGTGCCGCCAGATGAGAAGCGCGGCAATGCCCGCCACCACGAGCAGCTCGTCGTAGCTCAAGCCGATATACCAGGCGAAGAAGGGCGCGAACAGCGCGGCCACCAGCGAGGCGAGCGAGGCATAACGGAAGAACACCGCGATCACGATCCAGGTGGCGAGGCTGCCCAGGCCGAGCCAGAGGTCCAGGCCGGAGAGCACGCCCGCCGCCGTCGCGACGCCCTTGCCGCCCTTGAAGCGGTGAAACAGCGG
>DATILQ010000248.1:0-3638 GCA_035476235.1 Burkholderiales bacterium
GCCGATATCTGCCGCTTGTTGAATGGGCAGATGAGCGCAACCACTGAAGTTTTCGAATTGCACCGTCCGCGCTTGTTTGGTATCGCTTGCCGCATGCTCGGTTCGAGAAGCGAGGCGGAAGATCTCCTTCAAGACGCATACCTGCGCTGGCATGAATCGCAACGGGTAAACATCCAGTCTGCAGTCGCCTTCCTGGTGTCCGTCACCACGCGCTTGTGCGTCGACCGCCTGCGGAAGCGGAAGCAGGAGCGCGGGCAGGACGTTGCGGAGGTGTCGCTCTCCCACGAGCTTGTACCCGGCTCGCACTCCGCCCCGTCGCCCGAGCTGCAGCGCGAATGCAGCGAGGAAGTGTCATTGGCTCTCGCCACCGTTTTCGACCGTCTGGGCCGTGAGGAAAGGGCTGCGTTTCTGCTGCATGACGTCTTCGATTACGACTATCCCGAACTGTCCCGGATACTCGGCAAGAACGAGCCGGCATGCCGGCAGATCGTGCACCGCGCCCGCAAACGGGTGCGAGAATCCCAACCGCGCCCCATCGCCATGACCGCATCGCGGCACCGCGTGTTGGGGGAACTCCTCGCGGCGGTAAAGTCCGGAGATCGCCGGGCCGTAGTGGCCTTGATTACAGAGGGCGCGGTTTGTGACAACTGACAAGCGCCTGACGAGTGCGCTACATTAACGAGACACGCGGCCGGGAAACAATTTGGCTGCGATGGGGACGGAGATCGTAGCCGCAGTGAACGAAAACGAACTCGCCTGCAGCGCGCACGTTCTTGTAGTGGATGACGATCCGTCGGTGCGCGAGCTGGTCGCCGACTACCTGACCGACAACGACATCAAGGTCACCGCGCTGGCGGATGGGCGCGACATCGCCGACGTAATGCAGCGCGAGGCGATCGATCTGCTGGTGCTCGACTTGCGCATGCCTGGTCAGGACGGGATGCAGATCGCGCGCAAGATGCGCGAGGAATCTCAGGTTCCGATCATCAT
Organism: Burkholderiales bacterium; assembly: GCA_035476235.1. GTDB lineage: Bacteria > Pseudomonadota > Gammaproteobacteria > Burkholderiales > SG8-39 > SCGC-AG-212-J23. The sequence goes on from DATILQ010000248.1 coordinate 991, forward strand.
CCTGACCAGCCGCAAGGACGAGGCCGACCGGGTGATGGGCCTCGAGCTCGGCGCCGATGACTACCTGACCAAGCCGTTCTCGCCGCGCGAGCTGCTCGCACACATCCGCGCGCTGCTGCGCCGGGCGCGCGCACAGCAGACGGTGGCGGAGGGCCTGAACAAGGTCCGCGCCTACCGCTTCGCCGGATTCGAGCTCAACGTGCCGCTGCGACGCCTGAGAGGGCCAGGGGGCGAAAGCATCCCCCTGACCAACGGCGAATTCAATCTGCTCGCGGCTTTTCTCGCGGCGCCGCAGCGCGTGCTGTCGCGCGATCAGCTGCTAAGCCAATCACGACTGCACAACGACGAGGTTTACGACCGATCGGTCGATGTGAAGATCGGACGTTTGCGGACCAAAATGCGGCCGGCCGAAGGCTCACCGGAGCTCATTCGGACCGAGCGCGGTGCCGGCTACGTCTTTACGGCTGCGGTCGAGATCCTGCGCTAGGCGCGCAGGCCCTGCTTTCGCAGCACGGGCGCTCTGAGGCCCGCATGCACTCCACCACATCCGGCAAACCGCTCGACGTCATCGCGCTGCTCGACGCCGCGCCCTCGAACCGGTTCACCGCTTCGGTCGTCGTGCTTTGCGCCCTCGTTGCCCTGCTCGACGGCTACGACACGCTCGCGATCTCGTACGCGGCCCCCGTAATCGCGGCAGAGTGGTCCATGCCGAAAGAAGCATTCGGACCGATTTTCGCCGCCACCTTTCTCGGCGCGGCTGCGGGCGCGGCGCTATTCGGCATGCTCGCGGACCGCTACGGCAGACGCCCGACCATCATCTTGGCCACCGCGATGTTCGGCGTGTTCGCGCTGCTGACGCCGCTCAGCCGGGATCTTGCATCGCTGCTTGTCATACGCGGTCTTACCGGCATCGGGCTGGGTGGCGCGCTCGCCAATGTCATTGCCCTCGTTGCCGAGTACGCGCCTGCGCGAAGCCGCGCCACGCTCGTGAGCAGCATGTACGCCGCCTTTCCCCTTGGCGGCGTATTCGGCGGCCCGCTATCGGCGTACCTCATCCAGCAGCATGGATGGCAGGCGGTATTCGTGGTCGGCGGGGCTGCGCCACTCGTGCTGGTCTTCTTCCTCGTGCTCGCGCTGCCGGAATCCGTGCGCTATCTCGTCGTGCGCGCCGCTCCCGCGGTTCGCGTCGTCGCCCTGCTTCGGCGCGCCGCTCCGCACGCCAGCGTTTCGTCCGGCGATCGTTTCGTCGTGGCGGAAGGCAGCGCCGCGCGACTGCCGCTCACCGCGGTGTTCTCCGGGGCTTACCTCAGGCCGACGGCGCTGCTTTGCCTCGCTTCATTCATCACGCAGATGGTGATCGCGTTCGTCATTACCTGGATGCCGATGCTGCTGAAGGACGCCGGCCTGCCGCTCGGCCGCGCGATCGTCACGGCGGCCACGTTTTCGCTCGGCGGCATCGTCGGCTCGTTGCTGCTCGCCCGCATCATCGACACGACGCACTCCTATCGTCCCCTCGTGGCGATGTACGTCGCGTCCGCTTTCGTCATCGCGCTTATCGGCTTCTGCACCTTCAGCGCACCGGCGCTCTTCGCGGTTGTCGGACTCGCGGGTATCGCGATCGTCGGCTCGCAGGTCAACCTGAGCGCCTACTCCACCACCGTCTATCCGACACAGATCCGCACCACCGGCGTCGGCTGGATCACGGGCGTGGGCCGCGTGGGCGCGATCGCCGGCGCGCTGGTCGGAACCGTCTTCCTCAGCGCAGGCTTCGCGCTGCATGCGCAATACGTGATCGCCGGCGTGCCGGCGCTGCTCGCCGCGCTCGCTGTGGCATTCGCCCGGCCGCGCGGTCAGTACTCCCAGATGGTCGGTATCCAACGAAACACGTCGCCGGCGAGCGCCACCCGGCCGTACGGGAACGACACGTGAGCGGCCACCAGCGGCTCGCGGCTCGCCGCCAGCTCGCGCAGCAGACGGACACGGACGCGGACCGCCTCCTCGGGGTCGTGGTCGAAGCCGTTGTACCAGTCGGGGCGGTCGAAATGGTCCTGGAACACGGCATCGCCGAGGAACGTCAGCCGGTCGCCGCGCGACGCCAGACGGACCACGCTGTGCCCTGGGGTGTGGCCGCCGGTGCGACGCACGACCACCCCCGGCGCCACCTCGTACTCCGTCTCGAACAGCCGCAGCTGGCCGCGGTACTGGTCCGCGAAGCGCCGGGCGGCCGACCGAAGTACCTCAGGCATCCCCGCAAAAGTGTTGCGGGAGAAATCGGGCGAGGTCCAGAACTCGACCTCGGCGCCCGCCAGGTGGATCGGTACGTCCGGACGCAGTCCGCCCTTCAGCCCGTCGGCGAGCAGCCCGCCAACGTGGTCCACGTGCATGTGGGTCAGCACGACGTCGGTCACGGATGCGGGATCGATCCCGGCGGCATCCAATCGCCCGGCCAGCAGCCCCGCGGCCTGCGGGAAGTTCGCCGGAAGCTCCGCCCCGATCCCGGCGTCGATGAGTACGGTCCGGCCGCCGCTACGCACCACGACCACGTTCAGCGGCCACTTGAACACGTCCGGCGGCGAGCGCATGTAGTCCAGCCACTCCGCCAGCTCGGCCGGGTCGCCATTGGTGGCCAACGTCGCGGCCGGCAGCGG
>DATILQ010000249.1:0-8566 GCA_035476235.1 Burkholderiales bacterium
GTCGCATCGGCTTTTAGCGCCCGTTTTCTTCCATTTCGACTTTTGCGGCAAGCCGCTTCCGATCGACTTCACGTTCCAGCTGAGCGCCACAGATCTGGCGAATTTGAAATCACAATTTGTGATTTCAAGAAAATAATGGAAATCAGAGAGATGAATTGAGGTGGTCACAATTTGTGACCACCTTAGCGCCGTTTTTTCGCCGCCCTCTTTGCCCTCGGCTTGCCGTTCGATCGTCGCGAAATCGTGGTCTGTCCCTGATTTCCGAGTTTTTTCCGTGCCAGCGCGGCGCCTGCGGCCAAGGCTTTGAGTTTTGCTAAAGCGACTTCCCGCTCCATCGGCGCCATGCCGCAGTTGGTGCACGGGAAGAGGTGCTTTGCGGGGACGTATTGCAAGGCCTTTTCTATGACGTCAGAAACCTCTTTAGCCGATTCAATGCGATCGGTCGCCACGTCGATGACGCCGACCAGCACGTCCTTGCCCTTCAAAAGGTTCAGCAGCTCGATCGGCACCTTCGAATGGATGCATTCGAGCGAGACCTGCTTGATGCGGCTCTTCGCCAGGGCCGGGAAGATCTCCGCGTACTGGCGCCACTCGCCGCCCAGCGTCTTCTTCCAGTCGAGGTTGGCCTGGATGCCGTAGCCGTAGCAGATGTGCACGCAGGTGGTGCACTTCAGGCCCTCGATCGCCCGGTGCAGCGCATCGATGCCCCAGCGCTTCACGTCGTCCAGGTACACGTTGAAGGCCGGCTCGTCGAGCTGGATCACATCGACGCCGTCCTTCTCGAGCGCGCGCGCCTCCTGGTTCAGCAGCTCGGCGAACGCCAGCGCCAGCTTCACCTTGTCGCGGTAGTACTCGTCGGCGATCGTGTCGACGATGGTCATGGGGCCGGGCAGGGTGAGCTTGAGCTTGCGGCCGGTGTGCTCGCGCGCGAGCCGGGCTTCGACCTCGTGCACGCGCCCTTTCAGCCTGAGCGGCCCGCTCACCACCGGGACCATGGCGTCGTAGCGGTTGTTCCGGATGCCCATCTTCACCTTGCGGCTGAAGTCGATGCCGTCGACGAACTCGAGGAAGCCGTGGACGAAGTGCTGGCGCGACTGTTCGCCCTCGGTGACGATATCGATGCCGGCGTCCTCCTGCTCCTTCAGCCACAGCAGCGTCGCGTCGCGCTTCGCGCGCTCCAGTTCGGCGCCGGAAGCGCGCCAGGCCGGCCAGAGCTTGTTGGGCTCGGCCAGCCAGGCGGGCTTGGGCAGGCTGCCGGCGATAGTGGTCTGGAACATGTCGTGGATTTGAGACATCGTGGTGACCCCTAACTATAATTCTCCGCCATGAGGGCTGCAGCGCCCGTAACGGTCCTCCACGCAGGCGGCTGCCACTGCGGCCGCGTGCGCTTCGAGGTCACCGCCCCGGCCGAGATCAGCGTCGAGGAGTGCAACTGCTCGATCTGCGCCAAGGCCGGGTTCCTCCACCTGATCGTCCGGAAGTCCGACTTTCGCCTGCTGCAGGGCGAGGAGTCCCTGGCCACCTATACCTTCAATACCGGGACTGCCAAACATGTCTTTTGCAAAGTCTGCGGAATCAAGTCATTCTACGTTCCGCGGTCCCACCCGGACGGGTTCAGCGTCAACGCGCGCTGCCTCGACCCGGGCACGGTGAGCCGCATGGACGTGCGGCCGTTCGACGGCCGCAATTGGGAAGCTTCTGCAAGGAGAAGAAAATGGTGAAGCTCGTGGTTGCGGCACTGGTAGTAGGGCTGGGGCTGTCGGGATACGCCTGGGCGCAGCGGAAAGACTGCGGCGAGCTCAAGGGCGAGATCGAAGCCAAGATCAAGGCGAACGGGGTCGAGAAGTTCACCCTCGACATCGTCGACGCGGACGCGCAGGTCGACGGCAAGGTCGTCGGCACCTGCGACGGCGGGACGAAGAAGATCGTCTACAAGCGCGGCTAGCGCTTTTCCTGCCGAGCCGTCAGCAGCCACAAGGCTGCGGCGGCTTGCGCGGCGAGCAGCAGCCCGAACGCGGCGCGGTAGGCCTCGGGCTGGTAGCGTCCTTCGGAGCTTGGCCACAGGCCCAGCAGGGCGCCGACGCCCCACTGGAAGACGAAGGACGCCGCAAAAAGGAGCACGTTCGACGACGTGGTGACGCGCCCGGTTTGCGCCGCCGGCACGAGCTGCGTGAGGAGCGTGTAAGCCGTTATCGCGGCGATGCTCGTCGCGGCGAACAGCACGAGCCACAGAAGCGTCCCGCTCGCCGCGCCGAGCGCGATCGGGGCGAAGCTTGCCGCGCAGAGGAGCATCCCCGCCTGGTAGAAGCGAAGCTGCGATACGCCGCGCTTGGCCAGCACTTCGGTTAGCGAGCCGAGCAGCACCGAAGCGACGAGGTAAGCGAGCGCGGAGGCGAAGAGGTAATCCGCTGCCGCGCCGCGACTAAAGCCGTGAACATCGGCAAGCCAGGGCGCGAACCACAATCCCTGCAGCGCCTGGAAGGTCGCCTGTGAAAGCACCAGCGGCGCGGTGAGGCGCCAGAAGTCCAGGCGCGAGAAAATCTTCGCGATCATGCGGAACTGCTCGCTCCAGGTCTCGCCGCGTCCCGGCGGCTCGCGCTCGGGAACAACGAAGAAGATCAGCAGCGCCGCGGCGAGGCTCAAGAGAGCGAGCACGACAAACAGCGTGCGCCATCCGAAGGATCCGAGCAGAGCCTGTACCGGCGCGGTGGCCGAGAGCGCGCCGAGGCTGCCGATGGCGATCATCCAGCCCGAGAGCGCGGTGAGCCGCTCGCGCGGAAACCAGAGCGTAAATGCCTTGATCGAGCCCATGAGCCCCGCCGATACGCCGAGCCCGATGAGCGCGCGCCCTGCGGAAAGCATGGCAAGGTCGCGTGCCAAGCCAAACGTAAGCGCGCCCACCGCGGCAACGCACATCAGCGCCGCGGTGCAGCGCCGCGGCCCGAAGCGGTCGAGCAGCACGCCGAGCGGCAGCTGGAACGCGGCAAAGGCGAGGAAATAGGCGCTCGTGAGAAGGCCGAGGTCGCCGGGCGCGAGACCGAAGTCCTGCACCAGGTCCTTGGCAATCACCGCATTGACATAGCGGTAGAAGTACGAAAGGTAGTAACCCGCCGCGAACGGGCAGAACACCACAAGCATGGTGTTCGCATGTACGCTAGCGGCCATGAAAAAGCGCCTGATTGTCGGCATCACCGGCGCCACCGGCGCCGTCTACGGTGTCGAGGTTTTGAAAACCTTGAAAAACCTTCCAGACTGGGAGAGCCACGTCGTGCTCTCCGACGCGGGCGCGCTCAACCTCTGGCACGAGCTCCAGATGAAGCGCAAGGATCTCGAAAGAATAGCCGACGCGGCCTATCATCCGAAGGACATCGCCGCCGCCATCGCCAGCGGCTCGTTCCTCACCGAGGGCATGGTGATCGCGCCGTGCTCGATGAAGACGCTGGCGGCGGTGGCGCACGCGCACGCCGACGACCTCGTCTCGCGCGCCGCGGACGTGGTGCTGAAGGAGCGCCGGCGCCTGGTGCTGCTGCCGCGCGAGACGCCGCTCAACCTCGCGCACTTGCGCAACATGGCGACGGTCACCGAGATGGGGGGGATCATCTTCCCGCCGGTGCCCGCCTTCTATGCGCTGCCCAAATCCATCGACGACCTGGTCGCGCACACGGTCGCACGCGTGCTCGATCTCTTCGGCATCCACTCCGCTAAGCTCGCGCGCTGGCAGGGGATGAAAGGAACTCCCGCAGAGCGCGATTGAAGGCCTCGGGCTGCTCGAGGTTGGCGATGTGCGCCGCCTGCGCAATGACCACCAGCTTCGCCCCGGGAACGTGCTCGCCGATGTAGCGCGTGCCGGGCGCCGCGGCGTCCTGCTCGCCGGTGATCGCCAGCACCGGGCCCTTGATGTCCTTCAGGCGCGCGGTGGTGCTCAGCTTCGAGATGGCATGGCAGCAGCCGACATAGCCGGCCACCGGCGTGGCGGCAATGAGCGCTGCGATGGCTCTTACCGTTTCAGGCTTATTTTTCCTGAATGATTCTGTAAACCAGCGGCCCAGCGTGCCATCGACGAGCGGCTGCATGCCCTGGGTCTCGGCGGTACGGATGCGCTCCTGCCATTGCGCGATGGTCTCGGGCGTCTGCGTATGGGCGGTGTCGGCGAGCACCAGCCGGTCGAAAATCCCCGGATATTTGAGCGAGAAGATCTGGCCGATCATCCCGCCCATCGACAGGCCGACGAAGTGCGTGCGCGCGATCTGAAGTTTTTTCAATAATTCGAACAAATCCTCCGCCAGCAGCTCCAGCGTGTACGCCCCCGCCGGCGCCGCGCTCTGCCCATGGCCGCGCGTGTCGTAGACCAGGATGCGGTAGCGGTCCTTGAACGCGGCGATCTGAGCGTCCCACATGCGCACGCTGCAGGCGAGCGAGTGGCTGAAGGTGAGCCACGGCGCGCCTTCCTTGCCGTGGATCTCGTAGTAGGTGGCGATGCCGTTGACCGTCGCTTTCATGTCGTCTCCACTATCAATGGGATCATCATCTCGTCTTCGCTCGTGCCGCCATGGTTGCCGATGTGCAGGTGCCGCGGCTCCCCCGGCGTCCAGTCCTTGACGGTATAGCGGCCGCGCATGACGAGCGCCACGTCCCCTACGCGCTCGTCGATGCGCGGGTGCGGCGTGCCGGGACCGAACCAGCCTTCGCGCAGCAGCTCGCGGCTCGGCCGCACGTCGGCGCGGTCTCCCAGCCACTGTCTTGCCTGCTCCATGAACTGTGCCGGGGAATGCACGTAACAGTAGGCAATGCGCCTCTCTCCGCACAAGGGAAACCTGAGCATCGCCGCAAGCTCGGCGGGCAGCTCGAGCGATTCTTCCGGAGCGACGTCGACGAAGCCGTGATCGGCGGTCGCGACGATCAGCGACTGCGTTCCCGACAACCGGGTAATCAAGCTGCCGAAGGCGCGGTCGAATTTCTCGAACTGTTCAGCCGCTTCCCGGCTTTCCGATCCGTGCCGGTGGGAGATCACGTCGTAGTGCGGCCAGTACGCATAGACGAACTTTCTTTCCGCGCCGGATTTGACGGCTGATTCGACCTGAACGACGAACTCTTCCAGAGTCTCATAGGCGCGCCGCTCGGCGCCGGCGCAATGCCATACGTTGTAATCGGAATCGACGATCTGCCTGGAGGTGACGACGATCGAGCGCACGGGTACCGATTGGAAAATGGATAGCGCGGGGAACGCGGAGCTAGGGGAAAACCCCCTTCCCTGTAACGGCAGATTCTCGCCGCGACTCCTGAACTGCAGTGGAGAAGCGACGCAGCCCGCTGCGCCGAAGTAGGTGAACCAGCCGGTGAGCCCGTGCTCGAGCGGCGTGCGGCCGGTGTACGAGGTGGTGATCGCCGCTGCGGTGGTCGATGGAAACACCGACGTGATCGATGCGCGCTTGCGCCGGGCGAGCTCGCCGCCGGCGCCGCGCCGCGCGAGGTAGTTGTCGCCGAGGCCGTCGATGATGACGAGGACGATATTTTCTGCATCGGAAAGTTCCGCGGCGGGCAACGCGGCGAGGACCGGATGACGCGGCTCTCCACCGCAGGCCGCCACGACGGAAGCCACGAGATTCACCAGGCTGCCGCCGGCGTAATCGGGTAGCACCCCTTGATTTTAGGGGTAGAATTGGCCATTCCCTTCCGAGGTGTTCGCCATGCGGCATGAAGTCCACGTCCACGCCGACATCCCCATCCTCGAAGGCGTCTCGCGGCGCCAGATCGAGCAGGCGTTCGCGCCCTTGCTCGAGTATCTCGACGCCGACGGCCTGGGCGACGTGAAGAGCCTGGAGCCGGACGAGCCGGGCATCAAGTACGACGAGAAGGAGCTGATCCTCACCGTCTGCTGGACCGGCGAGATCGGCCGCAGCTTCCATCCGGCACTCGATGTCGCGCTCGACAACCTCGGGCCCTACTGCTACGAGGCGGTCGAGGTCGATGTCACGATGTATCACGACAACGGCGAGCAGGATTCGAGGCTGCTGTTCGTCGGGCCGACCGCGCAGGCGATCCACGAGGCGCAGCGCCGCTGCATGATCGAGGACGTGGCGGCGGTGCTCGCGCGGCAGTTCGAGAAGGACAAGGTCGGCGAGATCACCGCGCTGGTGAACGATCTGTTCGACCGCGACTGGAAGGAAAAGGCCTCGCAGCAGAAGAAGCCCGAGCGCGCCTTCGAGAGCTACACTCGCCCGAGCAGAAAAAACCTGCACTAAGGTCTTGGCCGGACCCAAGTACCCCGGATTCGACACCCTCGCGCTGCACGCCGGCCAGTCGCCCGACGCGGCGACCGGCAGCCGTGCGGTGCCGATCTACCAGACCGCCGCGTATGTCTTCCGCGACACCGAGCACGCCGCGTCGCTCTTCAACATGGAGCGCGCGGGCCACGTCTATTCGCGCATCTCGAATCCGACCGTAGCCGTCCTGGAGGAGCGCGTCGCCGCGCTCGAAGGCGGTGTCGGCGCGGTGGCAACGGCCTCCGGCCAGGCGGCGCTGCACCTCGCGATCGCGACGCTGATGGACGCGGGCAGCCACATCGTCGCCTCGACGGCGCTCTACGGCGGCTCGCACAACCTGCTCGCCTACACGCTCAAGCGCTTCGGCATCGACACGACTTTCGTTTCTCCAAGAGATCCGGAGAATTTCCGGCGCGCATTGAGGGGGAACACCAGGCTTCTCTTTGGAGAAACGCTGGGCAATCCGGGCCTGGACGTGCTCGACATCCCCGCGGTCGCCGCGATCGCGCACGAGGCAAGACTGCCGCTGATGGTGGACTCGACCTTCACCACGCCTTACCTGATGCAGCCCTTCGCGCTCGGCGCCGACCTGCTGTATCACTCGGCGACCAAGTTCCTCGGCGGCCATGGAGTCGCTATCGCGGGGGTGCTGGTCGATGCGGGCCGCTTCGACTGGGAAGCCTCCGGCAAGTTCGCCACGCTGACCGCTCCGTACCGGGGCTTCCACGACATGGACTTCGAGGAGGAGTCGGGCACGCGCGCGTTCCTGCTGCGGGCGCGGCGCGAGGGGCTGCGCGACTTCGGCGCCTGCATGGCGCCGATGACGGCGTTCCAGATCCTCCAGGGCATCGAGACGCTGCACCTGCGCATGCCGCGGCATGTCGAAAGCACGCGAAAGATCGTTGCGTTTCTTGAAAAGCATCCGGCGGTGGAAAATCTGGTCTATCCCGAGCTGCCCTCGCATCCCGACTACGAGCTTTGCAGGCAGCTCCTGCCGAAAGGCGCCGGGGCGGTGTTCTCGTTCGAGATCAAGGGCGGCCGCGCCTCCGGGAAGACTTTCATCGAAGCGCTGCGCGTGTTCTCGCACCTCGCCAACGTCGGCGACGCCAAGTCGCTGGTGATCCATCCCGCGACCACCACCCACTACCGGATGAGCGACGCGGACCTCGAGCGCGCCGGCATCACCGCCGGCACCGTGCGCCTGTCGATCGGCCTGGAGGACCCGCAGGACCTGATCGCCGACCTGGAGCGCGCTCTCAAGGCCGCGGTGAAGTGAATTTCAAGGTCGCGGGCAAGCCGGTCTTCGTCTATACCGCCGCCCGCGAGCTCGACCCCGGGAAGCCGGCGCTCGTCTTCGTGCACGGCGCCGGCCTCGATCATTCCGTGTTTGGGCTGCAGAGCCGCTACTTCGGCTATCACGGCTGGAACGTGCTGGCGCTCGACCTTCCCGGCCACGGCCGTTCCGAAGGACCGCCGATTCCAAGCATCGAAGGAATGGCAGACTGGGTGCGCGAGGTTCTCGAGCACGTCAAGATTCGAAAACCAGGCGTAATCGGCCATTCGATGGGCTCTCTCGTCGCGCTGGAGTACGCGGCACGTCACGCTGCCGAGCGCATCGCGCTGATCGGCACCGCTTATCCCATGCCGGTGTCGGAGGCTTTTCTCGAGGCGGCAAGAAACAATCAGCACGCCGCCTTCGACATGGAGACCATCTGGGGCCACGCGCCGCAGGTGCCGCTGGGCGGCAATCCGAACCCGGGCATGTGGATGTACGGCGACACGCTGGCGCGCCTGCGCCGGCTCGCCCCCGGCGTGCTCTACAACGATCTCAAGGCCTGCAACGATTACTCCGGCGGGTTCGAAAGCGCTGCGAAGCTGCAGTGCCCGGCGCTGTTCATCCTGGGCCGGCGCGACGTCATGACGCCGCCGAAGGCATCGCGAGGTCTCTCGCAAGCCCTGAAAAATTCGGAAATCGTGACTCTGGAATCTTCGGGCCATTCGCTGATGGCCGAAGCGCCCGACGCGACGCTCGACGCGCTGATAGAATTTTTCCCGCGACGGGCCGATCGGTGAATCGATTTGCGAGCTGGCTTTGCGTCCTGGTCGCGCTGCTGCCGGCGCTCGGCGGCGCCCAGCCTTATCCGATCAAGCCGGTGAGGATCGTCGTTCCCGCGCAGCCGGGCGGCGGTCTGGATCTGGTCGGCCGCACGGTCGCGGACCAGCTCGGCCGAGCGATGAACCAGTCCTTCATCGTCGAAAATTCCGCGGGCGGCGGCGGCGCCATCGCCTCGCAGGCGGTCGCG
>DATILQ010000250.1:0-4242 GCA_035476235.1 Burkholderiales bacterium
ACGGGGGGTTTTAAGCGGTCCGGGCTTTGCGGCTCGCCCCGTCTCGGAGGCCGCGCGCAAAGCCCGGACCGCTTAAAACCCCCCGTTCGCCTTCGGCTCGCGACCCCCTTAACAGGGGGTCAAATCTGGCGCAAGCTTGCCCTGTACATCTCCGCGCGCTCCACGTAGCCCCGGGCGACGCCCAGAAGGTAATCCTTGTCTTCCTGCGTCAGGCTGCGCACGATCTTGCCCGGCGAGCCGAGCACCAGCACGCCATCGGGAATTTCCTTTCCCTCGGTGATCAGCGTATTGGCGCCGATCAGCGAGCCCTTGCCGATGCGCGCGCCGTTCATCACGATGCTGTTGATGCCCACCAGGCTGCCGTCGCCGATGCTGCAGCCGTGCAGCATCACCTTGTGGCCGATGCTGACCATGCGCCCGAGCGTCAAGGGGAACCCCGGGTCGACGTGCAGCACGGAGCCGTCCTGGATGTTGCTCCCCTCGCCGATGCTGATGCGGTCGTTGTCGGCGCGGATCACGACCTTGAACCACACGCTGACGTCGGCCTCGAGCGTCACCGAGCCGACCAGCGTGGCGTCGTGCGCGATGTAGTGGTGCGCGCCGCGCAGCTCCACGCGGCGCTCGCCGATCGAGAAGATAGGCATGGGTCTATCATAATGCAGTGAAGATCATTGTCCTTGGCGCCGGCGTGATCGGCGTGACGAGCGCGTGGTACCTGGCGCAGGCGGGGCACGAAGTCACCGTCCTGGATCGCCAGGCCGAAGCGGGGATGGAGACCTCGTTCGCCAACGGCGGCCAGGTCTCGGCCGGGCACGCCGAGCCCTGGGCCAGGCCTGCGGTGATTCCCAAGCTGTTGCGCTGGCTGGGGCGAGAGGACGCGCCGCTGCTGTTTCGCCCGCGCGCCGACTGGGCGCAATGGGAATGGGGGCTGCGCTTTCTTCTCGAATGCATGCCCGGCCGCTTCGAGCGCAATTGCCGCGCCCTGGCAGGGCTGGCGATCTACAGCCGCGATTGCCTGCGGGCGCTGCGCGAGCGGACCGGGGTCCGCTATGACGAGCGCTCGCGCGGCATCCTGCATTTTGCGACCAGCGACAAGGAATTCGCGCAGCTCGCGCGCAATGCCGAAGCGATGCGCGCGCTCGGCGTCGAGCGGCAGGTCAAGTCGGCCGCCGAGTGCCTGCAGATCGAGCCTGCGCTGCGGCATTCCGAGGAGCGCGTCGCCGGCGGCGTCTACACTCCGCAGGATGAATCCGGAGATGCGCATCGCTTTACGCAGGAGCTCGCCCGCAGCTGTGCAGAGCGCGGCGTCGCCTTCCGCTACGGCACGGTGGTCGAGGCGATCGAGCGGGAGGCCGACGCGATCCGGTTGCAGGGCGGCGAGCGCCTCGTTGCCGATGCCTATGTGGTCGCGCTGGGAAGTTACAGCCCCCTGTTGCTGAAAGGCCCGGGATTGAAGATCCCCGTCTATCCGCTCAAGGGCTACTCGATCAGCTTGCCGCTCGGCGCGGCGGAGTCGATGACGGCACCCGAGGTCAGCCTGACCGACGAGGCGCACAAGATCGTGATCTCGCGCCTCGGCAACCGCCTGCGCGCCGCGGGAACGGCGGAGCTCACTGGATACGACGTTTCCGTCAACCCGGTCCGTTGCAACGCGATCGCGCGGCGGATCCGGCGATTGTTTCCCGGGCTCGGCGGAATCACGGTAGTGGATAGGTGGGCCGGCCTGCGGCCCGCGACGCCGAACAACGTGCCGATCATCGGCCGCACGCGGCTGCGCAAGCTGTTTCTCAATACCGGTCACGGCACGCTCGGCTGGACCCTGGCGTGCGGCTCGGCGCAGGCGCTGGCGGACCTCGTCTCGGGACGCAAACCCGAGGTCGCATTCGACTTCCTTGCGTAAAAGCGAATCGCTGTTCCTGGACATCCGCGGCCTGCGCTATCACGTGCGCCGCTGGCCCGGCACGGGCGCGCCGAAGATGGTGCTGCTGCATGGCTGGATGGATGTTTCGGCCTCGTTTCAGTTTGTCGTCGACGCGCTGCGCGGCGAATGGGACATCTATGCGCCCGACTGGCGCGGCTACGGGCTGACGGGCCGGGGCAAGTCCGACTGCTACTGGTTTGCGGATTACATCGCCGATCTCGACTTCCTGCTGGAGCAGATTCAGGCGGTGAATCTCGTCGGGCACAGCCTCGGCGGCAACGTCGCCTCGATGTACGCCGGAATCCGGCCGCAGCGGGTCGCGAGGCTCGTCAATCTGGAAGGCTTTGGCCTCGCCGCGACGCGCCCCGGCCAGGCGCCCGAGCGCTATGCGCGCTGGCTGGAGGAGCTGCATGAGCCGCCGCGGCTGCGCCCGTACCGCAATTTCCAGGAGCTGGCTGAAAGGCTACTGCAGGGCAACCCACGCCTGACGCCAGAGCGCGCAGAATTTCTAGCGCGCCACTGGGGCAGGGAGACGGAGCAGGGTGAAGTGGTGCTGCGCGGCGACCCGGCGCACAAGATCGTCAACCCGGTGCTCTATCGCTACGAAGAGGTTCACGCGTGCTGGCAGAAGGTCGAGGCGCCGGTGCTCTGGGTGGATGCGGCCGAATCGGCAACGCTGCAGCGCCTCGGGCTGAGCGCCGCGGAACAGGCCGAACGGCGCGCCGCATTCCGCAACCTGCGCTACGTGACCGTGCCGCAGGCGGGGCACATGCTGCACCATGACCAGCCTGAAGCGGTTGCGCGGTTGCTGGAGGAGTTCTTCGGGTAGCTCGCCATGGCGCAGTTCTTCTCCATCCATCCGACGCACCCGCAGGCGCGCCTGGTGCGGCGCGCCGCCGACATCGTGCGCGCCGGCGGCCTGGTGGCTTATCCGACCGACTCGTGCTACGCGCTCGGCTGCAAGCTGGGCGACGCCAAGGCGCTGGAGCGGCTGCGCCGCGTGCGCGGTTTCGACGAGCGCCACCACCTGACCCTGATGTGCCGCGACTTGTCGGAGATCGCCGACTACGCGCGAGTCGACGATGCACGCTTCCAGGTGCTGAAGCGTGTGACGCCGGGCAGCTACACCTTCATCCTGCGCGCAAGGCGCCAGGTGCCGCGCCGCTCGACGCACCCGCGCAGGAAGACGATCGGCGTCAGGGTGCCGGGACATCCGGTCGCGCACGCGCTGCTCGCCGAGCTGAACCAGCCGATGCTGTCGGCCACGCTTTCGCTGCCGGGCGAGGCGCGGCCGCTGTCGGAGCCGCGCGAGATCCGCGAGCGGCTCGAGCGCGAGCTCGACCTGGTGATCGATGCCGGGCCCTGCGGCGTCGAGCCGAGCACGGTGATCGATCTGACCGGCGACGTGGCGAGCGTTCTGCGCAAGGGAAAGGGCTCGCTCGAGCCGTTCGCCGTCGAGCCCGTCTGATAAACTCGGCGCAGAGAAGATGGACAACCTCGCGCACACCGTCAATGACCTCGTGCAGACGGTTTCCATCTACGCACTGCCGGTGCTGTTCGCGATCACGCTGCACGAGGCGGCGCACGGCTACGTCGCCCGTCATTTCGGCGACATGACGGCGCACGCGCAGGGGCGCATCAGCCTCAACCCGATGCGCCATGTCGACGCGATCGGCACCATCGTCGTGCCGCTCATCATCCTGGTGCTGTCCGGCGGGCGCTTCCTCTTCGGCTGGGCGAAGCCGGTTCCCGTCAATTACTCGGCGCTGCGCAAGCCGCGCCAGCACATGGCCTGGGTGGCCGCCGCCGGGCCGCTCGCCAACCTGGTGATGGCGCTGCTGTGGGCGCTGCTGCTCAAGCTCGCCGTGCTGCTGCCGCCGAACTTCTTTTCCGTGCCGCTGCGGCTGATGTCGGAGGCGGGAATCGTGGTCAACCTGGTCTTCATGTTTCTCAATCTGCTGCCGATCCTGCCGCTCGACGGCGGCCGCATTCTCGCCAGCCTGCTGCCGAGCCGGGCCGCGTGGCAATACGCGAAGCTCGAGCCCTGGGGCGTGCCGCTGCTGCTGCTGCTTCTGGTGACGAACGTCCTCAACTTCGTGCTTGAGCCGCTGGTCGGCGCCTCCGACGCATTGATCCGGGCGATCGTGTTTTGACGATGTACGAAACACGGGTCCTGTCCGGCATGCGCCCGACCGGCAGCCTGCACCTGGGTCATTATCACGGCGTGCTGAAGAACTGGGTCCGGCTGCAGGCCGAGTACACCTGCCTGTTTGAGGTCGCCGACTGGCACGCGCTCACTACCGACTACGAGAATCCGGTCG
>DATILQ010000251.1:0-22053 GCA_035476235.1 Burkholderiales bacterium
CGCGTGATGCTGCCGAAGCTGGATGAGGTGATCGCGGTGCTGCGCGACGGCGCGCGCCGGCACGCGGGCCTGGCGATGCTGTCTCGCACGCACGGCCAGCCGGCGTCGCCGACCACGCTCGGCAAGGAATTCGCCAACTTCGTGCATCGCCTGCGGCGCGCGCGCACGCGCATCGCGGTGGTGCCGCTGCTCGGGAAGATGAACGGCGCGACCGGCAATTACCACGCGCACAGCATCGCCTACCCGGATTTCGACTGGGAGCGCTTCTGCCGGCGCTTTGTCGAGCGCCTGGGCCTCGAGTTCAACGCCTACACGACGCAGATCGAGCCGCACGACTGGCTCGCCGAGCTGCTCGACGCCTATGCGCGCGCCAACAGCGTGCTGCTCGATCTGGACCGGGACGCCTGGGGCTACATCTCGCTCGGCTACCTTACCCAGAAGCTGAAAAAGGGCGAGGTCGGCTCCTCGACCATGCCGCACAAGGTGAACCCGATCGACTTCGAGAACTCGGAGGGCAATATAGGGGTCGCCAACGCTCTGCTGCGCCACCTCGCCGACAAGCTGCCGGTATCGCGCTGGCAGCGCGACCTGTCGGACTCGACGGCGCAGCGCAACGTCGGTACCGCGCTCGGCCACACGCTGCTCGCGTATGGCGCCTGCCTGCGCGGCCTTGGCAAGCTGGAGGCGGACCCGCGGCGCCTCGCCGCCGACCTGGAATCGAACTGGGAAGTGCTGGCGGAGGCGGTGCAGCAGGTCATGCGCCGCCACGGCGTTCCCGACGCCTACGAGCGCCTGAAGGCCATCAGCCGGGGCAAGCGCCTCGACCGGGGACAGCTCGCCGCTTTCGTAAGGAAGCTGCCCATCCCGGCGGCCGCGAAGAAGCGCCTGCTGGCGCTTACCCCGGCGACCTATACCGGTCTCGCCGCCGAACTGGCCCGCCGCGTCTAGGGAAAGTCGTCGATGGTTCACGCGGCGACGATTTTTCTCTCATCGTTTCTTCTTTTCCTGGTGCAGCCGCTCATCGCGCGGCTGATCCTGCCATGGTTCGGCGGCAGCGCGGCGGTGTGGACGACCTGCATGCTGTTCTTCCAGGTGCTGCTGCTGGGCGGCTACGCCTACGCGCACGCGCTCAACGCGAAGCTGCGGGGACGGGGCCAGGCGATCGTGCATTCGATCCTGCTGGCGGCGGCCGTAGCCAGCCTGCCGATCGCACCGGCCGAGAGCTGGAAGCCGGCCGGGGGCGAAGAGCCCGTCAGCCGCATCCTGCTGCTGCTCGGCGCGACGGTGGGCCTGCCCTACTTCCTGCTCGCCGCGACGAGCCCGCTTCTCCAGGCCTGGTACGTGCGCGCGAAGCCTCAAGGCGATCCTTATCGGCTGTTTGCGATCTCCAACCTCGCCTCGCTCGCAGCGCTGGTCGGCTACCCGTTCGTCGTCGAGCCGTACTTCGCCGCGCACGAGCAGGTCGTTTTCTGGTCGTGGCTGTTCACCGGTTTTGCCGCTTTGTGCGCGGCGCTCGCCTGGCTCACGCCGCCTTCGGCCGGCGAAAGACAGCTCGAGGAAAACGCAGCGGCGAAACAACCGTACCCTCTCTGGCTGTCGCTCGCGGCGACCGGGTCGGTGCTCCTGCTCGCGGTCACCAACCACCTGACGCAAAACGTCGCGTCGGTGCCGCTGCTGTGGCTGGCGCCTCTCACGCTCTATCTGCTGAGCTTCATCCTCACCTTCGAAGGACGCGGCTGGTACCGGCCGGAGTGGCTGTGGTGGCTGCTGCTGCTGTGGCTGGGCGCCATGGCCTGGCTGCTGGTCGATTCCGACTTTCACTTCGACCTGCCGGTGCAGCTCGGCGTCTACCTGCCTGGGCTGTTCCTGGGCTGCCTGTTCTGTCACGGCGAGTTGTACCGCCTGCGGCCGGCGCCGCGCCATCTGACGGCGTTCTACCTCACGGTGTCCGCGGGCGGCGCGCTGGGCGGCCTGCTGGTCGCGGTGATCGCGCCCCTGGTCTTCAACGGCTACTACGAGCTCGGCGTGGGGCTGGTGGTTCTCGCGCTGCTCGCCGCCGTGCGCTTCGCCGGCGTCAACCGTCCGGCGCGGGTTGCAAGCCTCGCCGTGCTGCTCGGCGTCACGGGCTGCGCGGCCTACGACAGCCTGCGCTTCCAGCGCGACGTGCGCGTCTCCACGCGCAGCTTCTACGGGGTGCTCCGAGTGAAGGAGTACGGCTCCCCGGGCGAGGAAAGCTATCTTCGTCGCCTGGTGCACGGCGCGATCATGCACGGCGAGCAATACCAGTACGACGGGCGGCGCAAGCTGATCACCACCTATTACCAGCCGAGCTCGGGGATCGGCGCCGCGATCCTGTCCGCGCAGGACCGGCCGATCCGCGTCGGCGTGATCGGACTGGGCACCGGGACCATCGCGGCGTACGGCCGCGAGGGGGACGTCTACCGGTTCTACGACATCGATCCGCACGTGGTCGCGCTGGCGACGAGCGAGTTCAGCTTTCTCGCCGACAGCGCGGCGCGCATCGAGATTTCTCTCGGCGACGCCCGGCTCGCCCTGGAGCGCGAGCCGCCGCAGCGCTTCGACGTGCTGGCGGTCGATGCCTTCTCGAGCGACGCGATCCCGGTGCACCTGATCACGCGCGAGGCGCTCGGCGTTTATCTGCGCCACGTCGCGCCGCAGGGTCTCGTCGCCTTCCATGTCTCGAACCGCTTCCTCGACCTGGTCCCCGTGGTGGCCAGGATCGCGCGCGAGCACGGGGTCCATGCGGTGGTGGTGCGCGACGACCCCGACGACGATGACGACAGCCTCAGGTCGAAGAGCGACTGGGTGCTCGTGTCGCGCGATGCCGCGGTCTTGCAGGCGCAGGCGATCGTGGACGCGGGAGCCGAGCCGGCCGAGGATCGGCCGGACTGGCGGACCTGGACCGACGACTACAGCAACCTGATCCAGATCCTGAAGTGACTAGACGACGGCGCCCTCGTGCTCATCGCGCGCGCCGCTGCGCTTGAGCGGCTTCACGAACTGGTCGCGCTTGGCGCCGAGCCACATGACCAGGGGGCTCGCGACGAGCACCGAGGAGTAGATGCCGAAGCAGATCCCGATGGTCAGCGCGAGCGCAAAGTAGTGCAGCGCCGGGCCGCCGAAGAGGAGCATCGTGGTGGCCATCATCTGCGTGCAAAGGTGCGTGATGATGGTGCGCGAGATCACCCCGGTGATCGCGCTGTCGATCACCTCGACGGTGGAAGCCTTGCGCATCTTGCGGAAGTTTTCCCGCACCCGGTCGAACACCACCACCGTCTCGTTCACCGAGTAGCCGAGCACCGCCAGCACCGCGGCGAGCACCGGCAGCGAGAACTCCCACTGGAAGAAGGCGAAGCAGCCCAGGATGATCACCACGTCGTGCAGGTTGGCGACGATGGCCGAAAGGCCGAAGCGCCACTCGAAGCGCATCCAGAGGTAGAGCACGATCAGCACTGCGGTCACCAGCAGGGCGACGGAGCCGAGATTGGCGAGCTCGGAGCCGACCTGCGGCCCGACGAATTCCACCCGCCTCAGCTCGGCGGCGCTGTCTTCCTGCTTCAGGATCTCGA
This sequence comes from Burkholderiales bacterium, assembly GCA_035476235.1. Lineage (GTDB taxonomy): Bacteria > Pseudomonadota > Gammaproteobacteria > Burkholderiales > SG8-39 > SCGC-AG-212-J23. Next base: position 3,591 of record DATILQ010000251.1, read on the forward strand.
TGACTTTGCGCGAAAGGTCGGCGCTCGACTGGCTCTTCTCCAGGTGCATGCGGATCAGCACCTCGCGCGAGGAGCCGAAGTTCTGCACCTCGGCCTTGAAGCCGGCGCCGTCGAGCGTCCTGCGGATGTGCTCCACGTCGGCCGAGCGCTGGTAGCCGACCTCGATCAGCGTGCCGCCGGTGAACTCGACCGAGAAGTTGAGGCCCCTGTACGCCAGGAAGAACACGGCGGCGAGGAACGTGATGGCGGAGATCACGTTGAAGATCAACGCGTGCCGCATGAACGGGATGGTGCGCCGGATCTTGAAGAATTCCATTCAGCTCACGTCCATGCGGTGTCGCCGATCGACAGGTGCGCAACGCGCCTGCGATGGCCGTAGACGAGGTTCACGATGGCGCGCGACACCACGACCGCCGAGAACATCGAGGTGCCGATCCCGAGACAATGCACCACCGCGAAGCCGCGCACGGCGCCGGGCACCATCAGGAGCGACAGGCCGACCACCAGGGTGGTGACGTTCGAGTCGAGGATCGTGGCCCAGGCGCGCTCGTAGCCTGCTGCAATGGCGGCCTGGGGAGTGGCCCCGCCGCGCAATTCCTCGCGTATCCGCTCGTTGATCAGGACGTTGGCGTCGATCGCCATGCCGAGGGTGAGCGCGATCGCCGCGATGCCGGGCAGCGTGAGCGTCGCCTGCAGCAGCGAGAGCAGGGCGACCAGGAACAGCAGGTTCACGCCGAGCGCGAGCGACGAGATCAGGCCGAACAGAACATAGTAGATCGACATGAACAGCACGATCGCGACGAAGCCCCAGCGCGTCGCATTGAAGCCCTTCTCGATGTTGTCCTTGCCCAGGCTCGGGCCGACGGTGCGCTCCTCGATGATCTCCATCGGCGCGGCGAGCGCGCCGGCGCGCAGGAGCAGCGCCACGTCGGCCGCCTCGGTGGTGCTCATGCGGCCCGAGATCTGCACGCGCCCGCCGGGGATCTCGCTGCGGATCACCGGCGCGGTGATCACTTCGCCCTTGCCCTTCTCGATCAGCAGGATCGCCATGCGCTTGCCGACGTTCTCGCGCGTCACCTCCTGGAAGATGCGGGCGCCCTGGCCGTCCAGGCGCAGGTGCACCGCCGGCTCGTTGGTCTGTTGATCGAATCCCGGCTGCGCGTCGGTGAGCCGGTCCCCCGTCAGCACGACCTGTTTCCTGACCAGCAGCGGCTGGCCATTGCGCTCGACGTAGTATTCGTCCCCGAAAGGCACCTGGCCCTTGGCGGCCGCGGCGAGGGCTTCGGGGTTCATCCTTTCCTCGTCCACCATGCGGATCTCGAGGCTCGCGGTGCGCCCGAGGATGTCCTTGGCTTTCGCGGTGTCCTGCACGCCCGGCAGCTGCACCAGGACGCGGTCGGCGCCCTGCTGCTGGATCACCGGCTCGGCGACGCCCAGCTCGTTGATGCGGTTGTGAAGGGTGGTGATGTTCTGCTTCAGCGCGTACTCCTGCGTGCGCTTGATCGCCTCGGGCTTCAGCGTCGCAACGAGCAGCAGGTCCTGGCCGTCCTCGCGCTCCGCCACGTTGAGGTCGGTCAGGTTCGACGCGATCAGCTCGCGGGCCTTGTCGCGGGCGGCGGCGTCGCGGAACCGCACGCGCAGCGTCTGGCCCTCGCGGGTGATGCCGCCGTGCCGGATGTTGCGCTCGCGCAGCTGCGAGCGCAGGTCGCCGGCGAGGCTCTCCAGGCGCTTGGTGATCGCCGCCTGCATGTCGACCTGCAGGAGGAAGTGCACGCCGCCGCGCAGGTCGAGGCCGAGGTACATCGGCAGCGCATGGATCGCCGTCAGCCAGCGCGGCGAGGCAGGAAGCAGGTTGAGCGCCACCACGTAGGTCGGATTCGACGGGTCGGGATTGAGCGCGTGGTCGATCGTGTCCTTGGCCTTGAGCTGGGTGTCGGTGTCGCTGAAGCGCACGCGCAGGCTGGTCTGCTCGAGCAGCACGCCGGTGTGCGGAATGTTCGCCGCCTTGAGAGTGTCTTCCACCCGCGCCGTCAGCGCGGCATCGACTTTCACCGTGGCCTTGACGCTCGACACCTGCACCGCCGGCGATTCGCCGAAGAAGTTCGGCAGCGTGTAGAGAAAGGCAGCGGCGATCGCGAGGGCGATCAGCGCGTACTTCCAGGGAGGAAAGCGGTTCACCTACTGAATGCTTTTGAGCGTCCCCTTGGGGAGCAGCATCTGGACGGCGGCTCTCTGGATGCTGATCTCGGTGTTCGGCGCCACCTCCAGGCTGACGTAGGCATCGCCGATCCTGGTGATGCGGCCGAGCACGCCGCCCGCGGCGATGACCTCGTCGCCCTTCTGCAGCGCCTCGACCATCTGCTTCTGCTCCTTGGAGCGCTTCATCTGCGGGCGAATCATGAGGAAGTACAGCAGCACGAACATCAGGATGATCGGCAGGAAGCCGATGAATCCCGGGTCGCCGCCGCCGGCGGACTGGGCAAAGGCGGGGGAAATGATCACTGCAGAACTCCGAAAGGGGAACGCGAAATTATAACAGTCGCCTGCGCTCCTCCAGCAGCGCCTGCGAGGTCAGCGAGAAACGTCCCTGCTCGATCGCCGCGCGCAGCTCGCGCATCAGCTGCTGGTAGTAGTGCAGGTTGTGAAGCGTGTTGAGCCTGGCGCCGAGAATCTCGTTCGCCTTTTGCAGATGATAAAGGTAGGCGCGCGTGAAGTGCCGGCAGGTGTAGCAGGCGCAGCGCTCGTCCAGGGGCGCGGTGTCGTCGCGGTAACGCGCGTTGCGGATCTTGACGTCGCCGCGGCGCGTGAACAGCCAGCCGTTGCGCGCGTTGCGAGTCGGCAGCACGCAGTCGAACATGTCGATGCCCGCGCCGACCGCCTCGATGATGTCCTCGGGCGTGCCCATCCCCATGAGGTACCTGGGCCGGTCAGAAGGCATCTTCGGCGCGACGTGGCCGAGGATGCGAGAGCGCTCCTCCTGCGGCTCGCCCACCGACAGCCCGCCGATGGCGTAGCCGTCGAATCCCAGCTCGACCAGCCTCATCAGGGATTCGTCGCGCAAATTCTCGTGCATGCCCCCTTGCACGATGCCGAAGAGAAGATTGGGGCTGCCGAACGCTCTTTTCGAGCGCTCCGCCCAGCGCATCGACAGCCGCATCGAGCGGGCTGCCTGATCCGCGTCGGCCGGGTAGGGCGTGCATTCGTCGAACACCATCGCGATGTCGGCGTCGAGCGCGCGCTGGATCCGCATCGCTTCTTCCGGCGTCAGGAACAGGCGATCGCCGTTGATCGGCGAGGCGAAATGCACGCCCTCCTCGGTGAGCTTGCGCAGCCGACCGAGGCTGAACACCTGAAAGCCGCCCGAATCGGTCAGCAGCGGCGCATTCCAGCCCATGAAGCGGTGCAGGCCGCGGTGCTTCTCGATCACGTCGACCCCCGGACGCAGCCACAGGTGGAAAGTGTTGCCGAGGACGATCTGCGCGCCGGTCGAGGCCACCTCCTCGGGCGACATCGCTTTCACGCAGCCATAGGTGCCCACCGGCATGAACGCCGGGGTGTCGACGCGGCCGTGCGCCAGCTCGAGCACGCCGCGGCGCGCCTGCCCGTCGCGGTGAGTCAGCTTGAAATTCATCTTTCGATGAGCATCGCGTCGCCGTAGGAGAAGAACCGGTAGCGCTTCTCGATGGCGTGGCGGTACGCGCGGAAAATGCGGTCCTTGCCGGCGAAGGCGCTGACCAGCATCAGCAGCGTCGAGCGCGGCAGGTGGAAGTTGGTGAGCAGCCGGTCGACGACCCGGAAGCGGAACCCCGGATACACGAATAACCCGGTCTCGCCGCTCAATTCGCCGGTCTGCGCGGCGGTTTCGAGCGCGCGCAGCGAAGTCGTGCCCACGGCGAGCACGCGGCGGCCGCGGAGTGCGTCCATGGTCTGCCGCGGGATGGTATAGCGCTCGAGATGCATGCGGTGGTCCTCGACCCGCTCGCTGCGCACCGGCTGAAACGTGCCGACCCCGACATGCAGGGTCAGCTTCGCCAGGCGCGCGCCGCGCTCCCCCAGCCGCTCGAGCATGGCGGCGTCGAAATGCAGTCCGGCGGTCGGCGCCGCGACCGCTCCCGGAACCGCCGCGTACACCGTCTGGTAGCGCTCGGCATCCTCCGCCTGGGGCGCGTGCGTGATGTAAGGAGGCAGCGGTACGGCGCCGAAGCGCTCCAGCACGGCATCGATCGGCTCGAGAAAGTGCAGCCGGTAGAGGTCGGCTTCGCGCCCCGCCACGACCACTCGAACGCCGTCTCCCACCAGCAGCTCGCTTCCCTCGGGCGGCGCGTGACTGGCCCGCACGAGCGCCAGCGCCTCGTTGGCGCCGAGCACGCGCTCGATGAACACCTCGATCCTGCCGCCGGTGCGCTTGCGGCCCGGGAGCCGTGCCCTGATCACCCGCGTGTCATTCAGCACCAGCGTATCGTCACCACCAACCTGCTCTGGGAGGTCGGTGAAGGCGAGATCCTCCAGCTCGCCGCTGCGCGCATCGAGATGCAGCAGCCTGCTTGCAGTGCGCTCGGGCGCCGGGCGCTGCGCGACCAGCTCCTCGGGCAGCTCATAGTCGAACTCGGAGACCAGCATGCGAGGGGATTATAATTTTCGCCCGCGGCCGGAATGGCGGAACCGGTAGACGCAGCGGACTCAAAATCCGCCGGTGGCAACACCATGAGAGTTCGAGTCTCTCTTCCGGCACTAGGTGAAAAAAACCGTGAAAACCAGCCCTTTTTGGCTGGACACCCGGGGGTCCCGGGGGTAGGCTCATCGCGCTGAATTCCGTCTCAAAGGGGGGATCGTGGCCAAGGCGCAGGTGAGGGTGCTGCCATCGGCGCGCAATACGGTCATGGTCGTCGACGACCAGTCGACAGGGCGCGCGATCCTGGAGCAGGTGGTTCGCAGCATAGACGAGCGCGTCGGCGTGGAAGGTTTCGCGCGTCCGGTGGACGCCGTGGTCTGGGCGACGCGGCACGTCTCCGACCTGGTGCTTGTCGATTACATGATGCCGGAGATGGACGGCATCGAGTTCGTGAAACGCCTGCGCGCGCTCCCCGGCTACGAGCACGTGCCGATCGTGATGGTGACGGTGCACGACGACCGCAAGGTGCGTTACGCGGCGCTCGACGCCGGGATCACCGACTTCCTGACCAAGCCGGTCGACGCGCGCGAATGCCTGGCGCGCTGCAGGAACCTGCTGACGCTGCGCCGCCAGCAGCTCGCGCTCGAGGACCGGCGGCGCCTGCTCGAGCACATGGTCGAGGACGCGACCAAGGACGTGCGCGAGCGGGAAAAGGAAACGCTGCTGCGCCTTGCGCGGGCGGGCGAATTCCGCGACGAGGAGACCGGCTATCACCTGATCCGCATGTCGCGCTACTCGCGCCTGATCGCCGGGGCGCTCGGCCTCGATCACGACGAGGCGGAGACCATCGAGCTTTCCGCGCCGCTGCACGACATCGGCAAGATCGGCATTCCAGACCATATCCTGCTGAAGAAGGGCAAGCTCGACGACGCCGAGTGGCAGGTAATGCGGCGCCACCCTGTCATCGGGCACGAGATCCTGAAGGGCAGCGCCTCGAAGTACGTGCGCATGGGGGCCCTCATCGCGCTCGGCCACCACGAGAAGTACGAGGGCTCGGGCTATCCGAACGGCCTGGTCGGCGACCATATTCCGCTCTGCGCCCGCATCGTCGCGGTGGCGGACGTCTACGACGCGCTGACGTCGGTGCGGCCCTATAAGGCCGCGTGGCCCGAGGAGCGCGCCTTCGAGTACATCACTTCACAGGCAGGGCGGCATTTCGATCCGCGCATGGTCGATGCCTTTCTCGGCATGAAGTCCGAGGTGGGGCAGATCCAGCGCGAGTGGCAGGACCCGCCGACGGAACGTTGATGGCGACGGCCGGCGAGCTCCTCGCGAAGCTGCGCGCCAGGCTTTCCGGACGCCCGGACACCGAGCACGAGCAGGCGCTGGTGCGCCTGGTAGTGGGCGGGTTGATCGTTCTATACCTGCTGCCTGGTGCGCTTGCACAGGGGCTCCAGCCGACGCTTTTCGTCATGCTCGGCTATCTCGCGGTGGCGGTCCTCGTTTTCGCCCACATCCTCGTTGCGCCGGGCGAGTCGCCCATGCGGCGAGTGATCGGCGCGGGCGCCGACCTCGGCACGCTGACCTGGGTCATGGCTTTCCTCGGCGAGCGCTCGGCGCCGCTGTTCCTCGTGTACGTGTGGGTCACCCTGGCGAACGGCTTTCGCTTCGGCCAACGCTACCTGCTGGTGGCGCTCGGCCTGAGCATTGCGGGGTTCACTGTCGTGCTCTGGTACAACGAATTCTGGCGCGCTCACTCTTACGTCGGCTACGGCCTGTTGTTTGGTTTCATCCCTCTGAGCGTGTACGTTCGCTCGCTGGTCACGAAGCTGTTCGACGCGCTGGCACGCGCAGAGGCCGCCAACCAGGCGAAGCGCCGCTTCATCTCGGTGGTGAGTCACGAGATGAGAACGCCGTTGAATGCCATTATCGGCATGTCGGACCTGATGCGCGACACCCCGCTTACCCGCGAGCAGGCCGACATGCTGCAGACCCTGCGCAGCTCATCGCGCGTGATGCTGGGCCTGGTCGAAGACGTTCTCGACTTCTCGAAGATCGAGGCCGGAAAGGTCACGCTGGAGAAGGCCGATTTCGACCTGCACGCGCTCCTCAACAGCACCTGCCGCATCCTGGCTGCCCAGGCCGCAGCCAAGGGCGTGGAGTTCGTGGTGTCCCTCATGCCGGAAGTACCGCCCGCGGTGCGCGGCGACCCGCATTACCTGCGGCAGATCCTGATCAACCTGGCTGGCAACGCGGTGAAGTTCACGGAACGCGGCAGCGTGACGGTGCATGTGTCCGCGCAAAGCGAAACAGAATCCAGCGTGCGCCTCAAGTTCTCCATCCGCGACACGGGGATCGGTATTCCGCCCGAGGCGCAGACGAGCATCTTCGAAAGCTTTACGCAGGCGGACCAGTCCACCACCCGCCGCTTCGGCGGCACGGGGCTGGGCACGACCATCGCGAAGCAGCTCGTCGGCCTGATGGGAGGCAAGATCGGGCTGGAAAGCGCGGTCGGCCTCGGCACCACCTTCTGGGTGGAAGTGCAGTTGGAGAAGCAGCCTGAGCGTGTAGGTGCCGGCAGCGGCGAGCTCGCCGGCGTCAGGATACTGCTCGTCGGCTTCCCGGAGGCCCAGCGCGAGCCGCTCGACCGTGTGCTCGCGGGCTGGGGCGCCACGCCCGTCGCGGTCGCTGACGTCGAGGAAGGCGTGGCGCGGCTCGTCGCCGAAATCAGCCTGGCGAAGCCCTATCACAGCGCGGTGCTCTACGGGTCGGGCGAAGATCCAAAGCTCGCGCAGCGCTTTCGCCGTGCGGCTCCGGACCCTGCACCCCCCACCGTACTTGCGGTACCTCGCGACGCAGATATTCCGCGGTTCGAGGCGCTGTCCTCCGGATTCGCGGCGGTACTCGAGCTGCCCTTTGACAAGCGGCAGCTTTTCAACGTGCTGCATTCGGTATCGGCGGGTGATGAGGTGCGCGAAGGCGTCGTGCGGCTGCAGGACTATGCGCGGCGCGGCGTCGAAGCGAGGAAATTGCGGGTGCTGGTCGCCGACGACAACGCGACCAACCGCGAGGTGATCGGCCGCATTCTAGATCGCGGCGGCCACAGCGCCACCGTGGTCAACGATGGCGAGCAGGCGCTCGACGCGTTCGAGAAGGAGCGCTACGACATCGTGCTTCTCGACCGCAATATGCCGGAGCTCGGGGGAATCGAGACGCTGCGGGCGCTGCGCCTCATGACTCGCGGCCGGGAAAGGCTGCCGGTGGCGATCCTGTCCGCGGACGCGACGGCTGAAGCCCGCCGCGAATGTCTCGAAGCTGGCGCCGATGCGTTCCTGGCGAAGCCGATCGAGGCGGCGCGGCTGCTCGACGAACTGCAGAAGCTTTGCACCGGGAAAGCGGAGGAGGCGCGGCGCCCAGAGCCAGCGCCAGCTTCGCGCCCGGCCAGCCGCACTGTGGCCGCAGCGCCGACAGTCATCAACACCGAGACGCTCGCCGATCTGGACGCGCTCGGCTCGTCGCCGGGCTTCCTGGAAAAGCTGATCGACGTGTTTGTCGCCGACAACACCGCGCTCGTGGGCCGCATGGAGCAGGCGGTCGCGGCACGCAATTACCACGAGCTCAAGTCGCTCCTGCACGCGATGAAGGGCTCCTCGGCCAGCATGGGAACCGACCGGCTGACCAAGGTGTGCACGAATCTGGGCAAGCTCTCGGACGCCGAGCTACGGCTCCAGGCGCCCGGGCTGATGCGCTCCATCGCCGACGAACTCAGCGCCGCGAGCAGCGAGCTCGAGCGCTATCTGCGAGACAGGAAACAGTCCGCCGGCTGATTTTCCCGCGGCACGCTAGAATCCGCAGCCACGGCAAAGTGCCACGAATCGTTCCGGAGCGCTACCGATGTCGTTCTTCATTACGCTCGTCGAGATGACCGACGCCAATCGTCGCGAGCTTGAAACGATTCCGAAGGTGAACTCGATGATCCATCACGGCCTGTCGCTCGCCGAGTACAAGGCCTTCTTGCACGACCTTTATCACATCGTCTGGCATTTCTGCCCGGTGATGGCGGCCGCTGTAGCGCGCTGCAGCGACCGCTTCAGGGAAGTGCGTTACGACTTGTACGACCGCATCGAGGAGGAAAAGGGTCACGAGACATGGGTGCTCGAAGACATCGAGGCGATAGGGGGCGATGTCGCGAGCGCCAGAGCGCATCCGCCGAGCGCGCCAGTGCAGGCCATGATCGCATTCAACTACTTCGGCGCTGAACGGGTGCACCCCTGTTCGGTGCTGGGAATGCTCTACATGCTCGAGGTCGTTTCCTCCGTCTATGGGGGAAGGGTCTCCGATTCGATTGCGCGAACGCTCGGCCGCAACGTCGATGCAGGCGGCTTCCGGTTCCTTTCCTCGCACGCCACCATGGACGTCGACCACATGGCGAAGCTGAACAGGCTGTTGAAGACGATCGACGACCCGGATGCGCAAGAGTCCATCGTCAATTCCACGCGCGTCAACTTCTACCAGTTCGGACGCATGTTCGGCGAAGGCGGATTCCAGTCCTCGGTCAGCGGCTGAAACCTCAGGCCGTTGCCGCGAGCCGTTCCTCGGCCATCGCCGCCGCCGCGACATCGACGACATCGCCAGCTTCCATGCGGCGCATCTGCGCGCGCACGATGCGGCTCATCATCTTCAGGTCGCGGTCCTCGAGGAGCAACGCGGCATCCACCCACGTGTCGGTGATCGCATCGAGCTCTTCGCGCGTCACCGGATGCACCAGCTGCCGCACGCGATGAACTGCTTGCAGCCCGTTTCTGCGCCTGGCATTCTTGGCGATCCACTCCCGCACCGCCGCCTCGCCCTGGCCGTCGGGCGCCACTACGTCGACGACGCCCATTTCATGCAGTTGCTGGGCGGGTAGCACGCGGCCCGACAGAATCAGGTCTTCGGCGGCGCGCATGCCGATGCGGCGCGCAAGCAGGCTGTAAGCGCCCATGCCCGGGAAAAGATTGAACAGGATCTCGGGCAGTCCCATCTGGGCGCTTTCTTCGGCGACGATCACGTCGGACGACAGGGCGCATTCGAATCCGCCGCCGAGCGCGTCGCCTTGGACGAGCGAGATCGTCGTCAAGCTGCGGCAAGAGAAGTTGCGGATCCTCGGGTACATGTTGTCGATGCAAAGCTTGGCGTAGTGGGCGAGCGCGTCGCGGTCGCGTGCTTTGATGAGCAGCACGAACAGCGCGAGGTCGCCGCCCAGGTTGAATACGCGTGGCGTGCGGGATGCGAGCACATAGTGGCTCGCGGCGAACGTCACGCCTTCCACCTCGACCTTGCCGCCGTTGGTTGCGAGCGCGTTGTCATGCCCGCGGATGTCCTTGAGCAGGCCAAGGCTGAAGCACGCCGTGCCACGCGGTTTGAAATATCCCCAGATCGTGCCGGTGGCGGGCTCGAACTCGGTCTCGTACTGCGAATTGGCCTTCCCATACGGTATGCAGAGGCCGACTGCGTCTCGCAAATTGCTCATTGCCATCTCCCCGTGAAAAAATGCCCCTGGGTGGGGGCTATCGCCTCGGCCCGGTGTGGAAAAAGCCACACTGGTGCCTCCCAAGCCGATTAGACGCCCAGGGTGATGCGCCGCGCAATCAGGGTCTTCCTGAGGGGGGCTCTGCCTTGTTGCGGCAGCGCGACATCGGTTAAATTAGGGCGGCAGGGCAGGCGAATGTACGCAATCGTCTATAAATCCGATGGTTTTCCGATCTGCCGCCAAGTTCCGGGTATCAGCCCCGACCCGGTGGTGACGTGGAATACCGAGGCGGCGGCCAAGGCGTTCATCTCTTCCAAGGGCGGGGAAGGGGATTTCCAGCCCCTGCGGATCACCGACGACGCGATGGACAGGCTGGCTAGGGCCATCGGCTGCCCGGTCGAGGCCATGACGTTCGATCCCTATCCGGGATAGACCCTAATTCGGAACGGGGAGTTAGACCTCGACGTTGTCGATCAGCCGGGTTGTCCCCAGGCGCGCGGCACCGAGGACGACCAACTCGCGCTCCGTACCGTCGGGCGGTGCGAGGTCCTGCCGGCGGCGAATTTCGATGTAATCGGGCTTCCAGCCCGCCGCGGCAAGCGCCGCTACCGCTTTCTCGCCGGAGATTTTCCCTGCCTTGACCTCAAGGAGCGTCCGATAAAGTCGCGGCGCCTCGGCGCGTTCGGCGGTCGAAAGGTAGTTGTTGCGGGAGCTCATCGCGAGGCCGTCGCGCTCGCGCGCGGTCTCGCCGGCGACGATTTCCACCGGCAGATCCAGTTGCCTGACCATGCCACGCACGATCATAAGCTGTTGATAATCCTTCTTTCCGAAGACCGCCGCGACCGGCTGCACGCAATTGAGCAGCTTCAGCACCACTGTTGCCACCCCGTGAAAGAAGCCGGGTCGAAAGCGGCCCTCCAGCTCGTTGGCGATCGGCGGTGGCCGCACCATAAAGGTTTGGGGCTCCGGATACAGGACACCCTCGTCTGGTGCAAAAAGCAGCTCGACCTCCTCCGCTTCCAGCATTGCGCAGTCGCGCTCGAAGGTGCGCGGGTAGCGATCGAAGTCCTCACCGGGCAGGAACTGCAGGCGGTTGACGAAGATGCTCACCGCTACGGCGCCGCCATGACGGCGCGCCAGCCGGATGAGGGAAAGGTGGCCCTCGTGCAGGTTTCCCATGGTGGGAACGAGCGCCACGGGCCCCGCAGCCCGTACCGCCGCGCGCAGGGAGGCGATGTCGCTCAGGACGCGCATCAGCCGAGGTTGAAGAACTCCCGCCGGCTCTTCATGCCGCGTACCCGGGACACGAGCAGCTCGAAATCCGCATCGCGCTCGACGAAATTGAGATTCTCGGAGTTGACGATCAGCACCGGAGCGGCCGAGTAGTGGTAGAAGAACCGCGCGTAGCTCTCGGCGAGCACCGCCAGATATTCCTCACTGATGCCGCGCTCGTAGCCAGCCCTGCGGCGCCTGACCCTTTCTATCAGCGTGCCGGGATGCGCCTGCAGATAAATAACGAGATCCGGAACCGGCGCCCGGGGACGCAGCGCCTCGTAGATTTTCTGGTACAGCGCCAGCTCATCGCCCGACAGCGTGATACGCGCGAAAAGCGGGTCTTTGTCGAGGAGGAAATCGGCCACCGTCGGCTTGCCGAACATGTCCGGCTGCACCAGCGGCTCGATCATGCGCGCGCGCTGGAACAGGAAGAACAGCTGCGCCGGCAGCGCAAAGCGTGCCATGTCCTGGTAAAAGCGGGCGAGGAACGGGTTCTCCCACGGCTGCTCGAGCAGCAGCTCGGCCGATAACCTCGATGCAAGACGCTTTGCCAAGGTCGTCTTGCCGGCGCCGATCGGCCCTTCCACGGCGAGGTAGCGGAACTTATCCACCGATTCTTTCCACCGACTGATCCCTGCATTGTTCCAGCATTGCCTGTGCCGCGCCGATTCCCGGAATGGCGATTCCCGCCGCGATTTCGAGCAGCGGCCGCAATACGAAGGCGCGCAGATGCATCCGCGGATGCGGTACAACCAGCCGCGGCTGGTCCACGACGGCGTCGCCATAGAGCAGCAAGTCGAGATCGAGCGTGCGCGGTGCATTGGCAAAGCTGCGGCTGCGGCCATGCTGCGCCTCGATTGCCTGCAGCGCGTCAAGCAGGCGCTCAGCGGGAAGCGCGGTGTCGAGCAGCGCCACGGCATTGACGAATGGCGGCTGGTCGGCGTACCCGAGCGGCTTGGAGCGATACAGCGAGGATCGTTTTACGAGGACGGTCTGCGCGATGCCGCCGAGGTCCTCGAACGCCTGTTCCACCTCCTCTAGCGGCCTGCCGAGGTTCGAGCCGATCGCCACGTAGGCAAGCGTCACGCGGGCTGAGAGGCGGCCTCCGCCGGCCGCTTCTTCCGCCGGCGCCGGCGGCGCTTGCGCGGCCCGGTGTCGGGAAGCAGCATCGCCTTGCGCGTTTCGGGGTCGGCGCTCTGGAAAGCGCGCCACCAGGCTTCGAGCTCGGCGGGGACTTCTCCGCTCGCGGCGCGCAATGCGAGAAAATCGTAAGCCATGCGAAAGCGCGCCGCCTCGAACAGGCGATACGCGCGTTGTCCTGATCGCTGCTCGAAGCGCGGCTGCATTGCCCAAACCTCCCGCATGGTGGCGGTGAGCTTGCGCGTGATGGCCAGCTTGGCGCACTGCGTATCGAGCACATCATCCATCGCTGCCTCGAGCGCCGGCATGGCGCGCTCACCGCGGGCCTGCCGTGCCTTCCACGCGGCCAGTACTTCGTGCCAGAGCAACGCTGCGAACAGGAAGGCCGGCGATACCGGGCGTCCGGCGAGCACCCGCTCGTCGGTCTGCGCAAGCGCGAGGGTCACGAACCGCTCCCCGAGCGGCTGCTCGAGAATGACGTCGAGCAGCGGCAGCACGCCCTTGTGCAGCCCGACGTCGCGCAGCTGGCGCAGGCAGGCGCTGGCGTGCCCGGAAAGCAGCAGCTTCAGCATCTCGTCGAACAAGCGCGCCGGCGGCACGCGCTCGAGGAGCGGGGCCAGCGCGCGGATCGGCTCGCGCGTTGCCGGGTCGAGCGTGAGGCCCAGCTTCGCCGCGAGCCGCACGGCCCGCAGCATGCGTATCGGATCTTCCCGGTAGCGGGTCTGCGGATCGCCGATCACGCGCAGCACGCGCTTTTTCAGATCGGCCAGGCCGCCGTGGAAATCCACTACCTCTTCGCTCTGCGGGTCGAAGTACAGCGCATTGACGGTGAAATCGCGCCGTCGTGCATCCTCTTCCTGGGTGCCGAAGACGTTGTCGCGCAATACGCGCCCGTGCTCGTCCTTTTCCGCCGTTTCCGGGTCAGCGGCGCGGAAAGTCGAGACTTCGATCGTCTCGGGGCCCAGCATCACGTGCACCAGCCGGAAGCGGCGGCCGATGATGATGGCGCGGCGAAACAGCGGCCTCACTTGCTCGGGGCGCGCGTCGGTCGCGACGTCGAAGTCCTTGGGAGTGATGCGGAGAAGCAGGTCGCGGACGGCGCCGCCGACGACGTAGCCTGAAAAACCGGCTTCGCGCAATGCCGCGCAGACCTTCGCGGTAGCCGGGCTGATGGCGTCCCGCGTGAGGTCGTGCTGGCCGCGCGGCACGCGGACCTCCGAGGGCAGCCCGAGCACGCGTCTTATCAACCGCTTGATCATTAAGGGCCGGGATTTTACCCGCGCAGGGAGATCACTTCCCAGCCGCGCTGCCTGGCTGTGGTCGCGAGCTGCTCATCGGGATCCACGGCCACCGGGCGGCTGACCCGCTCGAGCAGCGGCAGGTCGTTGTGAGAGTCGCTGTAGCAGGCGCTTTCAGGAAAACCGCGCAGGGACCTGCCCAAGCCCGCCAGCCACTCGTCGACGCGCCGCACCTTGCCGCCGCGAAAGCACGCAATGCCGGCCACGCGGCCGGTGAAGCGCCCACGCTGCGTTTCGGGCTCGGTGGCGATGAGGTGAGGAACGCCGAACTCGCGGGCAATGGGCGCGGTCACGAAGCTATTGGTAGAAGTCACGATGGCGCAGAGATCACCGGCAGCGAGATGCGCACCAACCAACGCGCGCGCCCCCGCGGCGATCATTGGCACTATCCGGGTGCGCATGAACTCGGCGTGCCAGCGGGCGAGGTCCTGAGGGGTATGCTCGGCCAGCGGTCTCAGCGCGAAGCCGAGGTATTCATGGATGTCGAGCGTACCGGCCTGGTACTGCTCGTAGTACGCGCGGTTCTGCGCCTCGTACGCCTCGCGCTCGAGGATGCCGCGATCGACCAGGAACTGACCCCACTCGTAGTCGCTGTCGCCGGCAAGCAGCGTGTTGTCGAGGTCGAACAAGGTGAGGCGCATGAAAGCGCCTCAGTGTACCCGAGGGGTTTTCCTGCCTCAGAAGCGGCGCTGGACGCCGATGCGGAAGTCGTTCAACCGGAGAAGACCGGGCGTGTCGCGGGACAATGCTTCGGCGCTCACGGCCCAGTCGTGGGCGAACCAGTAGCGGCCAAACAGAGAATATTGACGCGCGTCGTACTCGGATTCCCGGCCGTTGATATACGACATGCCGAGACTGCCCCGGTCACCGAAGGAATAGGAGAGCTGCATGCGCGGACTGGGTGCCAGGCCGACGGCTTCGCGCCAGCTGTAGGTCGCGAACCCGACCCGGTCGGGATCGACCGCCGCCAACCCACCCCGTGCCAGAGCCGGATCAAGACCCGGCTCGCCGCGCTGAGGGACGCGCAGCCCGGACTGTGCATACGCCGGAACCGCCGCGCCCAGCGCAACGCCGAGAGCGAAAGACAGAAGCGCGAGGGTCCTCTTTTGCACTGGCGTGGCCTCCTGATCTGGTCCGGTAATCTACTCAGGCCGCCCCGGTTTGTCGAGGCAGTTTGCACCATCTTGCGCCGCGGAAAGCGCCTCCCGCACGAGAGGCAGCGTCACCGCCCGCTGGCTGGCAAGGGAATACCGGTCAAGCACCTCTAGTACCCTGTGCAGGCTCCCCAGGTCGCGGGGGAGGTGGTTCAGCAGGTACCAGACCACCTCGTCGCTGAGCCGCAGTCCGCGGCGTTCAGCCTCTGCCCTCAGATAGAGCGCCTTTTCGGCGTCCGTGAGGGGCTTGAGCTGGTAAACCAGGCCCCAGGCGAGCCGGCTTCGGAGATCTTCGCGCAATAGCAGCTGCGCTGGCGGCGCAGTACCCGCCGCAAGCACCGCGGCCTGTCCATCGCGCGCGGCATTGATCGCGACGAACAGCGCTTGCTGTGCGGCGGCATCGAGTGTCTCGACGTCGTCGGCGATAAAGAGCTCGGGATTGGCGTGCGCCGCGGCGCGCAACAGGTGGGTGCGTCCGCTACCCGGTTCGCCCCACAGGTACACGACTGCCTCGTGCAGGCTGCCCGCCGCGAGCGCCCGGATGCGCGCCAGCGCCTCGATGTTCGCCCCAGCGAGGTAGTTCTCGAAGCGAGGCTCGGCCGGCGCGGAGATCTGGAGAGGAAGCTGCCGCATCTCAATTGCCGCCGTAGAGCGGGCTGGCGAAGTAGGCCGCGCGCAGGTGCCGCAGGCCCACCAGCAGCGCGGCGCTGGCCGGAAGAGCCAGCAGCACCCCGAAGAAGCCGAACACCTGACCAAACGCGAGCAGCGCAAAAATGACCACCACCGGATGCAGGCCGATCCGCTCGCCGACGATCAGCGGTGTGACCACCATCGCCTCGAGCCCCTGGCCGATGCCGACGGCCAGCCATACCCAGAGCAGCCCGGCAGGATCATTGAATTGCATCAAGGCGGTGAGCGTCGCGAGGATCAGCCCGGTCACGATCCCGACGTACGGAACGATGACCGCGAGGCCGGTCAGGATGCCGATCGGCAGCGCGAACTCCAGCCCTGCCAGCCATAACGCGAGCACGTAATAGACGCTCATGATGGCGATGACCAGGATCTGGCCGCGCAGCCATTGCGCGAGCACCGCGTCGACCTCCGCCGCCATGGCGCGGGCCTTGGCGTGGACGCGCCGCGGAATCAGGACGTCGACGCGATCGAGCAGCAGGTTCCAGTCGCGCAGGAGGTAGAAAAGCACGACCGGCACCAGCACCAGATCGGCAAGGATCGTGATCAGCACCATGCCGCCAGTCTTCAGCGACGCGAGCAGGTGCTTCGCCAACTGGTCGTTCTCCGAAAGTATCTGCTTGCCGAGCTGCGTCGCGTTCTCGGCGTCGAGCCGGACGTCGAGGTCGAGCCTGGCTTTGAGCCAGGGCGCGGCGTGGGCATTGAACCAGGCGACGAACCCCGGCAGCTTCTCCATCAGCAGCCGCGTTTCCTTGTAGAACAAAGGCAAGACGACGAGCATGATGGCTACGGCAATAACCACGGCGAGCAGCAGCACCAGCACGACGGCCAGGGTGCGCGGCACCCGGCGGCGCGTGAGCCGCTCGACGAGCGGATCGAAGATGTACGCAAGGATCGCGGCGAAGAGAAACGGCGCGAGGATCGGCGACAGCAGCCAGGCGAGGAATCCGGCCGTCAGCGCGATCGTGATCCAGGCCCAGAGCTGCGGCGAAGCGAGTGCTGGCATGTCGAGTAGAATTTGGACTCTAGCATGTCGAAAGGACTTTCCTACCGCGACGCCGGCGTCGACATCGAGGCCGGCGTCGCGCTGGTCGAGGCGATCAAGCCCTTCGCCCGGCGCACGCTGCGGCCCGAGGTGCTCGCCGGCATCGGCGGTTTCGGCGCGCTGTGCCAGATCCCGAAGAAATACCGTCACCCGGTGCTCGTGTCGGGAACCGACGGCGTCGGCACCAAGCTCAAGCTCGCCTTCGCGCTGCAGCGGCACGACACGGTGGGCATCGATCTGGTGGCGATGAGCGTCAACGACATTCTCGTTAGTGGGGCTGAGCCGCTGTTCTTCCTCGACTACTACGTCTGCGAAAAGCTCGATGTGCGAGTTGCGACGCAAGTCCTCAAGGGCATCGCTGCGGGTTGCGAGCTGGCCGGCTGCGCGCTGATCGGCGGCGAGACGGCCGAGCATCCGAACGCGTTCCCCAAGGACGAATACGATCTGGCCGGCTTCGCGCTCGGCGTCGTAGAGAAGGACCGCATCGTCGACGGGCGCTCGATCCGGCCGGGCGATGTGGTCCTCGGGCTCGCCTCGAGCGGCCCGCATTCCAACGGCTATTCGCTGATCCGCAAAATACTCGAGCGCGCCGAGCCGCCGCGGGGCTTCGACCTTCTGGAACCGACGCGCATCTACGTCAAGCCTGTTCTCAAGCTGCTTGAATCAGTGTCCGTCAAGGGCCTGGCTCACATCACGGGCGGCGGGCTCATCGAGAATGTGCCCCGCGTCCTTCCGGAAAAGACCAAAGCTGTCATCAGGAAATCTTCCTGGCCGCGGCCCGAAGTCTTTCGCTGGCTGCAACGCGAAGGCAACGTCGCCGAGGAGGAGATGCAGCGCGTGTTCAATTGCGGCATCGGCATGGCTGTCGTCGTCGCCGCCGCGGACGCCAAGCGCGCCGCCGAGCTGCTGCGCGCGGCTGGCGAGACGGTCTACGAGATCGGCGTAATCGAAAAGGCGTCCGGGGCACCGCAAGCCATCGTCGTCTAGGTTAATCTTTTTGTCCAAGGGCTATACACGCAGCAGACCGACCGTCTAACATAGGCGTCTGAATCGAGCTTTTCAGGCCTTTTGGGAGGAGGGTCTGTGGGGGAAAAAGCTTCGGTTACTTTGCTTTTCGTCACGCTCGGATTGTTTGAGCCGATTTCGGCTGCCTGGGCGAAGAAAGACAAGCTCGACGTCACGCTCACGGAGCCCGTCGGCGGAGCGCTCTACCATGCGCCCGCGGCAATCGTGCTCTCGGCCATCGCGCAAGCGAAGCAGAAGAATCACCCGATCGTAAAGGTCGAATTCTTTCAGGGAACAAATCTCATCGGCGCCGTTGCCGGCCCTCGGCGTGATGACCAGTACACACTCAATTGGACCGGTGTGGCAGCGGGTAACTATGCGGTGACCGCCAAAGCGACCAACGACAAGGGCGACATCGATCTCTCGGATCCGGTTTCGATCACCGTGAATGCCCTGCCGAGCGTCTCGCTCACAAGCCCCAGCAGTAGCGCGGCCTTTAAAGCTCCAGCGAACATTCCGCTCGCAGTCCAAGTCGCCGATACAGACGGCTCCATCGCCAGCGTCGAGTACCTCTATGGCACTACGCTGATCACCACACTCAGTACGCCGCCTTACAGTTTCGTTTGGACCGAAGTTCCGCAAGGCACCTATGCCTTGACGGCGCGTGTCACGGACAACCTCGGCGGCGCTATGACCTCAGCCGCTGTAAACGTTACGGTGAACGCTGCGGAG
>DATILQ010000252.1:0-1681 GCA_035476235.1 Burkholderiales bacterium
GAGTTCACCGTGATCGGCGCAGCCGCCAACGAAGCGGCGCGCATCGAATCCATGACGAAAGAGCTGAAGAAGCCGGTGCTGACCTCGGCGGCCTTTGCCGCGGCCTGCCGGGGAACCCTGGTATCGGCAGGCAAGCACGCGCTGAAAGGCCTGGACGGAGAGCACGAGCTGTTCACTCTGCCGGCCCCCTAGCCTCAATCCGGCATGGTCGCGAAGATCTCGGCGAAGCGCTTCGCGCTGCGCTTGAACGCGTGCACGACCTCCGGATCGAAGTGCGCCGGCATGGTGCGGCCGTCTCCGGTCGTGATGATCTCCACCGCCGTGTCGTGTGGCAGCGCTTTCTTGTACGAGCGCACAGAGCGCAGCGCGTCGTACTGGTCGCAGATGTTCATGATGCGCGCGGAAAACGGGATGCGCTCGCCCTTCAGGCCGGCAGGGTAGCCGCCGCCGTTCCAGCGCTCGTGGTGGTGCAAGGCGATCTCGGCGCCCATCTGCAGGTACGGCGAATTGCCGGCGCCGATGAGCTGGGCGCCGATCGTCGTGTGCGACTTCATGACGGTCCACTCCTCGGCGGTCAGCGGCCCGCTCTTGCACAGAATCGAGTCCGGAATGGCGAGCTTGCCGATATCGTGCATCGGGCTCGCATAATGGATCGTTTCGCAGAACGCCGCGCTCATGCCGAGGGCGCTGGCGAGCTCCTGCGTATAGAAGCTGATGCGCCTGACGTGGGCGCCCGTTTCCTCGTCCTTGTAGCTCGCTGCGCGAGTCAGGGTGGCGATCGTCTCGCGGTAGCTCTCCAGCACTTCGCGGGTGCGATCCGCCACCCGCTGCTCGAGGATGCGGTTCTGATCGGCGAGAAAGTTGCTGTACTCCTTCAGGACGAGGACGTTGCGTATCCGTAACGACACTTCGTCGCGGTCTATCGGCTTGGTGACGAACTCCTGCACGCCGGCCTTCAGCGCCCGCAGCTTCGATTCCCGGTCACCGAGCGCGGTGATCATGATGATCGGGGCACTGCGCGTGGCTTCGGCGGATTTCAGCGCCTCGGCGACCTCGAACCCGTCCGTATCGGGCATCAGCGCGTCGAGCAGCACGACATCCGGAAACAGCGTGCGCGCCGCGGTGATCCCGCTAAGACCGTCCGCCGCCGTCGCGACCGCGTAACCGTCGCGCTCCACCTGCTTCTTGAGCAGCAAGCGGATGCTCTCGTCGTCGTCGACGATCAGTACAAGGGGCTTCTTATCGGGTGCCTCGCGCATCTCTCTCTGCCCTCCCGGCTTGTTCTCGTTTTATTGAAAGCCGCCCGAATATATTGGCAGCGGCGCGTTTTTTCTGTACGGGTTTCTGGACAGCCGGCTGCCGGATTGTGTGCGCGGCGCGCCTTAGCGCGTTCAGGCCGCGTCGTGGAAGATGATGCCGGCGGTGTAGCGGTGCCCCGAGCGCACGCGGCTCACGCCGTGGCGCAGCTTCACCCGATACGCGCCGCGCGTGCCGCGCACCGGCCGCTCGTTGACCGCGAAGATCACCGCGTCGCCCTGCCCGAGCGGCACCACCTCCGCGCGCGACTGCATGCGCGGGCGCTGCTCGGTCATCACGAACTCGCCGCCGGTGAAATCGCGCTCAGGCTGCGACAGCAGGATGGTGAGCTGCAGCGGAAAGACATGCTCGCCGTAGAGGTCCT